>JACCTC010000394.1 GCA_013812655.1 Deltaproteobacteria bacterium | reverse complement strand
CTCCGACGCCGGATCCGGCGGCGCTGAGGCGCAGGTGGTCGAGGCCGCGCAGCGCCGGCACCGCCGCGATCGAGCGTGCGAGCTCGGGCCCGATGCCGTGGAGCATCCGCAGCTTGCCGTGCTGCCGCCAACCCACGAACGATCGCGCGAGTGCGCGGGTCACCTCGAGGTTCGAGGTCGCGACCGAGACCCCTTCGACATCGGCGACCGCGGCGCCGAACCCGTCGATCGAGGCGACGTCGCGGAGCCGCGCGTGGACCTCGCGAAGTGGCGTGATCGCGCGCAGCGCCGGCACGAGCGTGGGAGCCTGCTCGGCCCCGACCGTGACGCGCTCGACGAAGCCGCGCCGCAGGTTGACCTGGTGCAGATGGTCGGTGAAGCCGAGCGCGCGAACGTCGCGGGTCCACGCGGTCTCGTCCACCGCGAGCAGGTCGGAGACCTGGCGCTCGAGCGGCCGGCGCGCCGGATCGTCCCACGGCAAGTTCTCGAGCTTGCACTGCACGTGGACGAGCTCGCCGCGAGGATCGCCATGCTCGATCAGGTGATCGGCGTAGACCAGGCGTGCCGCATCGCGCGCCGGATCGGCGAGGATCTCGGCGAGCAGGTGTGCGGACGCGTCGTCACTCGTCATCGCGGTCTCGCTCCACGGATTACCACGCCGGCGTGCGGCCTCTGGCATGATCGAGCCGTGGCCCGATTGCAGCGCGGCACCGAGGTGTTCGAGCTGTGGCTCGACCGTGTCGATGGTGAGGTGTGGCCGCACCTGATGGTCCGGCGCGCGCACGCCGACGCGATCGATCACGCTCCCGCCGAGCGCGTCACGCTGCGTCACCAGTTTGGTGGCGACCGCGAGTACTGCCGGCTGATGAGCGAATATCTGCGACAGGGCTGGCAGCGGGTTCGCGACCCGGCACGCGAGGACGCGATTCCCGACGAGCCGATCGAGCCAACGCTCGACGCGACGCTGCGCGCGGATCCTGGCGATCACGCTGCCGCGCTCGTCTATGCCGACTGGCTGCAGCAACGCGGCCATCCGCGCGGCGCGCTGATCGCGGTGCAGCACGCGCGGCTCGCCGTCCCCGACGACCCCACGCTCGCCGCCGAGGAGGCGCGGCTGCTCGCCGAGCACGCACCCGTGCTGCTCGGAACGCTCGCGGCGGCGGCGCCCGACGACGGTGGCCGCGGCCTCCACCTCGTGTGGGAGCACGGCTTCGTGCGCGGCGCGCGGATCACGGGCTCGCTCGACCGCGGCGAGAGCGAGGATCTGCTGTGGGAGCTGCTGCGCCATCCATCGGCGCGGTTCCTCCGCGAGCTCGTGATCGGCTGTCATCACGCCGGCGATCAGGACAATCAGCTCGTCTCGGATCTGTTGCTACATGCCGGCCCTCGCCCGCCCCTGCGCCGGCTCGTGCTCGCCGACTTCGACGACAGCGAGCTCGACAACATCGACATCTCGCGCGCGCCACTCGGCGAGCTCGGCGGCCTCGGCGAGGCCTATCCACTCCTCGAGGACGTCGTGCTCAAGGGCACCGGCGACGTCGAGCTCGCACCACTCGCACTGCCGCAGGCACGCCGGTTCGCGCTGCGCACGAGCACGCTGCGCAAGTCGACGCTCGCGACGATCCTCGCCGCGCCGTGGCCCGAGCTCGAGGAGCTCGAGCTGTGGTTCGGCACGCCTGACTACGGCGCCGACGTCGAGCCCGACGACCTCGCGGGCTTCCTCGCCGGCGAGGGCTTCCCGAAGCTGCGCGTGTTGCGACTGATGAATGCGATCTTCACCGACGAGATCTGTCCGGCGATCCTGCGGTCCCCGCGGCTTCCCGCACTCGCCGCCCTCGACTTCTCGCTCGGCACGCTGAGCGACGAGGGCGCCGCACTGCTGCACGCCGGGCGCGAAGCTCTGGCGCACCTGACGTCGCTCGGCGTGTTCGAGTGCTCGCTGACTGCGAGTGGCCTCGCGCAGCTTCGCGCCGCGGGCTTGCCCGTCGATGACCGACCGATCTCGCACGCCGAGGCCTGGCGCGAGCCGCAGCAGAAGCGCTGGCGGTTCGTCAGCGTCAGCGAGTGATATCGTCCGCGCGAGTACGCCGTGACCGAAGATCCCGACGACGACGACGACGACCGCAACCCGAAGGACGACTACGCCGACGACGCCACCGTCCGTGCGAAGTGCCGTGAGATCCTCGACGAGCGGTTCGCGGGCTGGCTACCGGACGTCACCGGGCCGCGCATGCTGCGAACGCGCGACTGGACGGCGGAGGTCCGCGGCGGCAGCGTCGAGGCGACGATGCAGACCGGGCTCCGCACCGTCGCGCAGTTCTGGAATGACAATGCGAGCGACGAGGTGCACATCGAGCTGCTGCTGTCGTGCGCGAGCGGCTGGGTTGTCGAGCTTGCCGGCGGCCGCGCACGCGTCACCCGGCGGGGCTACCTGCGTGACGCCGATGGCGAGCGACTCGCCCTCCTCGAGGGCGCGCTTCGCGAGCGGGTGACCCGGGTGGCGAGCACGACCTGGGCGCCGCAGGGAGTAGACTGAGACGCGATGCCCGAGGAGGACGACACCAAACCGTTCGCCCGGCGAACGCGCAAGGAGCGCGGACAGCTCATTGCGTCGGAGCTCGGCAAGCCGATTCCGATCGACGCGCTGATCGGTCAGGTGGTCCTCGACCGTTACGTGATCGAGTCCGAGCTCGGTGCCGGCGCGATGGGCGCGGTCTACAAGGGCCGTCACCACAAGCTCAAGCGAGTCGTCGCGATCAAGGTGTTGCACGAGCACCTGACCCACGAGCCGACGATGCTCGCGCGATTTCGCCGCGAAGCGCATATCGCCGCCAAGCTCCAGCATCCGAACGTCATCAGCGTGCTCGACGTCGGCGAGACCGCGAGTGGGCTCCAGGTGATGGTGATGGAGTACGCGCAAGGGCCGACGCTGACCGAGGTGATGACGGTGTCGCCGGCGCGCCGCCGCATGATCCAGCTGCTGCACCAGCTGCTGCTCGGCCTCGATCACGCGCATGGTGTCGGGCTGATCCATCGCGACCTCAAGCCCGACAACATCATCGTCGCGATCGGCGACGACGGCACCGAGATCGCCCGGATCGTCGACTTCGGCATCGCGATCCTGCGCGTTCCCGACGAGTCCGGCGAGGGGGGCCGGCTCACCGCGTCCGGCATGATGCTCGGCACGCCGCTCTACATGTCGCCCGAGCAGGCGCAGTGCGAGCCGATCGATCACCGCGCCGATCTGTTCTCGCTCGGCGTGATCCTCTACGAGATGCTGGCCGGCGTGACGCCGTTCGAGGGCACCGCGATGGAGATCGCGGTCGCCAACATCAGCCGCGATCCGCCGTCGATCGCGCAGCGGTCACCCGGCCGCGAGGTCGATCCGCTGCTCGAGCTCTACGCCCGCAAGCTGATGGCGCGGAAGCCCGATCGCCGGTTCTCGTCGGCCCGCGAGGCGCTCGACGTGCTCGACCTCATCGAACGCGATCCCGCCGAAGCGTCACTCTGGCTCGGGAAGACCGACGTGCCGCGCGCGCTCGAGATGATCTCGTTGCCCGAGCTGAAGAAGCGCTGACTCACAGCCGAGATGGAGGGGGCCGGGATCTACTCCCAGCCCCGGGGTTAGTACGCGAGCTCGTACGTCAGCTCGTAGTACTCCATCCACACGACGGCGGCCGCCCCGCCGAGCGCGAGCAGCACGATGATCACGGCCACCCACGATGGGCCGCGCGACGCCTTCATCTTCGACGTCGGCAGGTGATGCGGTGCAGGTTCCGCACGGGCCACCGACAGCTGGCGCGATTTTTCGCGCGGTACGGTCGGCGTCTGGTTCTGCACCTCGCGGTCGTCGATCGAGACGTGCATCGAGACGCTCGACGGTTCCGCGAGCATGTCGATCACGCGCGCGAGCCCGCTGTCCTCGTCGTGCGAGACCTGGGTGAACGCCCACTCGACCCACGCGATCACCTGCGCGTTGCCGACCTCCATTCGTGCGTCGTGCGCGAAGTTCGCGAGCGCATTCCGCATCGCGGCTGCACTCTGCCAGCGCTGATCGGGGTCACGCTGGAGCGCGGTCATCACGATCGCGTCGAGCTCCGGCGGCAGCGGCCGCGTGCGCGATGGCGGATCGAGCTTGCCCTCGCGAACCCGCGTGATCGTCTCGAAGTTATCCTGGCCCTGGAACAGCCGGCGCCCGGTCAAGAGCTCGTGCGCGACGACGCCAACAGCCCACAGATCACAGCGCGCATCGAGCTGGCCACTCGTGTACTCGGGAGCGACGTACCCGAACTTGCCCTTGATCATCCCGGTCTGGGTGTTGACCCCGGAGCTCTCGGCCTTCGCGATCCCGAAGTCGATCAGCTTGACGATACCGGTGTTCGAGACGATGACGTTGGCCGGCGAGACATCGCGATGGATGATCCCGAGAGGCTTGCCGCTCGCGTCGCACAGGTTGTGCGCGTGGTCGAGGCCATCGCACATCTGCGTCACGATGCTCAGCACGACGGGGATCGGAATCAGCCCGGCCGCGGCGTCGCACTGCCGCAGGATCTGCGCGAGCGTGGCGCCGGGCACGTACTCCATCGCGATGAAGTACGTGTCGCCGACGCGGCCGAGGTCGTAGGTCTGCGCGACGTTCGTGTGGTGGAGGTGGCTCGCGAGCCTCGCCTCGTGGATGAACGACCGCACGAGATCCGGATCTGCGGCGAGGTGGGACAGCAGGCGCTTGAGCGCGATCGGTCTACGAAATCCTTCGACGCCCTGCGTCTCGGCGCGATGCACGGTCGCCATGCCGCCCTTGCCGAGCTGCTCGTACACGACGTACGGCCCCACGACGTCGAGCGTCGCCTCTGGGGTGCTGGCGCTCACGGTTTCATCGTATCGCGCCCGCCACTGCGAATGTGTCACCATGCACGCCGCGCATGGCACCACCGGTTCGTAGGCTTGCCCCTCCGCGTGCTCAGCGCTCGCACCGGCGCTGGCTGATCGCCGCCGCGGTGATCGGCGCCTTCGCCGCCGTCGTCGTGATCTCGGGCATCACGATCATCAACCGCCTCGAGACCGGCAAGTGGGAGGTCCCCGATACCGACGACTTCGTGCGCATCGTCAAGCGCGCCGAGCGTGCGCCGTCGCGGACGATCTTCCTCGAGCGACGCGCGATCGAGCTGCGCCCCGGGATCGATGATGCGCCGGCCGGGATCTCGAGCGTGCTCGCGAGTACGCGCAACACGCCGACGAAGCTGCCGGGCTGGAAGGGCAGCGAAGCGAGCTGGAAGAAGGTCGTGACCTGCGTGCGCGACCTGTTCGCGCCGTTCGACGTCGTGGTCACAGATCAGCGTCCGACCAATGCGGACTTCGTGCTGGTCGCGGTCGGCGGGCGCCCAGGCGACATCGGCGTCAAGGACCGGCGGATCGGCGGGCTCGCGCCGTTCAACGGCGAGGTCATCCCGAGGCCCGTCGTTTACGCGTTCAGTACGGCGCTCTCGAACGACGTTCGCGCGATCTGCGAGACGATCGGCATGGAGGTCGCTCACGCGTACGGCCTCGACCACGGCTACGAGTGCAAGGACATCATGACGTACCTCGCCGGCTGCGGCGCGAAGCGGTTCGTCGACAAGGACGTCCGCTGCGGGGAGAAGAAGCGGCGCGACTGCGAGGGCGGCAAGCCGACGCAGAACTCGTTCCGGCACCTGGTCGAAGTTCTCGGCGCCAGGCCGCGCTGATCGATCAGGTTCGATGGCGGCACGACGGTTGCTGTGCTCGCGGACATGAAGCGAATCCTGAAGTTGCTGTTGCTCGGAAGCTCGGTCGCATACCTGCTGCACCTGCTGCGGCAGACCGAGCGCGCACGCCCTGCCGGCGAGAGTGGGCTGGGCGCCGACGTCCGCGAGGATATCGTAGGCGTGACGATCGAGGACGCGGTGCTGATCGCGACCGAGAGCGGGCTCGCCGATGTCGACCCCGGGCCGCTATCACACGTCGCCGGCGAGGGCATCGACCTCGACGCCGATCGCCGCGCCCAGACCTCGGTCCGCGAGCAGCGGGAGCGGATGCCCAAGGGTGGAACGAGCACGCGCTGAGTCAGCCGACGCTGCCTGACACGGCGCGTCGCACCCGCCGCACCTGTCTCACGCGCAGCCGATCAGAAGTCGCGATGGCAGTTCGCAGCGGTGCGAGTAAGATGGAGAGATGCAGCAAGCGATCACGACTCCTGTCCTCAGGTCCGTCGTCGTCGGAGCGCTCCTACTCGGACTCGGTGGTTTCGCCGCGGTCAGCTTCGGACCGCGCAACGAACCGGTCACGCGACGCCTCGTGCTTCACGCGGTCGAGCAACCCAACGCGATCTACCTGAGCGCGTGGCGCAACGGCGATCTGCTCGTCACGTTCGGTGATGAGGGGCTGCGACCGATCACGTTCACGGTGCGCGCGCGGATCTCCGACGGCTGTCGCTGGCTCGGCACCGAGACGCTCGAGCCGATCGACGCGACGACCTACGCCTACGACTACAGCGAGACGATCCTGTCGTGCGAGCGCGGCGCGCAGCCGTACGCGAAGACGCCCCGCAAGGGTTACGTCACCGTCGAAGCGCCGTAGCTACGCCGGCCGCGCGCGGTCGAGCCAGTCCTGCGTGCACTTCGTCATGATCGGCATGCCCTTCTCGATCTCCGCGAGGACGCCACGCTCGATCTTGCCGGCGACCAGGCGAACATCGACCGTGATCGTGCCGGCGTAGCGCCGCCGCACCTGGCCCTCGCCGATCTGCGCGAGCTGGTAGACCGCGGCGATCTGCACCCGGCCTCCGAGGATCTCGGGCTTGATGACCAGATCGATCTCGTCGTCAGCGCGGCGCCACGTCATCGTCTCGAGGTACTGCAGCTTGCCGCCGGGCACGAGCGGACGGGCGAAGAACGGTAGCGGCTTGAGCGCGCCGACTCGCCACGTGCATCGCCGGATCGCCGGCTCGTCTGTCGACTCGATGACCGTCCGGCCGCCGAGCTCGGCCAGCACGTCCTGCGCGGCGAGGTGGTCGGGATCGAAGTAGGCCTCGAGCATCGCGGTCGTCGACGGCACCCGAAACACGTGCTCGAAGCGAAACTCGGTGGTCATCGGGGGGCCTGGGTCAGCATGTGGACGTACATCGGTGCGTACTACATGCCGACGGGCGCCAGCACGCAACCGGGGCGTGGCCACGCACGTACCAAGGCGAGGGTCTTCTATTGATCGGACCGCCGGTCCGGGCGATCGTCGGGGGGAGCATGCAGACCACCTACACTGTCCTCGAACGCCTCGGCGGCGGCGGACAGGCTGAAGTTTTTCGCGGCACCGCGGAGTCCATCAAGGGCTTCAAGAAGGCGGTCGCGATCAAGCGGGTGCTGCCGAACCTCACCGCGAATCCGCAGTTCGTCGCGATGTTCCTCGACGAGGCTCGGCTCTCGCTGTTCCTCCAGCACGCGAACGTCGTGCAGGTCTTCGACATCTCGAAGGCGGCCGACGGCACCTACTTCCTCGTGATGGAGTTCGTCGACGGTTGTGACCTCAAGGCCCTGATGGCCCATCATACCGAGACGAACACCCGCGACGTCGCGCTCGCGATCCACATCGTCGTCGAGGTCTGCAAGGGCCTGCACTACGCGCACACGCTCGATCACCCGCACACCGGCGAGCCGCTCGGCATCGTGCATCGCGACGTGTCGCCGCCGAACATCATGATGTCGAAGAACGGCGAGGTGAAGGTCGTCGACTTCGGCCTCGCCAAGGCGGACAGCCAGGCCGAGATCACCGACGAGGGCGTGGTCAAGGGCAAGTTCAGCTACCTGTCTCCCGAGGCCACGCTCGGCCTCGAGGTCGACTCGCGCGCCGACGTGTTCGCGCTCGGCATCATCACGTGGGAGCTGCTGACCGGCAGCCGGCTGTTCTCCGCGGACACCCCACATCGCACCGTCGAGCTCGTGCGCCAGGCGCGTGTCCCGTCGATCACCGCGCTCAACCCGAACGTCGATGCCGAGCTCGATGCGGTCGTGCGCAAGGCGCTGACCCAGGATCGCGAGGATCGCTTCCAGTCCGCCGCCGACTTCGGCGATGCGCTCTCGCAGTACCTGTTCGCGAACCGGCTCAAGGTCACGTCGCGCAACGTCGCCGCTGCCGTGCGCGAGGCCAAGGTCGCTCGCACGCGCGCCGCGGATCCCCGGCAGACGTTGATCCAGGCGCTGATCGCCGACGAGGTCAACAAGATGACCTCGCTCGTCGCCGACGAGATCGGCTCGCGCCCGCTCGATCACCTCACGACCAGCGAGGAGCTGATCGACACCAAGGACTGGGCGGCCGACCTCCTCGACGACACCTGAGCCGCCGCGTCACCTCGATCGTGCCGATCGCCCGATCACGGTCTCAAGCACAGCCCTGGAACGCGACCGCGTAGAGGTCATAGCCACCCGGGCCGCCGGGACGGTTCGACGAGAACACGAGGATGCGCGAATCCGCATCGGCGATCGACGGACGGAACTCGTCGTGCTCGCTGTTCGCGATCGTGACGGGGACTGGCGTTGAATAGCCCGAGCCATCGAAGTGCGAGCACCAGATGTCCCAGCCGCCGCGTCCGCCCTCGCGCTTGGAGGCGAACACGATGACCGTCTTGGCGTCGTTGCCTCGCGCGACGAACGGAGCGTTATCGTCAGCGTCGCTCGAGAGTGGATCGACCTTCGTGAGGCTCGTCGGCGCGACACCGAGCCGATAACCGTTCCAGGTCGCCTCGAACAGGTCGTAACCGCTTCCACCGCGGTCGGACGCGAACAACACGCGCGGTTTCATCACCGCACCGAACCGATAGGTCATGTAAGCGTCGTTCGCGCTCGACGATAGATGGTCGAGCGGGTGGAGGATCCCCGAGCTGACTTCCGCCCAGTACAGATCGAGACCGCCTGCCCCACCGTCGCGCGCGCTGGCGTACGAGAGCACCGCAGGGCTCCCGGACATCGGCGGATCGACGAAGTCGGCCATCGACATCGCGAGCGGACCGCGCTCGTCGGCCGGCGACATCAACTGTGGGGCGTACGGGGCTGGTTCGCCGAGTGCCTTCGGCGACGCGCTCCAGCTCACGGTGGCGCGAAAGACGTCGAGATCGTGCCCCTGCGATCCTCGATTCGTCGAGAAGATGATCTCGTCGACGCCCGGCGGCTTGGCCGCGTTGTAGTCGTCCCACTCCGTGTTGAGGCCCTCGATCGGCGCTGGCGCAGAGGGCGGAATGACCGGGTCGTGGCGCGGGTAGATCGAGGGACAGCCGCCGAGGGACGTCGCGACCATGACGACCGCCATGCGTTTCATGCACGCGAAACGGAGTTGGCTCGACCCACTTACATCCCTTCGCGTCGGCTCACGGCGCGGTCGTGCAGTCGGCGAGCTCGGCAGGTCGGGTGAGCAGCACGGCGTGATCCGCGAGCTCGAGCTCGTAGGTCATCGTCCGGACCTCGACGAGCTCGCCGCGTCGCGCGCCGACCTCGATCACGACCTTCGGCAGGATCGCGCCGACGAGCGCGCGGTCGCCGGCGACGTCGGCCACGAGCGGCACTTCGTGCGTGCAGGTGACGCGCGGTGCGGTTGGATCTTTGCGCCGCTTGCGCGTGGCCGGCTGGCCTCCGGTGCCCCACGATCCGCCGAACCCGCTGTCGTGCGGGCCGACCGCGGCGGCAGGTACCCAGCCGACGAGGGTCACGTTGTCGAGCGGGTTCAGCGAATGAACGAGCACGACGATGCGCGCCATCGCGCCTCTGCGCTCGACGATGTCGACGAGCGGCGTCTCGTCCTTGTAGGTCAGCCGGGCGACGGGCTTGCCGGTAGGCGTGAGCGAGAGCGGGATCGATTGCTTGCCGCGCAGCATCGCCTGCTCGAGGGTGGGCTCGGCGATGGCTGCGCGGGCATCGAGCTGGGGCTCGTCGAGGGTGAGGTCGGTGCACGCGACGTCCTGGCGCACCGGCGTGATCGCGCGGACGCCTGCGGGCAGCTGCAGGTCGATGGAGACGACGGACGCGGTCGCCGATCGCGGATGCATCACCGCGGTGCCGCCGGGGATCGCGAAGCCAGCGATCACGATCGGCCGCGCGGCGTGAATGTGGAGGTCGGCGTTCGAGACGTAACCCCAGAACCGCTGCTCGGCGCCGGTGAGCTCGACGAACGAGACCCGCGAGTCGCCGGTGAGCGCGAGCTCCGCGTGCTTCACCGTCGCGAGCTTGCCGAACACCTTGCCACCGGGGCGGAGCTGCAGCGAGCGTGGCTGCTCGGGATTCCAGGCCCCGCGCAGCGTGCACGCGATGGTCGCGGGCTCGGTGGTCGCCGGATAGCCGGGGACTGCCCGCGCCGTCCGTGATCCAGAGGCTCCAGCGTCGACCAGTGCGGGCGGTGCGGGCGGCGTGGCGACCGGCGCAGCAGGCATCGGCGTCGGCGTCGGCGTCGGCGCGACGGCGACTGGCGGCTGCGCCGGGGGCGATGATGCCGGCGTGCTGCACGCGGCGACCACGATCCACAGAGCGCCCCCTCGCATGGCATCACGATAAGCCAGACGAGGATGCTACGGTGCCGTGATGCGCTCCCTCCTGTCGATCGCGGTCGTGGCGCTGGCGCTGGGGTGCGGCAAGGACGCCGGATCGAAGAAGCCCGCCGGGACGCATGCGGATCCCGTCGAGGTCTGCGAGCGCGTCGCGGACGTCTGTCGCCTCGACAGGTCAAAGCTCGGGATCTGCGTCAGTCGCAGCCCGACCGAGCTCGCCTGCGCCTCGCAGCATTGACCGCCGTCCCGGCGTCACAAGCCGGAGACGTACGGGTACACGACCATCAGCAGGATGCCGATGATCGTCACCGCGAGCACCGCGAGCATCGGCGCGAGCCAGCGAACACCCGAGTGGTCATGCCATTCGTTCATGTTGTGGGTTGCCATGCCTCGATGTGTTGCATCAGCCGCGCCACCGTGCCCGCTCGACAGCCCTGGTGTCGGGTCGTGGCTGCGCGTCGGCGTCACGGCTGCCGGGCGGTTCGACAGAGTTGCCACGACGCAGCCGTTGCAACGCACTGCACGACGAGAACCTCGCAGGCGTGTAACCTCCGGGCGCGATGGCCCGCCCCGATCCGCACTCGTACAACGACGATTCTCAGGTCGCGACCGTCTCGTTCGACCTCATCGCGCGCATCGACTTCGAGCACCGCACGCTGCACGGTGATGTCACGCTGGCGTTCCGGGAGCCCGCGGCGGTGACTGGCCCGCTCGATCTCGACACGCGTGACCTCGCGATCGACGCGGTGACCGACGCCGCCGGCCAGTCCTTCGAGTACGTCCTCCATCCGCCCGAGCCGATCCTCGGCGCGCGGCTGTCGATCACACTGCCTGCGGGCGCGACGGCGGTCCGCATTCGCTACCGGACCGCGCCGGAGGCCTCGGCGCTGCAGTGGCTCGCACCCGCGCAGACGGCCGGCGGCAAGCAGCCGTTCCTGTTCAGCCAGTGCCAGGCGATCCACGCGCGCTCGATCGTGCCGCTCCAGGACACGCCGCGCCTGCGCGTTCGCTACACCGCCGAGCTCGAGATCCCGCAGAACCTGCGTGCGGTGATGGCCGCCGCGCATCGCGCGCGCATCGATGCCGTCGACACCGTGATCGGGATGGCGATCGAACGGTTCGAGATGCCGCAGCCGATCCCGCCCTACCTGTTCGCGTTCGCCGTCGGTGATCTCGCGTCGCGCGACCTCTCGGAACGCTCGCGGGTGTGGGCCGAGCCCGCGATGCTCGAGGCCGCGGCATACGAGTTCGCGGGCGTCGAGGCGATGATGCTGGCGGCCGAAGCGCTATTCGGACCGTACGACTGGGAGCGCTTCGACGTGTTGACGATGCCACCGTCGTTTCCGTACGGCGGCATGGAGAACCCGCGGCTGACGTTCATCACGCCGACCGTGATCGCCGGTGACCGATCGCTGCTCGGCGTGATCGCGCACGAGCTCTCCCACTCGTGGACCGGCAACCTCGTCACCAACGCGACCGCCGAGCACTTCTGGCTCAACGAAGGCTTCACGGTCTATGCCGAGCGCCGGATCATCGAAGCGCTCGACGGTCCGGAGGCTGCCGCACTCGACGCCGCGCTCGGCCGCCGCGAGCTCGATCAGGCGATCGCGCGGTTCGCGACGCGCCCGGAGCTGACACGCCTGCGCACCCAGCTCGCCGGGATCGATCCCGACGACGCGTACTCGCAGGTGCCGTACGAGAAGGGCTGCTTCTTCCTGAACGCGCTCGAGCTCGTCGTCGGTCGGGAGGCGTTCACCGCGTGGTTGCGGCGCTACCTCGAGGCGTTCCGGTTCTCCGCGATCACGACCGATGACTTTTTGGGGCACTTCGAGGCGACGTTTCCCGGCGCGCTTGCCACGGTCGATGCGCCGCGCTGGCTCGATGGCGACGGCCTGCCGCCGAATGCACCACGCCCGCAGTCGCAGCGCCTCGAGGCGATCGAGCGCCTCGCCGGCGCGCTGCCCGATGTCGCCGTCGCGAAGCAGTGGACGCCGGTCGAGTGGCAGATCTACCTCGACTCGGTGCCGCGGCCCGCGTCCCTGGATCTCTTGCAGACGCTCGAGGCCGAGCACGCGCTGACCGCGTCGACCAACTACGAGATCCTCGTCGCCTGGCTCACGCTCGCACTGGGCTCGAAGATGCGGAGCGTGCTGCCGCGGGTCGAGGAGGTGCTCGGCACGGTGGGTCGCATGAAGTACCTCCGCCCGCTCTACGGTGCGCTGATCGCGGAGCCCGCCACGCGTGACGTCGCGACCCGGCTGTTCGAGCGCCACCGCGACACCTACCACCCGATCTCGCGCCAGCTCGTCGACGGCCTGCTGCGCGCCGCCACTGCCGGCTGACCCGGTCGCCTGGGGTCGCCTGGGGTCGCCTGGGGTAGACTGGCGACGCTCTGTCCGAGACGCCAACTACCCGCAAGAACCTGCTGCTCCCCCAGCTCGAGCGCTGGCCGCTCGATCCGAGCAAGCCGGTGATCGAGCTCGACAACGTGTCGGTCAGCTTCGGTGACAAGCGCGTCCTCGACAAGCTGTCGATCAAGATCGTTCCCGGCAAGACCACGGTGATCATCGGCCGCAGTGGCTCGGGCAAGTCCGTGCTGCTCAAGCTGATGATGGGGTTGCAGAAACCCGACAGCGGCCGCGTGATCCTGTTCGGCCACGACCTCGCGAAGGTCACCCAGCTCGAGCTGCTCGAGCTGCGCAAGCGGATGGGCATGCTGTTCCAGAACTACGCGCTGTTCGACGCGCTGCCCGTCGAGGAGAACGTCGGGTTCACGCTGCTCGAGAACTCCGACATGGGGCGGCGTGACATCATGACGCTGTCGCACGAGCTGATCCGGATCCTCCACCTGCAGGGCAGCGAGCGCGTCCTGCCGTCGGAGCTCTCGGGTGGCATGCGCAAGCGCGTCAGCCTCGCGCGCTCGCTGATCGCGAACCCCGAGGTCGTGCTGTTCGACGAGCCGACCACGGGCCTCGATCCGATCATGATCGCGCAGGTCGACGAGATGATCGCGCTCGCCAAGACGCAGTACCAGATCACCTCCGCGATCATCAGCCACGACATGGCGAGCACGAAGCGGCTCGCGGATGTCGTCGCGTTCCTGCACGACGGCAAGATCATCTTCGAGGGCACGTACGACGAGTTCATCGACAGCCAGCTGCCGCCGCTCCGGGCGTTCGTCGACGGTGCACAGACGTCGCGGCTGTCGCGCGGCGATGACGTCGCCGAGAGCGCCGCGGCGGCGCCGATCACCGACACGCCGGTCGTCGAGCTCGTCGGCGTGCACAAGCGCTTCGGCGACAAGCACGTGCTCCGCGGGATCGACCTGCCGATCTATCCGCGCCGGGTCACCGTGCTGATCGGCTCGAGCGGCTCGGGCAAGTCCGTCATCATCAAGCACGTCATGGGGCTGTTCAAGCCGAGCGCCGGCGAGATCCGGGTGTTCGGCAAGGACATCGTCCCGATGAACGACCTCGAGCTCAACGAGGTGCGCAGCCGGTTCGGGCTGCTGTTCCAGCACGCGGCCCTGCTCGACTGGCTGACGGTCGCCGGTAACGTCGCGTTCCCGCTCGAGGAGCGTGGGGGCAACCTCACGCGCGCCGAGATCAAGGCGCGGGTCGAGGATATCCTCGAGAAGCTTCACATCACCGACATCAGGAACCGGATGCCCGGGGAGATCTCGGAGGGTCAAAAGAAGCGCGTCGGCCTCGCACGCGCCATCGTGATGCGGCCGGAGATCATGATCTACGACGAGCCGACGACCGGCCAGGACCCCCTGCGGACCCGCGATATCGACAACATGAT
Organism: Deltaproteobacteria bacterium; assembly: GCA_013812655.1. Taxonomy (GTDB): domain Bacteria; phylum Myxococcota_A; class Polyangia; order Haliangiales; family Haliangiaceae; genus JABFXX01. The sequence continues at coordinate 4,511 of JACCTC010000394.1, read as the reverse complement.
CCAGGAGACCCAGGAGCAGTTCGACATCACCAGCATCGTGATCAGCCACGACATGGCGTCGACGTTCCGGATCGCCCACATGATCGCACTCCTGAACCACGGCGAGATCGCCGCCTACGGCACGCCTGCGCAGATCCGGGCGTCGCCGAACCAGCACGTACAGAACTTCATCCACGCCGGGTCCGTCGAGGGCCACTGACGTACACTGGTGGCGAGGGAATGAAGCTCGCGCACGGCACCCGGCTGGGCCCCTACGAGATCGAGCACGCGATCGGCGCGGGCGGCATGGGCGTCGTCTACCGGGCAGATGACTCGCGCCTCGGCCGCAAGGTCGCGATCAAGATCCTGCCGCACGCGCAGGGCGAGCACTTCCGGCGCTTCGAGCGCGAGGCCCGCACGATCGGTGGCCTCAACCATCCCAACTTGCTGACGCTGTTCGATGTCGGCGATCACGACGGCACGCCGTTCCTGGTGACCGAGATGCTCGAGGGCGAGTCGCTGCGCGGCCGGCTCGCACGCGGCAAGCTACCGCTGCGCCAGGCGATCCAGGTCGCCGCCGATGTCGCGCGCGGGCTCGCCGCGGCGCACGACGCCGGTGTCGTCCATCGCGACGTCAAGCCGGACAACATCTTCCTGACCGCCGAGGGCCGCACCAAGATCCTCGACTTCGGGATCGCGAAGCTCACGCGCTCGACCCAGGAGCGGCCGGCGGTCGACCTCGCGCACGAGGACACGGTGACGCCGACGACGGCCGATACTGGCGTCATCATCGGCACGCCTGGCTACATGGCGCCCGAGCAGCTCGATGGCGGCACCGTCGACGAGCGCTCCGACATCTTCTCGCTCGGCGTCGTGCTGTACGAGATGATCTGCGGCCACCGCGCGTTCGTCGCGCAGAGCGCGGTCGAGGAGTCGTACGCGATCCTCAAGACCACGCCCGATCCGCCGAAGGGCGCGACCAAGGCGCTCGCGCGCGTCGTGCTGCGCTGCCTCGAGAAGCGCAAGGATGCGCGGTTTCAATCGGCGAACGATCTCGCGTTCGCGCTCGACGAGCTCGATGCCTCGACCGATCCGGTCGCGCGGATCTCGAAGGTCACGATCGAGCAGGATCCGCAGACCGCGCCGACGATCCGCGAGCGGGCCCCCACGGCAGCGCGCAACCAGCGCCGGCGCCGGCGCTGGCTTGTCGCCGGACTCTCGGGAATCGTGCTGCTGCTCGCGGGCGTCATGATCGGGCGGCTGCTCGCCGGTCCGCGCGGGCTCGAGCCGGCGTGGCCGAGCGTCGTCGAGGGCGGCGTCACCTACCAACGCGTCACGTATCACTCGCAGCCGAAGTGGTTCGCCCGGCTCTCGCCCGACGGCCAGAACGTCTTCTACACGGCGCAGCGCGGCGGTCGCGAGGAGGTGCTGCGCTCGCAGATCACCCAGCCGTCGATCCTGCCGACGAACATCCCCGGGCGGCTGCTCGATATCTCGCACCGCGGCGAGCTCGCGGTGGTCGTCGACGAGGTAGCCGGGATCGGCGGCACGTTGACGCGCGGCTTCGAGGGCACCGGTCCGCGCGCCGTGCTCGATCAGGTCAGGGGCGCGGCGTGGATGCCCGATGGCGACAACCTCGCTGTCCTGCGCGGCGAGCTGCGCCTCGAGTACCCGCCCGGCAAGGCGATCGTCGAGCGCACCACCGGCAAGCTCGATCTGCTGGCGGTCTCACCGCGCGGCGATCGGATCGCGTTCGTCGATCATCCGGCCAGCGCCGACACCATGGGCGTGGTCACCGTGATCGATCTGACGGGCAAGGAGCTCGTGAAGTCGGCGCCGCAGCAGGCCATCGAGGGGCTCGCGTGGTCTCTCGATGGCAAGGAAGTCTGGTTCTCGCGGGGGCCCGAGATCGTCGCGCTCGCGGCGGGCGGCAAGGAGCGCGTCGTCCTGCGCGGGACCGGGCGCCTCGTGCTGATCGACATTCGCGCCGGCAAGATCCTCGTCGCCCCGTCGGACATCCGCCTCAAGATGTTCACCGGGCCGATCAACGGGCCGATGCGCGAGGTCGGCTGGTTCGACTCGAGCGTCGTCGAGGCGGTCTCCGCCGATGGCCAGACGATCGCGTTCCTCGAGGGAACGGGCACCGGGCAGACCGCCGACGGCTACGCGCAGTTCCTGCGCCGCGGCGATGCGCCGGCGACCCTGATCGGGCACGGCTACCGGTTCACCCTGCTCCCCGACGCGAGCGCGATGATCGGCGTCGCGGGCGAAACCAAGCTCGTGCGGATCCCGAACGGCGTCGGCGAGCCCGTGTCGATCCCGCTCGGCAAGATCGCGAAGCTCGACGTCAGCGACAAGGTCGTGGTGTCATGGAACGGACGCCACGTCGTCGTGCGCGGAGCCGAGGCCGGAGCGGCGATGCGGCTGTGGCTGATCGATCTCGACAAACCGGATCCGCAGCCGATCACGGCCGATCACCGAGGCGGCCCCCACCCGATCACGCCGGATGGTCGGCTCGTCGCGATCGCGCGGGCCGCTGGCGGCATCGAGTTGATCCCGGTCGCCGGGGAGCCGCCATCGTCGATCGAGGGGCCACTCGGCGAGAAGCCGCTGAGCTTCACCGCCGACGGCACGGCGCTGTTCGTGACGCACCTCACCGGCCAGACGATCGAGGTCGATCGGATCACGCTCGCGAATGGCGAGCGTACGCCGTGGACGCGGATCACGCCGGAGCAGATGCCGTTCTACTACTCGGTCATGCTCGACGCCGACGGCGATGTCGTCACCTACTCGACGAACGCCGACGCCTCGGACCTCTACGTGCTCGAGCCGCCCGACAAGCGTTAGAGCGCCGGCTCGTCGGGCGCCGGCTCGTCGGGTTCGGCAGACGGCGGCGCGGACGGCGGCGGATCGATGCGGAAGGTCAGGCCGACGACGCCCTTGCGGTCGAGCCCCGGCGGGACCTGGTTCGAGTCGTGAAAGATCAGCTCGAGCGGGCCGCGGAGCTCGAGGGTCTGGCTCGCGGTGCGACGCTCGGTGGTCTGCTGGTCGAGCCGGACCTTGGAGCTGACCGCGAGGACCTCGACGTTGCCTTCCTTGATCTTCACGGTCGTCGACGCTTCCGGCTTCAGCGATCCGCGCGATGCACCCTGCTTCGCCGAGCCCGCCGGGAAGATATAGATCTCCTCGATCACGCGGTTCGTGCGGTTGACGAGCTGCACGCTGTGCAGCTTGGCCGCGCAGGCGCTCGTGACAAGCGCGACGACGAGGACGAGGATCCGGGTCATGCCGCATCTTCACCCGAATCGGGCCGGCGCGCGGCGTTGACCCCGGCTGGCTTCGCCCCTAGGTTCCCGAGATGCGTCCCCACGCGCTCGCGCTGTCGTCGACGATCTTCGATCTGCTCCCCGTCGACGGCGCGCTTGCCGTGTTGACCCAGCGAGGCCTCGCGTTCGTCGATGACGAGCTGCGCACGGCCACCGGCGACGAGATGGAGGGGCCGGGATTCACTCCCGGGCCCGGGCCCGAGCTGCAAGGCTCGTCACTCGTCGCGCTCGCCGATGGCCGGATCGCGGTGCACGGCGCGTTTCCGAGCCCGCTGCGGATCGGCCGTCGCGGCACGGCGTTCGAGACCGTCGTGCTCGGCGACAGCGACCTCGCGAGCGGCCTGGTCGTGACCGCGAGTGGTTTCATCGCGTGGACCGCGAAGCACCTCGTGATCGACGACCACGGCGAGCGGCGCACCGTCGAGCACGCGTGGCCGGATCGCGGTGGCATGCGCTGGGGTGACCGCATCGTGCTCGCAGGTGCCGGAACGCTCGAGGTGCTCGACGCGAGCGGCACCGTCATCGTGACCGCGACCCATGCCTGCGCGGCCACGCCAGCCGCGTGCGGCGCCCGGCTCGCCGTGATCGGCGGCGCCGGCATCGCGATCCTCGACGACGAGCTTCGCGAGGTGCACGCGCTGCCGGCACGCGCACGCGTCACCAGCTTCGGCGACGGCGTGCTCTGCTACGACGACACCGCCGTCACGTACTGGGATCCGACTGGCCGCACGTGGAGCTTCACGGGCCAGCATGCACGCGCGTTGCACGATCCGATCGTGGTCGGCGAGCGCGTCGTGATCGGCTCGTGGGACGCGCCGAAGGCGTGGATCCTCGGGCGCGACGGCGAGGTCCAGGCGACGCTCGAGCTCGCCGGGACACTGGTCCGCGCGTGCGCGCTCGGTGACGGCATCGCGCTGACCGATCGCGTCGGCCACGCGGCGACCTGGTGGCAGCCCGCCGCGGCACCCGCGCAGCTCGCGCATGACTTCGCGCCGTCCGTGCTCGCGTCGATCCCCGGCGGCATCGCCACCGCCGACGACAACGTGCTCTACACGTGGCGCCTCGATCGCGACGGCCCCGAGGTCGCTGCGGTGACCACCGGAGCTCCGCTCTCGACGCCGATCGTCGCCGGTGGCAGCGTCGTCACCCTCGACGCGCGCGGCCGCTTCGCCTCGCGCGGGCGCGCCCCCGATGGCTATCCCGTCC
>JACCTC010000462.1 GCA_013812655.1 Deltaproteobacteria bacterium | reverse complement strand
GGACCCCACCCGGCGGCGTCGCCCGGCCCGGCGTCGGCGTCATCGTTCGCGATGGCGTGATCGGGATCGGTCCGCTTGGCCGTGTCGCGGGCGCTGCCGGACGTGGCGCGGCACCGGGTGCCGGGTTCGTGGCGTTTGGTTTCAGGACCTGCGGCGGCGGCGTGTGGTTCACGCGAAACGACTGCGATGCGTCGGCGCGCGGGATCGCGGGCAACCCCGAGCTCTGGCGAACGCCGCCGCGACTCGGGCGTGCCAGCGTCTCGTACGCGGTGCGCAGGTCGAGAAATACCTCGTTCGCGAGGCGCTGAAGCTCGGGCGCCATCCGCGCAAATCGAGCCGGGTGATAGATCTTCGTGAGCTGGAGAAACGCGCTGCGCGCCTCGGTGGCGCCGACGCTGCCGGCCTGGATACCGAGCGCGTCGTACGGCCCGCGGGCGAGCCGAGCTTGCATGTCCGCGAGCGCGGCGCGTGCCTGCTTCTCGTCTCCCACGGCTCCGAGCGTAGCCCGAACAATCGTTCCGTGCGAAGCAGACTCGCCGAGGATCGCGTGGTCAGTTCTTGCGCTGCACCTGCGGCGCGACCTGCGAGTCTCCGCGCGGCGGCTGGGCCTGCTGCGGCATCGGGTTCGCCTGCGGCTCGACCTGCGCATTCTTGCTCGGCGTCGCAGGCTCGTCGAGTGGCGCCTGTGCCTGCGGCTTGATGGTCTGCGGCCGCGCGTTCTGCGCCGGCGGTGGCGACTCCTTGCTGAAAGCGGCTTCCTTGCCGACCGGCGGCAGCTTCTTCTTGGCCGGCGGGCGCGGCTTGTCCGCGGCCTCGCGCTTCGCGGCCGCTTCCTGCGCGCGGATCTTCGCGTTGGCCTCGTCGATCTTGGCGTCACCGGCCTGCGTGATCGTCGGCAGATCGACGGGTACGCCGAGCGGAGCACGGCTGATCCGGGTCTCGGTCGCATCGCGATCGGCACGAACCAGGACCACCGGCTTGCCAAGCGTCCGCGCGTGGACGACACAGCGTCCCATCTGGATCCCGGTCGTCACGTCCTCGGGGCGGACGTCGAGCACGTCGCGTTGCGGGTCGTAGTGGTACTCGACGCGGACCGGCACCTGGCAGCTCGGCTCGTGCGCGGCGCGGTTATCGATCACGGTCTCGTTCGCGACGAACAGCACGTCGGTCGCCGAGTCCTCGAACATGAACCGGCGATAGAATTGGCGGCGTCCCTCGAGCGCGTCGAGCTTGAACACGTCGACCTGCTCGCCGGCTCGCGCGAACGCGCGCAGCTGACCGTCCGGCAGCGCCCAGACGCCCTCGAAACCGTTCTGCTGGACCAGCGTGACGTCGATGACCTTGCCCTCCTCCGCCGCGGTCGTGGTCTGCACGCTCGCGTATCCGGGCTTGCGGATCTCGAGATCGAGCTCTTCGCCGGTGCGGACCTCGAAGCTTGTCGGCGTCGTGCCGAACAGCCGATCGCCGCGCATCACGGTCGCCTTGGGAGGCGTCGACAGCACGTCGACCCGGACGAACCCGGGTGCTGGCCCGCCGGCGACCTGGGTCCTCGCATCGGCGCGCTCGTCGCGACCCCGCATCGCGATGACGGCCGCCACCGAAGCGCCGAGCACGGCGACCCCCGCCACCGCCGGCACCCATGTCCGCCGGTGCGCGCCGGGCACCGGCCGCTTGCCCTGTTTGCCGGCGGCCGCGCGGAGTGCATCGACGAGGTCCGCGGCGGTCTCGTACCGGCGCTCGGGATCCTTGGCCATCGCGCGTGCGAGCACGGGATCGAACGTCGATCGCGCGGCCACCGCACCACGTGTCGACAGTGCAGGCACCGGTGCGCGGAAGTGCTGCTCCATCATCTGCGGCAGCGTCTTCGCCTCGAACGGCGGCTTGCCTGCGAGGAGCTCGAACGCCATCACGCCGAGCGCGTAGAGATCCGAGGCCGGGCCCGCACCGTCGGCGCTCCACTGCTCGGGTGCCATGTAGCCCGGCGTTCCGAGCCAGGTCCCCCGCCCGGTCAGCGTGCCGTTACCGACTGCATCGGCACCCGCGGCGACCAGCTTCGCGATCCCGAAATCGAGGACGTGGACCTTCGGGGGCGAGCCGCTGATCATCACGTTGTCGGGCTTGAGATCGCGATGCACGACGCCCCGGTGGTGGGCGGCATCGAGCGCCTGGGCGATCTGCGCGAGCACGTCGAGCGCCGTCGGCACGTCGAGCGGACCGTCCTGCAGCACGCTGCGCAGCGAGCGACCCTCGACGAGATCCATCACGAGGTACAGCCGACCGTCGTCGAGCCGGCCGAACGCGAACACGTCGATCACGTTCGGGTGATCGACCTGGTTCACCGCGCGGGCCTCACGCACGAACCGCTCCGCCGCCTCGGCCGACGATGCCAGCGATCGCTTGAGCACCTTGATCGCGACGCGCTTGCCGATCATCGGGTGGATGCCCGCGTAGACCTCACCCATCGCGCCGGCACCGAGCTGCTGCTCGACGACGTAGTCGCCGGCCTTCACGCCGGGCGCGAGCCGGTCGGCATCGTCACCGCGATCGTCACCGCGCGGTCCGGTGACCGCGGGTTCGGTCGCGACCTGCGTCGCACCGAGGGCGATGTCCCTGTCGGGCATGGCGGGTATCGTAGCAGCGCCGGTCGGTGGATCAGCCCAGATCCTTCCACCAGCGATCGCGAATCCGCTGGCGGTAGGCGACGAGGTTCTCGTGCGAACCGACGCTGGCCTTGAGCGCGGAGTCGACGGGGAACGCGAGGACGCCCTCGACGAACGCGAACAGCGTGCAGTCAACCGTGCGTGGCTTGTCGCCGAGGAAGAATGGCTTGTTCCCGAGCAACTCGGCGATCGCCGCGAAGTCGGCGGCCCCCATCGCCATGGCCTCCTCGAGGGTGTGCCGGCCGGTCCCCTGGCCGGCGAGCTTGCCGTGGACGTTGCGCCGGATGAGCGGCATCACGAACCCCGGGAGCATCTTCTTGAACTCGTCGCGCATCGCGCGATAGCCGTCGTCGGTGCGCCACCGGATCATCATCGCGACGAAGTACACGGCCTCCTCGAGGGTGCGGCGTGCGAGCCGACCGAGCGCGGCCTCCTGCGCCGATAGCCCACCATCGAGCGGCTGCTTGCCCGCCTTGGCCAGCCGTCGCTCGAGCTCCTCGATGACGAGCTGGGAGTCGCCGACGTGGGTGCCGTCGATGCCGACGTAGGGGATCTTGCCCTTCGGGGCCTGGCCGCGCGCGAACTTCCCCGTCTTGTAAGGGACTTCGGTCATCCGCAGATAGGTCTCGAGCTTCGTGCAGAACGGGCTGGCGTTCGGACTTCCCCACGATCGCATCGGTGGCTGGTGCAGCGTGATCTCGTTCATTCGCCCGCGACTATCGCAGAGCTGTTTGCCGAGGTGGTAAGCATGGGCCATGTCGGGGGACGTCGAAGGCGACGGCGAGGTTCGTGCGATGCAACGCATGGAGCAGCTGCTCGACGTCACCGCGCGCCTGGCGGGGTCGTCGACCCTCGACGCGGTCCCGGAGATCGTGATCGAACAGGGCATCGCCGCGCTCGGCGGTGCATACGGTGGGATGTGGTTTCTCGACGTCGACGGCCGCGCGCTCCGGCTGCGCGCGGTATCCGGGCGTGTGGGCGAGGCGGCCGAGCGCTGGACCGTGGTGCCGATCGACCTCGACGCGCCGCTCGCGCACGTCGCGCGGACCTCGGAGCCTGTGTTCGTGCAGTCGCTCGCCGAGTACGCGGCGCGGTTTCCGGCATCGTACGAGCGCGTACGCGGAACCCTGACGTCGGACGATGTGACGTACGCGATGCTGCCGCTCGTCGGCAAGACCACCGCGCTCGGCGTGCTCGTCGTCACCTACGAGCGCGCGAACGCGATCGCGGCCGGTGATCGTGCGTACCTCGCGATGATCGCGCGGCAGTGCGCGCTCGCGATCGAGCGGATCCGCCTGCACGACGCCGAGCGCACGGCGCGGCTCGATGCCGAGGAAGCGACGCGGGCCCGCGAGGAGATCCTGTCAGTCGTCTCGCACGACCTGCGAAACCCGCTCGGCACGATCCTGATGGGCGCCTCGACGCTGATGCAGCTCGGCGACGCCGCCGATGGCGACCCGAAGACCGCGCGGGTGCGCACGATCGCCGAGCGCATCCACCGGCAGTCCGAACGGATGGCACGCCTGATCGACGACCTCGTCGACTTCGCCGGGATCCAGGCCGGCGTGCTCACGATCGAGCGGCGCCCGACGGCACCCGGCGCCGTGCTCGCCGCGGTCCACGAGATGTTCGCGCCGATCGCGCAGGAGCGTGCGGTGACACTCGTGGTCGACGCGCCGGCAGAGCTGCCGACCATCGAGATCGACCTCGATCGGGCGGTACAGGTGATCGCGAACCTCGTGGCCAACGCGCTCAAGGTCACGGCCAAGCGCGGCCAGATCACGGTCGGCGCGGCGGCCCAGGATGGCGGCGAGCTCGTGTTCTCGGTCCGTGATACCGGCCCCGGCATCGAGCCCGAGGAGCTGTCGCGGCTGTTCGAGCGGTTCTGGCGGAGCAAGAACGCGCACTACAAGGGTGCCGGCCTCGGGCTCTCGATCGCGCGCGGCATCGTCGACGCGCACGGCGGCCGGATCTGGGCGGAGAGCCAGGTCGGCGCCGGCGCGAGGTTTCAGTTCACGCTCGTCCCGCGGCGCTGATCGCCGGAGGGCTTGCATCCGGGCGGGAGCTTGTTCCAGTATCCCGGACACATGTCCGCTATAGCGCCACTCGACGGTGTGGACCCCGCCCGCCTGCCGCGTCGACTCGAGGTCGAGCGCGACGCGATGGTCGTCGAGGGACATGCGCTCGAGGCGGTCGTGCTCGGCGGCTACATCCTCGGTGCGCCGCTCGGCACCGCACCTGTCGTGATCCTCGTCGGCGGGATCACCGCGCTGCCGTTTCCGTTCGGTGATCCGGCGACCGGTACCGAGGCGTGGTGGCCCGCGCTCGACGCGCCCGACCTCGTCGATCTCGCGCGGATGACCGTGCTGTGTCCATGCTGGCCGGGCAACGGGTCGACGTGGCGCGGCTTCGACGACGAGGCGTCCCCGCTCCCCGGGGCAAGCCCGGGTTCGCTTCCTTCTGGTCCACCAATTTCAGCGCTCGGGCTCGCCGATCTGATCGCGGCGTGGCTCGACGGCATCGGCTGCGCGACGCCGGTGACCTTCGTCGGCGCGAGCCTCGGTGGCCTCGTCGGCATCGCGTTCGCGGCGCGTCACCCCGATCGCTGCGCGCGCCTGGTAACGATCTCGGCGGGGCTGCGGCCCGACGGCTGGGGTACCGCGACGCGCCACCTCCAGCGCGAGCTCGTGCGCGACGGCCTGCGCACCGGCGATGTCACGACCGGGATGATCCGCGCGCGCCAGCTCGGGATGCTGACCTATCGCGGCCGCGACGAGCTCGACACCCGATTCGGCGCGCTCGCGCCAGGCCTCGCCGTGCCGCCGGTCGCCGCATACCTCGATCACCACGGCCGGCGGTTCGCCGAGCGGTTCCCGGTCCGGACGTTCTTGCTGCTCAGCGAGGCGATCGATCGCTGCCGGTTCTCCGCAGATCCGGCCTCGGTGCGCGAGGAGCTCGCGCGGGTCACCGCCGATGTCCTCGTGATCGGCGTCCCCGGCGATCTGCTGTTCCCCTACCCGCTCCAGCACGAGCTCTACCGCGAGCTCCAGGCGGTCGGCGCGTCGTGCTCGCTGTGGAAGCTCGACTCCGAGTTCGGCCACGACGCGTTCCTCGCCGATCAGGACAAGCTCGCCGATCTGCTGCGCGGCGCCGGCGCATTCGCGGCGGCCACGGCACCGCGCCCGCGCTACGACGGCGTCGGCACCCGTCCGGTCCGCGAGATCCGGATCGGCATGATCGGGTGCGGCACCGTCGGTGGTGGCGTGCTCGAGCTGCTCGACCGCCAGGCCGCCGACATGGCCGAGCGCTACGGCGTGCGGTTCCGGGTCACCAAGATCGCGGTGCGTGACCTCGCGAAGGCTCGCGGCGCGCGTGCCGACGGCATCCCGCTGACCACGCGCGCGCTCGAGCTCGTCGGCGATCCCGAGGTCGACGTCATCGTCGAGGTCGCGGGCGGCTTCGAGGTCGAAGCCACCGTCACTGCCGCGCTCGCGGCCGGCAAGCCGGTGGTCACCGCAAACAAGGCCTTGCTCGCGCGCAAGCTCGCCGAGCTCGGCGTGCTCGCCCAGCGGACCG
>JACCTC010000436.1 GCA_013812655.1 Deltaproteobacteria bacterium | reverse complement strand
GCGAAGCGTTCCTCGCGTCATTCGACGCGTCGACACGAGCACACGTCGAAGCCGGAGCTCAAGCAACGCGCACCGTCCTGTCTCCCGAGGATGCGTACCTCGAGATTCCCGGCCGAGATCCCGCGGCACCGTGACCACTCAGGTCCACCTGAGTCTCGTCCGGAAGCCCACGGAAGAGGTTGAGCTGACCGCCGCCGCACTTCGACAGCAGCTCCGGACGCACGCAGCGGCCACGGCGACCTTGGCGGACGCATGGGCAGCGCGCGAGGAGCCGGTCTCGTTCAAGGACTTCGAGAAGGCGCTCCGCGAGTTGGTGTTCGCCTTCGCACGGATCGCGATCATGCTGTTCCTCGCGTTGCGAGAGGAGCAGTTGATGCGTGCATACCCGACTCGGGTAGCACGCGGCGGTCGCACGTTCCGTCAAGCCCCGGCGATCACGCGCAGTCTGGCGACCCTCTTCGGCGTGGTTCGCTATGCGCGAACGTACCTGCGTGAGGTGGGCTGCAACGCGCGCCATGGGTTTCATCCGCTCGACGTGGCGCTCGGACTGGTCGGTGATCGGTTCAGCTGGAACGTGCTGACGATGGCCGCGCGGCTGGCGACCAAGCTGAGCTTCGCCGAGGCGCGTATGACGCTCGCATCGTTCGTGCCGGACGCTCCATCCACCGAGGTGATCGAGAACACCGTGCTTGGGCTTGGCCGGCACACCGCCGCATGGTTCGAGCAAGCGCCGGCTCCCGAAGGTGATGGCGAGGTGCTGGTGATGATGTTCGATAGCAAGGGCGCCCCGACCGCAACGGACTCCGAGTTGAGTCGTCGGCGCGGCAAGCGGAGGAAGCGACGAATGCCGGCTTCGCCGCGTCATCGCGGCCGGCATCGTCGTCGTCGTTACGACAAGAAGCCGCGGCGCAAGAAGGGCGACAAGTCCAAGAACGCCAAGCTGGCGACGATGGTCGTGATGTTCACGCTCAAGCGCCACGGCAACAAACTGCTCGGACCGATCAACCGCAAGGTGTACGCCTCGTTCGCGCCCAAGAAGCACGCGTTCGCCATCGCCCGCCGCGAGGCGAACAAGCGAGGCTTCGGGCCCGGCGCCGGCAAGCTCATCCAGATCGTCACCGATGGCGACCTCGATCTCGCGACGTACACGACCGAGTACTTCCCCGAGGCGATGCACACCATCGACGTGATGCACGTGATCGAGAAGCTCTGGACCGACGGCGAGTGCTTCCATCGAGAGGGCACGAAGCTGCTGAAGGAATGGATCGACGAACAGAAGGCTCACCTGTATGCCGGCGAGATCGACGTGATCATCGACGGGCTGTGCCAGCGCCGCCACGGGATTGCTGCAACCGGCCCCGGCAACAAGGGCAAACGCGAGCGCCTCCTCGGCATCATCCGTTACCTGGAGAAGCGCGTCAGCAAGATGCCCTACGACAAGATCATCAAGCAGGATCTGGAACTGGGGTCCGGTGCGGTCGAAGGCGCCATCAAGAACATCATCGGCAAGCGTTGCGACCATGGCGGAATGCGCTGGATCAAGGAACGTGTCGAGGCTGTCGTCCAGCTTCGATGCATCGAAGCCAACGGCGACTGGGATCGCTTCGTCGATTTCGTTCATGACCGCATGCGTGGAGATGCGGACCGTGACGGCGCACGACTACGCCTACAATCTTCAACACCTGCACCCCTCCCTACGATTCTCGACGCAGCGAGGGCTGCGTGACATGGGCCGATCTGCACCCGATTGAGTTCCTCGCGTTCGCACGCCGGACACTCCAGCGCATCCCCAAGGGCCATGCCGACCTGGTGGATCAACTCCGCCGCTCCGCGCAGTCGGTCCCACAGAACATCGCAGAAGGAGCCGGTAGAACCGGCCGTGCCGACAAGGCGAGGTACTACGCGATCGCGAGGGGCTCGGCGATGGAGTCCGCAGCCCATCTCGACGTGATGAAGATCGACGAGCTGATCGACGAGCTGATCGACGACGAGCACTACGCCGTCGGCGTCGCATTGCTCGAGCGGGTCGTTGCCATGCTGACCAAGATGATCGACCCCTGATCGTCAAGGGGCGGCGATCACGATCACGGTAGCGTTCCCGTTCACGTGCACGGCCACGATCACGGGGCCGATCACGGCCACGGCCACGACAACGGCCACGGCCAATCAGGGACACACCCTAGCGCCGGACGCAGCGACTCGCCACGTCAGCGCCGCAGCTCAGATTGACAATTACGACGCTGGGGTCGCGGTCTTGCGCGTGGAAAGGCGCGAGACGTACCGAGACGCAGTTCCGCGCTTTAAGATGCCCTTGGTCACGGCCCCGTCGATGATCGACACGGCGTTCTTGACCAAGGCAGTGGCGTCGCCGGCCTTGCTGTCGATGGCGCCGCGCGCCTTCTTCACAGCAGTGCGCAGGGCAGCCATAGCGGCGCGGTTGCGCGCGCGATTCTTGATCATCTTGCGGTTTTGCTTCTGCGCCGACGCAATATTAGCCACTTGGAATCTCCTGAAGGAGGGAGCGTGTAACCCGCGGACTCCCGGAAGTCAACCACCTGCGCGGGTCTGTCGCGCCGGCACGGGCCGGGCAGGTCCTCTACGTCACCGAATCTGCGTCGGAAATCGTCGGAGCCCCGGGAGTACGCGTGGGTCTTTGTGGATAACTTGATAAGAGACTGCTGACGACGAGGGGTAGGTCACTGAGATCGCACCCACTCGATCATGGCTGCTCAAAAAAGCATCACTTCGGCATCACGAGGCGCCTGTCGACTTCGCGAACCTCGCCTTGGCCTCGTTCCACAGTGCGTCCATCTCCTCGAGGTTCGAGGTCCTCGGCGTCTTGCCGCGCTCGATCAGACGATCCTCGACGTGCTCGAACCGCTGCTCGAACCGCCGGGTCGCATCGACGAGGGCCTGCTCGGCATCGACGCCCAGCTTGCGAGCAACGTTCACGACTGCGAACAGCAGGTCGCCAAGCTCGTGGTGCATCGCTGCGCGATCCGTCCCACGTGCGGCCTCGTCGATCTCGCGCACCTCCTCCTCGACCTTCGCGAGCGAGCCCTGCCAGTCCGGCCAGTCGAAGCCGACCTTCGCGGCCTTCGCGCTGATCTTCTGCGCGCGCGCGAGGGCCGGGGCCGGCTTGACGCCCGCGAGCACGCGGTCGGTCTTGACGCCCTTCTGCGCCTTCTCGGCTGCCTTGATCTGCTCCCACTGCGCGAGCACCTGCTCGCTGGTGGTGATCGCGGGTCCGGGCGCAGGTCCCGTCCCCTCGATCCCGGGTCCAGTGGCCGAGCCGAACACGTGGGGGTGGCGGTGGATCAGCTTGTCGGTGATGCCGGCAACGACCGCGTCGATGTCGAACGCGCCCTCGGCGCGCCGGATCGCGGCGTGAAACACGACCTGCATCAGCAGATCACCGAGCTCCTCGCAGTGGCCGGCGACGTCGTGGCGAGCGAGAGCATCGAGCACCTCGTAGGTCTCCTCGACGAGGAACGGCCGCAGCGTGTCGAGCGTCTGCTCGCGATCCCACGGGCAGCCAGCTGGCGCGAGCAGGCGGTCCATGACCTCGACGAGCCGCGACAGCGACGCACCGGCGGGCGATCCGTCGGTCGGGGAAACAGCTGGCATGGCCGCACCCTACCGCATGGCGTGCTATACGACCGCGTCGCGCGGGCCGGAGGAGCGTCCGTGGGGCACCCTCGAGCCACGTGACCACACCCAAGACCATCCGCCGCGAGAAGCTCTCCTTCGATGATCCCGAGGCGCTGCAGGCGCTGTGCGGGAGCAACAACGGCCGGCTCAAGCTGATCGAGCGCACCGCGGGTGCACAGGTCAACCTGCGCGGTAACGAGATCACGATCGAGGGCGACGAGGCCGCGACCGAGATCGCAAAGAGCGCGATCGAACAGCTGTATGAGCTCGCGCTGGCCGGCAAGCCGCTTGGTTCTGACGACGTGGTGCGCGCGGTGCAGCTGCTCAAAGGTGACCGCGGTAGCGGACAGACGATCCAGGGTGTGTTCGGGGAGACGATCCTGACGCCGCGCGCCGGGCGGCCGATCGCGCCGAAGGGTGCGGCGCAGAAGAATTATGTCGATCAGGTCCGCGAGAACGACGTCGTGTTCGCGGTCGGTCCCGCGGGCACGGGCAAGACATACCTCGCGGTTGCGCTCGCGGTGCGTGCGCTGCTCGACAAGCAGGTCCGTCGAATCATCCTGACGCGTCCCGCGGTGGAGGCTGGCGAGCGTCTCGGCTTTCTCCCGGGCACGCTCGAGGAGAAGGTCGATCCGTACCTGCGACCGCTGTACGACGCGCTCCACGACATGATCGAGTCCGAAAAGCTCGAGAGACTCATGACGGACGGCACCATCGAGATCGCACCGCTCGCTTTCATGCGGGGAAGAGCGCAGCCGCGTACGACGAAGGTGATGACCATAGATGGCTGGCGAGAAATCGGCAGTCTCGAATGCGGTGATCTCGTGATGGGGTCCGATGGCTGGCCGACGAAGGTCACGGGCGTCTTTCCTCAGGGGACCAAGGACATATTCAGGGTCTCCATGAGTGATGGATCGTCCACCTTATGCTGCGCCGAGCATCTGTGGACCGTCTACGCGCCCGCAGACAAGCGGCGCGGAAATCCTGGACGCGTTCTCGAGACCCGCGAGCTGCAAACCAACCTGAGAAGCGCGCACCAGCACCGCTACGAGATTCCGATGCTTCGCGCACCTGCGATGTATGGTCCTCGAACCGTTCCGCTCGAACCATACGCGCTGGGCCTGCTGCTCGGCGATGGATGCATCACTGGCAGCACCAGCCCCTCGTTTGCCACAAACGATGTTCCGCTGGCCACTGCGCTGGAGACGGGGTTGGGTACGCACTTCGAGGTCCATCACAAGACGGGGCCCGACTACGTGATCCGCAACCTCGATCATCGCGCTGGCGCACCCGTCCCTCATCCGTTGAGCGAGACGTTGCGTGAGCTCGGGTTGCTGGGCACACGATCGCACACCAAGTTCATTCCTGCGCAATACCTGATGAACTGCGTCGAGGTCCGACTCGCCGTCCTTCAGGGCCTTCTCGATACGGATGGCGGACCTGTCACGCAAGCCGAGCGCTCGTGTCGAATCGAGTACACGACTACGTCCGCGCAGCTGGCCAATGATGTCGTGTTTCTCGTCCAGTCGCTGGGGGGTGTTGCCCATCGCAGGATCCGGCCAGCTGCCGGTCGTTGCCCTGGACTCGCAAAGGGACGCTCCGTCCACCATCGCCACGACGCCCACATTCTCGATATCAGGTTGCCTGACTTCGTCCGTCCGTTCCGGCTGGCACGCAAGGCCAAGATCTATGCGCAGCTGGGTGGTGGACGACCTCAGCGTTACATCGATGGCATCGAACCCGCCGGCGCCTCGGACACGGTGTGTATCGAAGTTGCCGCTCCCGATCATCTCTACGTCACCGACGACTTCATCCTCACTCACAACACTCTATCCGGGTCGTTCATCATCCTCGACGAGGCGCAGAACACGACGCCCGAGCAGATGAAGATGTTCCTGACCCGCATGGGCTTCGACTCCAAGGCGCTCGTCACCGGCGATATCACCCAGACCGATCTCCCGCGCGGCCAGCGCAGCGGACTTCGCGACGCGCTCGAGCTCGTCGAGGGCATCCGCGGTATCGGCACGGTGCGGTTCACCGACGTCGACGTCGTTCGCCACCCGCTCGTCGCCGCGCTGATCCGCGCCTACGACAGCCGCGACCGGGCCCGCTCCGAGGCTCGCGAAGGCCACGGCGCTGCAAGTCCCGGCGACGGGCAAGCCGCCCCTCACGGGGACACGGCTGTCCCGGACGGGATACAGTAGCCAGATGCTGGCCAGCCCGGATGACCTGGTCAACGCGGTCGCTCGCGATCGGCGGATGAACGGCTATCGGGTACGCCGGCAGGGTGACGGCTGGATCGAGCTCGAGGTCCTCGCGCAGCGCGCGCGGATGCCCGTCATGCTCGTGCTCGCGTGGCCCGACGTCTGGCGGGATGCCGAGCAGCTGCGGCCCCACCTCGTTCGCGCGCGCTCCGGTAACTACGGCCTGATCGTCGTCGGCACCGACGACGAGATCGAGGCGGCCCGGCTCGACACCACGCCCGGCGATACCGATCTGACCGCGATGTCGGCGCCGATCGGTTTCGCTCGCCTGCTGCTCACGCTCCGCGAGCGCTCCGACGCGATCGCCCAGCGGATGGCCGCCGCGACGATCGAGCTCGAGCTCGAGCGGTCGCGTCACGAGAACGACATGCTGATCTCGATCGGCCGCGCGCTGTCGCAGGAGCGCGACATCCAGTCGCTGCTCGCGATCATCCTGCGCCGCGCCTGCGAGGTCACCAATGCCGACGCCGGCTCGGTGTACTTCGTCGAGGGCCACGACGAGGAGATCGCCGATCGCACGTTGCGCTTCGCGGTCTCGCAGAACGACTCGCGCGAGCTGCCGCCCGCCGGCTTCACGATGCCGGTGTCGGCGTCGTCGATCGCCGGCCAGTGCGTGCTGTCCGGCGATCGGATCAACGTGCCCGATCTGTACTCGCTCGACGAGCCGGGCACCGGCAATAATCCGTGGGGCTTCATCCACGACCGCACGTTCGACGACAAGCATCGCTACCAGACCCGGTCGGTGCTCGCGGTCCCGATGATCTCCGCGCGCGCCGACGTGATCGGCGTCATCCAGCTCATCAACAAGCGCGCGAAGGGCTGGATCCAGCTCGACCTGCCGAGCGACTTCGACAGCGGCGTGGTCACGTTCGACGATGTCTCCGAGGCCTACGTCTCGACGCTCGCGTCGCAGGCCGGCATCGCGCTCGAGAACGTCCTCCTGTACCAGGAGGTCAAGACGCTGTTCGATGGCTTCGTGAAGGCGGCGGTCACCGCGATCGAGTCGCGCGATCCGACGACGTCGGGCCACTCCGAGCGCGTCGCCGAGCTCACCGTCGGGCTCGCCCGCGCCGTCAGCCGGGCC
This sequence comes from Deltaproteobacteria bacterium, assembly GCA_013812655.1. GTDB lineage: Bacteria > Myxococcota_A > Polyangia > Haliangiales > Haliangiaceae > JABFXX01. The sequence continues at coordinate 21,618 of JACCTC010000436.1, read as the reverse complement.
GAGAGCGGCCACTACCGCGAGCTCCGGTTCTCGGACGATGACCTCAAGCAGATCGAGTACGCATCGCTGCTCCACGACTTCGGCAAGGTCGGCGTCCGCGAGCACATCCTCGTCAAGGCGAAGAAGCTCTACGAGCACGAGCGCGAGCTGATCCTCCAGCGCTTCCAGCTGATCAAGCGCGGCTACAAGATCGAGGGCCTCGAGTCCAAGGTCCGCTACCTGATGGAAGCCTCGCGCGAGCAGGCGCAGGAGCACCTCGAGTCGATCGATCGCGATCTCGCCGGCAAGGTCACCGAGCTCGACGACATCATCAAGTTCATCCTCAACTCCAACGAGCCCACCGTGCTCGAGCAGGGTGGCTTCGAGCGGATCGCCGAGATTGCCGGGATGTCCTACAAGGACGAGACTGGCTCGATCGGGCCGTTCCTCAACACCGACGAGGCGAGCTCGCTGCAGATCCGCCGCGGGTCGCTGACCGAGCAGGAGCGGCTCGAGATCAACAGCCACGTCGTGCACTCCTACAACTTCCTGTGCCAGATTCCGTGGAGCCGCACGCTGCGTGGCGTCCCCGAGATCGCCGGCGCTCACCACGAGAAGCTCGACGGCACCGGTTATCCCAAGCAGCTCAAGGGCGACCAGATCCCGGTGCCCGCGCGGATGATGGCGATCGCCGACATCTACGACGCGCTGACGGCGAAGGATCGCCCGTACAAGAAGGCGATGCCGGTCGAGCGCGCGCTCGATATCCTCGCGTCCGACGTCAAGCGCGGCCAGCTCGATACCGAGCTGTTCGACGTGTTCGTCAGCGCGCGCGTGTGGGCGCTGACCACGCGCGACGGCAAGTAACCGCAGGCGCGCGATGGCTCTCGACCTCGGCGTCGACGACGACGTCACGCTCGTCCCGGCAATCCGCAAGAAGCTCGCGACCGAGGTCGCCCGGATGGTGCGCGCAGCGGCCCGGACCGCGGGTCAGCCTGGCTTCGAGGTCGCGCTCCGGCTGACGACCGACGCCGGGATCCAGGCCCTCAACCGCGCGTATCGCGGCAAGAACAAGCCGACCGACGTGCTCGCATTCGCGCAGCGTGAAGGCCCGGCCGCGGCGCTACACCCCGAGCTGCTCGGCGACCTCGTGATCTCCGTCGAGACAGCCCGCCGGCAGGCCAGGCGGGGCCTTCACGCCGAGCTCCTGCACCTGGCGTCACACGGACTCTGCCACCTGCTCGGCTACGACCACCGCGATGATGCCGAGGAGCGCGCGATGAACGCGCGTGCGGCGAAGCTGCGGACCGAGGCAAGGCGCCGCGGCCCGATCCGCGCAGCCTAGCCTGCGGCGCGCGCCTTCGTTACATCGCGCAGGTGCGCGAACCGGCGGTGCCCTGGCAGGTGTATCCGGTGTTGCAGGTCAGCGCGCCCGACAGCGCGAGTGGTGACTCGCAGCTCGCGCCATTCGCGATCTTGCCCACGACGTTGAGCGAGAACGGGCTGGCACCGGTCGTGGAATAACCCTCGACGACCAGGTAGTAGGTCCCGGCTGCCAGGTTCGACTGTGTGGTCGTGTCCGGATCCGAGCACACGATCGGCACGCCACCGCAGGTCGCGTTCATGAGCGCCATCGTCGAGTCCATGCTCTTGTTCGTCAGGCTGAGCGTCAGCGTGGTGGTCGCCGGGAGATCGAGGCGGTACGTCAGATCTTTCGAGGTCGACGTCGACGACGAGCAGCTATTGCGCACGTCGTGAATCGCGTTGGTGGTGTCGCCGGCGGTCGCTGGCTGGGTCAGCGTGATCACCTGCTCCGTGGACCTGCATGCCTCGCTGTTGTGTCCAGCGGACGTGCAGCTGACATCGGTGGGGTAATCGATCTGAGCGTCGGCGTCATCGTCGACCGTGTTCGAGCACACCGGGCACTGCGCACCCGGGCAGACGGTCGTCTCGGTGTCATCGCTCGAGCTCGAGCAGCCGGCGTCGTTCGGGTAATCGGTCTTGCCGTCGCTGTTGTTATCGAGGCCATCCGCGCACTGCGCGATCTGACAGGTCCGCGACCCAGCGGTCCCCTTGCACGCGTAGCCGCTGCTGCAGAGCAGGGCACCCGACTGTGCGAGCGGTGCTTCGCAGCTGCCGCCGTTGGCGATCGTGCCACTCACGATCACGTTGTACGCGCCGCTGCCGGTGCTGTAGCCGTCGACCACAAGGTAGTAGCGGCCAGCCGCGACGTTGGTGAGGGGCATCGATGTCGAGTCTCGACACGCGATGGGTGCGGTGGTGTTGCAGCTCGCGTTGAGCAGGCTGTGCGAGCTGTCCCAGAAGGTGGGGATGTTGAGGTTGAGGTTCAGCGTCGCCATCGCCGGAAGCGTGAGCTCGTACGCGACGTCGGGCGCCGAGTGCGTGCTACTCGACGAGCACGTCGAGCCGAGGTACGAGCCCGGGGGCGGCCGGAAGTCATTCACCGCACCGGTGGTGGTCCCTGCGGTGAACGGCTGCGTGAGCTGGGTGATCGGCTCGGACTGCAGGCAGGCCTCGCTGCGGCCCGAAGGTGCCAGGCAGCTCGTATCGGCGGGGAAATCGATCAGGCCGTCGCTGTCGTTGTCGGCACCATCGGCGCACTCCGGGCAACCCGGCCCGACGCCAGGGCAGGTGTCATTTTCGGCCGCGTCGGTCAGCGACTCGCAACCGGGATCCGCCGGATAATCGATCTTGCCGTCGGCATCGTCGTCGAGGCCATCGCCACAGACCGGCTGCGAGCAGACCATGGCGCTTGCCCCGGCCGGGGTGCGGCAGATCAGGCCAGGTCCACACTCGGACTGCGCGGCACACGCGATGCCCTCGCCGGCGAATCGATCGATCTTGAGCTCGTACGTGCCCATCTCGCTGACGTCGTGGCCCTGGACGATGATGTAGTAGATCCCCGGCGGCAACGACTTGGTGACGGACGACTTCGAGTTGGTGGTCGAGATGTCGTCGTTGCACGCGATATGCGCGTTCGCCTGGGTGCACTGCGCACCGCGGATGTCGATCACGGTATCCGCGCTCGTCCCGGGGAAGTCCGTCGAGGCGACGATGACCTTGGGCTCGGTCAGCAACATCACGTAGGCGATGGCCGGGGCGCCCGCGCCACCGCCGCACGGCGAGACGACCGTCGACGTGCTCGTGGAGCTTGCGAACGTGCCCGAGTCCATACCGCTCTCGGAGATCTGCTTGATCGTGAGGCCCGCGCCGCACGCGGTCGGGTTGTTCAGAAATTCGTTCGAGTCCCCGGCAGACTCGCAGCCGGTGTCCTCCGGGAAGTCCGTGAGGCCGTTGTTGTCGTCGTCGATGCCATTCGAGCACAACGGGCAAAACGGACCATCCGGGCAGTCGTCGACCTCGTCGTCGCCCTGCGGCGCGAAGCACGCGGGGTCGTTCGGGTAGTCGGTCTTGCCATCGCCGTCGTTGTCGCGGCCGTCACTGCACTGCGGCATCGCCGGCGTCTCCTCGGTGTCGTCCGCCGCATCGCTGCATCCGGGGTCATCCGGGAAATCGATCTTGCCGTCGTCGTCGTTGTCGATGCCATCCGAGCAGGCCGCGGTGTTGCCATCGTTGTTGCTGCCGCCGCCACACGCGAATACCAGCAGCGAAAGAGTGACGAGGAGCCATCGGCTTGGACGCATGGGAGGCGTCGTAACCAAGTGTGGGACCAGGGTCAAGTGCTCAATTTAGCGGGGGGATCCGGCTACCGGAGTTGCCAGTCGCGAAGTGTGCAGAATGTGTGGTCGCCGACGCGAAGATTCGGCCGAGTGAGACCGGCCGACCTCAGCTGACGTCGAAGAACAGGAACTTGAGGTACCGGCCCTCCGCGAACGCCGGCAGCACCGGGTGGTCGGAGGCAGCCCCGGCCGCGGCCCGGAGCCGGATCGGCGCGGTCCCGCCGACCAGCTCGAGCAGGTCGGCCTCGGTGACATGGCTCGAGCACGAGGCGAGGGCGAACCGGCCGGTCGGCTCGACCACGGCCAGCGCGGCGACGACAAGCTTCCGGTACGCCGCGAGCGCGGCCGGCTTGGCGCGCTCGCTGGGCGCGAAGCTCGGCGGATCGACGATCACGAGGTCCCAGCGCCGCTGCTGGTGGTTCGCGCGGGCGAAGAACTCGAAGGCATCGAGCGCGACCGGCTCGTGCGCCGCGGCAGGCAGCCCCGAGAGCATGACGTTCCGCGTGAGCCCGGCGATCGCCGGCGCCGCGATGTCGACCGAGGTCACCCGACTCGCACCGCCGAGCCCCGCGTGCACCGAGAACCCGCCGGTGTACGAGAACACGTTGAGCACGGTCGCGCCGGCGGCGTGCCGGCGGATCATCCGGCGGTTGTCGCGCTGGTCGAGGAAGAACCCGGTCTTCTGGCCGGCGCGGACATCTACCACGAACCGCGCGTCATCCTCGGCGATCACGATCTCGGCCGGCGGATCGCCGCGCAACGCCTCGGCACCGGCGCGCGTGCCTCGCTCGCCGCGCAGCCAGACGTGCGCGAGCTCGACGCCCGCTTGCTCGAGGCCGGCGAGCACGTCAGCGATCCGCGCACGCCAGAACTGCGCTGCCGCGGTGCCGTCGAACACGATCACCGCCGTGCTCGCGTAGTGATCGACCACGAGGCCAGGACACGCATCACCCTCGCCGTGGACCAGCCGCCGGCCTGTGCAGCCGACGAGCAGCGGATCGCGAGCGCGCCGCGCGGCCGCGGCCTCGACACGCGAGCGGACCCACGCGCCATCGATCACCGCGCCCGGGACGTCGAGGACGCGCGCCCGGATCGGCGACCCCGGGTCGGCGAGCGCGGTCGCGACCTCACCGTCGTCGTCGACGATCGTGACGATGTCACCGGCGGCAATGCCACGCGGCGGCGCGAGCGCGCGATCGTAGATCCACGGATGACCTCCGCGGATCCGCTCGCGCAGTGGTTTGGTCAGGCGCCAGCGCGTCACGCTGGCGGCTTACTTCACGTTCGACTCGACGAGCTGGTACATGTGCGCGTAGCTGTTGAGCGCCTGCACGACGCCGACGCCCTCGACGAGCCAGAGCTGGTTGATCCAGTTCGCGGGCAGCTCGCAGATCTCGGTGGGCACGACGGTCTCGGCCTTGGTCGCCGGATCGATCGCCTTGCCCGAGCACGGCTTGCCGTTCGGCGCGAGCCGATCATCGAGGACGACGCGGCCGGTGGTCGTGACCGCGAGCTTCTCGGCCTTGTAGCTGCCGAGCTTGGTGACGACGCTCTCGAGCTGCTGCGGGATGAACTTGCGCTCGAGCTCGAGCTTGCCGCCGGACAGCTTCGCCTCGCCCTTCGTCGCCTGGCGCGTGAAGTGCGCGCTGATCTCCTCGATCCACTCGTTCTCGCCGATCGCGCCCTTGGTCAGCTTGAGGCTCGTCTCCTTCTTGCGATCGAACTTGTCGAACGTCAGCCCGTAGAAGCCGCCGGGCTCGCCGGCGAAGTAGAACGCCTCGGGGGAGATGTCGAACTTGCCCTTCTCGTTGCACACGATCGTCGCCTTGACGACGTGCTCGGCGAGCTTGGGCTCCTTGGGATCGCGGCTGAGGTCGAAGGTGTGCTTCTCCTCGAGCGTCACGTGGGTGTCGCCGCCCTTGTTCTCGATCGCCGTCACACTGACGACGATCTGCTTGGGCTGCGCTGGCGCGAGGCGGGCGAGGTTCTCGGGCAGCGCCGCCGGCGCGGGCGCCTGGTGATACGTCCACGAGTTGCCGACGACGAGCGGCAGCACCTTCGCGCCGCATGCCGGTCCGGCCTTGCCACCCGCGGCGGCACCTTTCTTCTTGGGCGCCGCGTCGCTGTCCCGGATGCCGACGTTCCACACGAGGGTGCTGGCGAACGCGAAGACCAGGGCAGAGTTACGCATGGGGGAAGGTCATACCGCCCCCGTCCGGCGACGTAAAGCGCCCATCGCTCACAGCGGGCAGACAGGTGATGCCCGGGTGATGCCTGGACGCGCGGGCAGCGTCGCGCCACCACCGCCAAGCTCCGACGGAGCGAGTCCGGTCGCGTGAGTGAACCGCCAAGGCGCCATGGCGTCTTGGCGTTCCATAACCTCCGGATCGGGCGCACATCATCGACCACGAGCGAGCCTCTCCCGAAACAAACCTTGGCGCGCTTGGCGCCTTGGCGGTGATCAACCGCGAGATGCCCGTGCGAAAGGCCGCTGGCGCCTTGGCGGTGATCAACCGCGAGATGCCCGTGCGAAAGGCAGCAGGCGCCTTGCTGTGGTCAGCCCCGCTCCACCGGAGCGAGCGCTTGGCGGTGAGCTCTAGCGCTGCGCCGCGCCGTAGACGCAGTTCGGATCGTTCGTGCCTTCGCACATCTTGGCGATCAGCGCACGGAAGCGCTCGTCGCGGCGCATGTCCGCGAAGTCCGGATCGAGCGACTGCTTGCGACCGAGGAGCTTGTCGAGGTGCGCCTCGACCTCGGGGCGCTTGCTCGGGTGCGGCCGCATCTGGAGCAGCCGGACGAGGAGGTTGATCGTGCACTGACTGCGACCGATCCGCGCGTACGCGGCGGCGAGCCCGTAGGTCGCGGTCACGTTGTACGGATCGGCGCGCAGCGCGGTGATGAAGTCGTCGACGGCCTCGGTGACGTACTGCTCGCGCATCGAGCGCTCGACCTCGGCGCTGTCGGCGGTGCGGAGCTTGGCCTTTGCCTGCTCGGCGAGCTTGGAGCCCTCGGGGATCGAGCGCTCGTCGAACGAGATCGGCTTGAGCTCCTGCGAACCCTCGGTGGGCTCGCAGTCCTGCTGCGTGCTCTTCGGTTTCTCGGCGACCGGCTCGGGCTCGGGACGCAGCGGCGGCGGGGGTGGGGTGACTTCCTGCGTGCCGCCACAGCCGCCGAGGGCGAACGACAGGCCAAGGGCCAGGCCAAGGAAGAGGTGCTTCATCGGCCAACCGCGGCGATCGCGTCCTTGCGATAGCCCTTGAACCACGAGTTGTTGTCGGTGACCGAGTCGGCGAGCTGGTTCGCGCGCTTCGCGTACTTCGGGTTCGCCTGCAGCGACGCGAGCCGCTTCAGCATCGCGATCGCGCAGCCCTTGCGGTAGACGAGGTCGTACGCGACCGCGAGCTTCAGCGTGGCCTCCTGGTTGTAGGGGTCCTTGATGAGCGCGTTGCGGTACTTGTCGATGCTGAGCTTGATCAGCTCGGCGCCCGACGCGGGGTCCTTCGCCTTGTTCGCGTTCTCGAGCGCGACGTCACCGTCGCCGACGAGCTGGGTCGACAGCGTCGTGTTGGGGCGCACGAGCTTCGGATCGTCGCGGAAGTTCGCGGTGCAGTCCTCGATGTACTTGATCTCGACGACGGTCTCCGGGGGCTCGGGCGGCTTGCGCTTGCGCTCCGGGTTCTTCAGCTTGTCTGGCTTGTTGCCGTACAGCGGCTTGCAGGCGACGAGCGTCGCGGCACCGAGCACGAGGCACGCGAGCAAGCGAATGCCCACCCGAGGACAGGTTCGACCCATGACCCCGACGGTAGCGCGACCGGATCCCGGATTCAACGGATCGGCAGGCTACGCGGTGCGCGCGCTGCTGCGAACCCAGCGAATCATCGGGGCGATGAACGGCACCGCGGCGGCGATCAGCAAGCCGCCGGCGATCGACGGCTTGAACGCGGCGATGGTGACGCCGGACATCGCGATGTCCGAGGCCGCGAGCGTGACGAGCAGCGCGCCCGCGGCGCCGATCGCGAGGACGCCCCAGGTCTTGAGCTGGACGAGGCCGCGGATGCCGAGGCCGGTCAGCGCGAGCGCGGCGAGCGCGGCGATGGTCGAGCCGGCGTCGGGCTTTGGCGCGAGCGCGTAGAGCAGCACGAACGGCAGCGAGACGCCTGCGCGGATCACCGAGCGACCGAGCCGCTGGACGGCGTTCTCGTCCATGTGGAACTTCTGCCGCCACGCCTGCTGGCCATCGTAGGGCTCGGACATCGTGGCGCCCCACAGCATCGCGGTCGCGGCGAGGTGGGTAGCGCCGACGAAGACCAGCACCGGTTCGGTCCCGATCTGCCACATCCCGACCGCGGCGGTGATCACGCCGTATAAGCCGACGCCGACGGCGTACCAGCGTGCCCAGAAGTAGCCGGCGACCAGCGCGAAGAACGCGAGCCCGTAGACTCCCGCGATCGCGTAGAACGCCTTGGCGAAGTCCGACGGAATCGACCCCGAGAGGGCCATCACGCCGTACGCGATGAAATAGAACGCGAAAATGGCCGCTGCGAGAGCACGGCGTTCGCCGACGAGCTTCATGAAGCGATTATAGCTGCATGCGCCGCCCTGGCCAGGCAGCAATTGCCCGTTGACCGAAGGGGAACGAGGCCGTCTGGCCGAGAGACCGCGGAGGTCATAAGTGACCTCAGGTCGGCGGCCGGGTCGGGAACGACTTCTGGACGATCAGCCGGAAGTGCTTGTAGCCAGCTTCCTTCTGCTTGGCAGAGAACATCACCTCGACCAGCAGGCGGTAGGGAGTTGTCCGATCCGCGATGATCATGATCTCGGGCGGCTTCGCCTGGCTCGGGTCGTAGCCGGGCTCGGACTGCGCCTTCTGCACCTGCAGCGCGTGCAGGTTCGCGAGGAAGTTCGTCAGCCGCGGGATCTTGATGCCGAGGGCGCCGCCCTCTTTCTCCGCGGGATCGACCTGGCCGTTCGAGATCGCGACGATCGGCTCGCCCTGGACGACGATGCCGTTCTTCGTGATCACGAGCGTCGTCGCGTCGTCGGGGAGCTCGTCATCGGAGAGCGTCGGCGGCAGCGAGACCGTGCGGGCCGTGATCTCGGTCGCGCTCGTCGCGGCCTGCGCGATGAAGGCGACGAGGAGGATCGTCATCATGTCCATCATCGGCATGATGTTGAGGTGCCGGATCTCCTCGCCCTCGGGCACGCGCCCGACCGCCTTGCGAATGATGCTGCGCGCTTCGCGCTGCGTGAATGACATCTACTCGAATCCTGACGAGAACTGGATGTCGTGGAACAGCGCCATCTTCTTCGGGTCGTATCCGGCGCGCGTCGTGTCGTAGAGCTTGCCGTTCGGTGAGATCGGCTCGGGTGCTTTCCTGAGCTCGGGGTCCTCGGTCGGCAGCGCGCACGACACGACCTCCTTGCCGATCTCGGGAAGCTTGCAACGGAGCGACGACATGATCGAAACGATCGTCGAGTACGGGATCGCGCCGTCGGCCTGCAGGACGATCGAATAGGTCTCGCGCTTGCGCTGCTTGCCGGCATAGCGGCGGTTCGCGATCTCGAACAGCGCGTCGTTGAGCTTGCGGTACTCGAACACGGGCGCGAGCTCGTCCTTGCCCGCCGCGCACATCAGCGTGCTCGGGTTGCAGAAGTTCGATTCGCACATGTACGCGCCGTCGCATGGCTCGCCGTCGCGCCCGGTACGCTTGAAGATGTAGCCGGGCTTGGGTGCGTTGAGCGTGCCCTCGAGGCCAGTCGCCGACCACAGGATCATCTCGTCACGCTTGACGGAGACAAACAGCTTGAGCGGCATCTCGTCGGGGTTGGTCTGCGGCGCGACGGTCGGAGTCGTCTGCGGCGGCGCGCGGTCGGGCAGCGTCGTGTCGATCTGCGACAGGATCAGGCCCGCCGAGACCGACGCGAGCAGGAACAACATGAGGTTGGTGACGATGTCGAGGTACGGGATCAGGTTGATCTCGCCACCCTCCATCTCCTCCTGCTCGATCACGTCCTCGCGACGGCGCACCGCAGTGCGCGTCTTCGAGCGAACGCGTTGTGCACTCCAGTCAGCCATGCGTGCTCAGGCGGACTGGTGCTCGTCGTCGGTCGGTGCGGCCGGTGCGCGTCCAGCGCCCGCCGACGAAGCACCCGCGCCACCATCGGCGAGAAGATTCTCGAACCGCAGGCTGAACGCCTCGAGGTCGTGGATCACCTTCTTCATCGCTGCCGACAGGATCAGGTGCGCGACCATGCAGATCAGCGCGATCGAGAGACCGTACGCGGTGTTGTACATGGCCTCGGCGATACCGTCCGAGAGCTTCTTCTTCGCATCGGCCGGGTTCGCGTCGCCGATCGCGGCGAACGTGGCGATCAGGCCGGTGATGGTGCCGAGCAGACCGACGAGGGTCGTGATGTTCGCGAGCGACCACAGCGCGCCAACCCGGGTCTTCACCTCGGGGATGGTGTCCGTCATCGTCTCTTCCATCGCCTGGGCGACGGCAGCCTCGCCACGATGCAGGCGGTTGAGGCCGGCCTTCGCGACCCGCGCGACCGGCGCCGTCGTCGCGTCACACAGCTTCTTGGCGCGGTCGACGTTGTTCGCCGAGAGCAGCTTGCGGAGCTGCTCGAGGAACGCCTTCGCGTTCAGGTGGCCGCGGCCCAGGAAGTAAATCGACCGTTCGACGATGACCCCGATGACGATGGCCAGGAAGAACGTGTTGACGATGAAGAAGGGCCCGCCCTTTTGGAACAGTTCACTTAGCCAGCTCATCGATCCATTGCCTCCGAGACCACGAGTGCGACCAATCGTTGGATAAGAGGCTCCGCCAGGCGTGACCTCAGCACTTCGTCGATGTTGTAGCGAGACGATCCGCAGCGCGTCAAGCAAACCCCATGTGAATCAAAATGTTGGGCACAGGTTTGTGTGTGAGAGATCCGTTGGGAGCGCGACAACCCTGGGCGTTCGTGTCAGCGGTGGTGAGGTGGTTCGCCCCACCGGTCAGTTGTTGAGCGCGCCCGCGGTGATCCAGCGATCGAGCGCGTCGAGCTTCTGGCAGCAGATGGGGTCGGCGTCCTGCGGCATGAAGCCGACTTCGGGTGGGCCGGCCAGGGGCGGCTCCATCGCGCTCGGCGGGTAGTGCTGGAGCAGCATCATCAGGTAGCTCTGCTTGGGCTGGCCGGCCACGACCAGCTTGCGACCGGGCTCGAGCTTCGACTCGACATCGACGAGTGCGGCGTGGCTCATCCCGGGGTTCTTGAGGTCGATCATCCCGGCGGGAGTCGTGCTTCCGTTGTGGCAGCCGCTGAACGCGCACTGCTTCGAGAAGATGTTGGCCTCGATCCACGCGAGGTCCGCGTGCTGCTCGGCGTCCATGCAGGCCTGCGAGGTCGCGACGTCGCAGACCTCGCTGCCCGGGTCGTCCTCGAGCGAGGTCCGGCACGCGGCCAAGCTCGCGGCAGCGGATGCAACGAGTCCCACGAGCAATGCCATCGGCGCACGGCGAAGCATGCCGAGGAACCTAGCACGCACCCGCGCACGCGGGGACTAAGGTGTCGCGACCGGTCGTGACGGTCACAGACACGACAGCGACGCGCACTTAGCGGTCGCCGGCAGTGCGGGCGGCGCGACCAGATCCTCGAACGAGCGCACCGGCGGACCGACGAAGAACTTGCCGGGCAGCGTACCGCGCACGAATGCCATCCAGACCGAATCACCATACGGGCTCGCGGGATCACCGCTCCACGGCTCCACGCGCGCGAAGCTGACGTTCGGCGGCACCGGAAAATCACGGACCTTGGTCCGCGGGTGGGCCTTCTGCATGAAGTCCATCCAGATCGGGACAGCGATGCCGCCGCCGGTGATCTTGTCGCCGATCGGCGTCGAGTCGTCGCGGCCGACCCACACGGTCGCGAGCAGATCGGCAGTGAACCCGGTGAACCAGACGTCGCGGTAGTTCGCCGAGGTCCCGGTCTTGCCGCCGACCGGGCGACCGAGCTGCTGCGCGTACTTCGCGGTGCCGCGCGTCACCACGCCCTTCATCATCGACGTCGCGACGTACGCGACCTCGGGGGAGATCACCTGCGGGCCGAGCGGTGCGTCGCGCAGATCGTCGATGATCTTGCCGCTGGTGTCGGTCACGAGGTCGTAGAACCGCGGCGTGACCCGGCGGCCGCCGGCGGCGATCCCGGCGTAGCCCGCGGCGATCTCGAGCGGCGTGAAGTCCGGCGTGCCGAGGCTGATCGAGATGTGCCGGGGGATCTGCGACTCGATGCCGAAGCCGCGCATGATCTCGATCAGCCGGTCGAGGCCGACCTCGACGGCGAGCTGGAGCGAGATCGTGTTGAGCGAGTAGGCGAGCGCGGTCATCAGCGTGACGCTGCCCATGTACTTGTTGTCGTAGTTCGCGGGCGTCCACACGCCGGTCGCGGTCGTGACCGAGTACGGGCCGTCGTGCATCCGCTCGATCGGCGTGCGGCCGGCCTCGATCGCCGCGGCATAGATGAACGGCTTGATCGACGAGCCGACCTGGCGGCGGGCCTGGGTGACGCGATCGAACTGCGAGGCGGTCCAGTCGTAGCCGCCGACCATCGCCACCACGCGGCCGGTCATCGGTTCGATCACGACGATCGCGCCCTGGAGCACGGGCCGTTGCGCGAGCGTCGCCGCCTTGCTGTCGGCGGTGAGCCGCACCGGGACGAGATCGCCGAGCTTGAGCGGGGCCTTCGTGGTCTCGTGCCGCCACTCGCGCACTTCCTTGGCGTCGTTGTCGGTCAGCGGCAGCCGCCGCGGTCCGAGGTCGACGGTGACCGCCCCGCCGCGCGGCAGCTCGACGACCATCGCGCCGTAGGTCTGATCGGGCAGCAGCTGGTCGGCGAGCGCGCTCGTGTCGTCGCTCGCCCCGGTCAGCGGATGCGCGTCGCCGCCGGTCCACGCGCCGCGCTGGGCCTGCGGGACGCTGCCGATCGGTCCGCGGAACCCGAGCCTGCGGTCGAGCGACTCGAGCCCGCGGCGCAGCGCGCTCTCGGCGGCCTGCTGCATCCGCGCGTCGAGCGTCGAGTAGAACTTGAGCCCGCCCTTGAACAGGCTGCGGTTGCCGTAGCGCTTGGTCGCCTGCTTGCGGATGTACTCGACGAAGTACGGCGACGCGAGGTGGTTGAGGTCGCTCTCGTCGACGAGCGCGATCGTCTCCGCGAGCGCGGCCTGGTAGTCGGCGTCGGAGATGTACTTGTCCTCGCGCATGTGGCCGAGCACGTACTTCTGGCGATCGCGGGCGAGCGGCATGTTGCGATGCGGCGCGTACTTGGTTGGCGACGCGACGAGCCCCGCGAGCATCGCGGCCTCGGCGATCGTGACGTCCTCGATGTCCTTGCCGAAGTACGTGCGCGCAGCCGCGCCGACGCCGTAGGCACCGTGGCCGAGGTAGATGTGGTTCAGATAGATCGAGAGAATCTCGGCCTTCGTGAGCTCGCGTTCGAGCCGGACCGCGAGGATCAGCTCCTTCATCTTGCGGCGATACTTCTGGGCCTTCGCGAGCGCGCTGTACTGGAGCGGCGTCATGTCCATCGCGCCGGTCGCCTCTTCACCGACGAGCAGCGTCTGCTTGATGATCTGCTGGGTGATCGTCGAGCCGCCTTGCTTGATGCTGCCGTCGCTCTTGAAGTTCTTCCACGCCGCGCGCCCGATCCCGAACACGTCGAAACCCTTGTGCTGGAAGAACCGGCGGTCCTCGGCGGACAGGAACGCGGCCGGCAGGTGCGGCGGCATCCGCTCGAGCGTGACGATCCGGCGGTTCTCGATCGAGAACGCGCCGACCTCCTCGCCCTCCGACGACAGCACGACGCTCTTGCGGTTCGGCTGGTAGTCGAGGAGGGCCGTCAGATCCTGCGGCAGCTCCTGGTTGATCGTCTTGACCGCGAAGTAGATCGAGGCGGCGCCGAGCGAGGCGCCATACACGATCAGCAGGAACAGGAGGCGGATCACCGACACCGCCCGCAGGCGCTTGCGCTTGCGCTTGCGTACAGACGCTGGCGACGATTGCGGGCGCAGGGCCTGGGCCACGGTAGAATCAGTGTATGAGGTCCTCGCGCTCGCTGCACGTGGCCGCGCTCGCCATGGCGTTCGCGGGCGTCGCGATCGCCCAGCCCACCGACGGTGGCGTGGGTGCGACAGCCGGCTCGGCGGCGGGTTCGCAGGCCCCGGCGACGGACGTCAAGCCGGCAGGGAGCTCGCCGGTCGAGTCGGCGGACGTCCCGCCATGGCGACTCAGCCCCCCGCGGTTTGCGGTGGCGCCGTTCGACAACGAGTCCGGGGTCCGCGCGTTCGACTGGCTCGTCGCCGGTGCGCCGTTCGAGATTGCCCAGAAGACCGAGGACGTGCTCGGCCTCGAGCCCGCAGGTGGTTCGCGCTACGTCGGCGGGACCCAGATCCCGTCGGAGGTCGATCCGGTCACCGCGTTCGGCAAGCAGCACGCCGCGACCTGGGTGATCACCGGCTGGGTCGATCGGCCGAACTGGCAGCTCCGCATCGGCATCACGCTGTGGAAGGTCGGCAGCCAGGCGGTCGTCGTCGCCGAGGCGCAGCGCCAGGGCGAGGTCAAGGCGTACCACCAGCTCCTCGGCGACACGCTGGCCGAGGTGTGGACGACCGCCGGGTTCACGATCGACGCGGCGAGCAAGGCCAAGCTGACGCGCTCGCTCGCGACCGACCTCTACGCGGTGAATCTCATGGGGCGCGGGCTCGGCCACCTGACCGGCGCGCTCGGCGCGGTCAACCTCAAGGCCGCCGGCCACGATCTCGAGCGCGCGGTGTTCATCGATCCGAAATGCTTCGAGGCGCAGCGCCTGCTCGGCGAGCTGTACGTCGAGCTGTCGACGGCGGACCCGGCGATCGGCGGCGATCCGAAGCTCGCGTCGAAGGCCGCCGGCAAGTTTGCTTACGCGAACGACCTCGCGCCCGAGGACATCGCGTCGCTGCGCGCGGCCGCGGTCGGCGCGACGCGCTCGGGCAAGCACGAGGTCGCGAAGGAGCTCTGGAAGAGGCTGGTCGTCCGCAAACCGTGGGACCTCGACGCGCGCTTCGAGCTCGGTTCTGCGCTGTGGCAGACCGGCAATGCGCCGGCGGCCGAGCACCAGCTCGTCCAGGTGACCGCGCGCAAACCCGACCACCTGCCGGCGCGCCGCGTGCTCGTGCTCATCCACTCGTCGCGCTCGGACACCAAGCGGCTCGTCGTCGAGCTCGAGGCGATCGCGGCGCGCGCGCCCAACGATCTCGACATCAAGGGCGATCTCGCGACCGCGTACGGCGCGCTCGGTCAGTGGGACAAGGCGAGTCGGGCGCTCGAGGTGATCGCGGCGGCGCGCCCGACCGATCTGGCGCTCCTCGTCCGCGTCGGTGATGCGAAGCGCCGGCTGCGCGATCTCGACGGCGCGCTCGCCTGGTACGGCCGCGCCGCGAAGCTCGCACCTGACTCGAGCATGCCGGGGTACTCGGCCGCGCAGGCGCTGTTCGACGCCGGCCGCTATCCCGAGGCGATCCGCGCGTACACCGCGTTGCAGCGTTATCGCGACGACCTCGCGGCCGCCGAGCACGCGCTCGGTGCGATCGCATTTCTCCAGAACCGGCCCGACGATGCGGCCTGGTACCTGCGGCGTGCGGTTCGCGAGAGCCCGCGTCGCGTGGTGTCGTGGCGCGCGCTGGTGGCCGCCGAGCTCGCGCGCAAGGATGCGCGGCTCGCGTTGACCGTGCTCGAGCGAGGGCTCGGCGCGTGGCCGCGCGACGGTGGCTTGCTATATCTCGCCGGCATCGCCCACGCGATGGTCGGCGAGCGTACCGAGGCGCGCGATCGGCTCGTGCGCGTGCTCGACGCCTCGCCGGGGTCGTCGTCCTGGATCGGGGCAGCCCGCGCCGCACTCAACACGCTCGACGTCGGCGGGACCGCGGCGCTGCAGTTCACGCCCGAGCTGATCCGGCCGTGGGGCGATGCCGAGGCGCTCGAGGCCGCGATCGATCGCTATGCGCTGGCGGCGACCACGATGGCCGCCGTCCGGGTCTCGTATCAATCGTGGTTCTTGCTGTTGATCGCGGCGCTCGGCAAGGGTCCGTACGCCCCGGTCAAGGGTCCGCCGGTCCGCACGTGCCCGATCGGACGCATCGCGCCGCTGTGGAACGAGGCCCAGCAGGAGCTCCGCCGCTACGAGCGCCTCGGTGGCGACCTCGAGCAGGCGTACCGATTCATCGCGCGTCACGACGACGTCGGGGCGACCGCCGGGCTGTTGCCGAACGCGCGCACCCAGGTGATCGGGATCCGCAAGGCGTTCCGGACCGCGCTCGCGGATGTCGGCGAGCTCCGCAGCGAGTGGGGCCGCGGCGCGCAGCCCGAGCTGCGGGTGGTCGGCTGCAACGACAAGCTGCTCGCCGCGGCGATCGCCGATCCCGAGCGCTACCGCCTGATCCAGGAGGACAAGGCCGTGGCGATCCCGGTGCAGCAGGCGGCTCGCGCGAAGCCGCGCGCGACGTTCTATGTCGACAACTCGCAGTGTGCCGATCCGGTCGATGTGTGGATCGACGGCGCGCACCTCGACCAGGTCTCGCCCGGCCGGCGGAGTGCCCTGGTCGCCGACGGTGGCGAGCGCACGCTGTGCCTGATCGTCCCCGGCGGCGCGCAGTGTGGCGATCGCGGCACCGTGCGCCAGGTCTACCTGCACGACGGCTGGGCCGCGACGATGCATTGCAAGCGGTAAGCGCGGCCGGCAACGGTATAGCGCCGACGGCAACAAGCTATGATCGCCCCCGTGCACTTGCCGCAGCTGTGGTTCGCTTCGCCACGCCTCTTGCCGAAGGCGGAGAAGCTGCAGGGGCGTGTCGTCGTGCTCGACATCGCGTTCGCCGCGACCATCGGCACCTCGGTCTCGTTCGAGCTGACGACGCGGCCATTTCTCGCGGCGCTCGGCGATCGGCTCGCGGCGTGGGTCGATCATCACGACCACGAGCGTCACGTCGACTTCGCCGACGATCCGCGCTTCGTGCTGTCGACCAAGGCGGAGCACGGCGCGTGCCCCGAGATGGTGACGCCCGAGCTGGTGCGCCAGACCGGCCCGATCGACTGCATCTGCACGCACGTCGATCTCGATGGGCTGTACGCCGCGGCCAAGTGGATCCTCGGTGGCAAGCAGCCGTACGCGACCGCCGATGACGACGCTCGCGCGGTCGATACTCGCGTCGGTACGCCGGGCCCGATCGCGACGCGGATCGATCGCGCGCTGCGCGCGAAGTTTCGCGACGACCAGCTGAAGCGCGCGGTCGTGCAGTTCCTCGTCGGCGGCATGAAGCCGGGCGTCCACGACGACGTGATCGGCGAGGCGGCCGCGGAGTTCGAACGCCGCGACGCCGGGACCCAGCTGCTCGCGGGCCGCTTCACGATCCGCGGGCGGGTCGCCGTCGTCGACACCGCCGGGTTCGCGGGCCAGTTCGACAAGACGGACCTGCTGCTCGCAGGGCAGGCGAGGGCGCCGATCTCGGTCGTGCGCGACTCGGGCATGGTGACGATCGCGGCGGGCTTCGACTCGGGCTGGGACTTCGTCGAGCTGTTCGCGCTCGGCGGGGGCATGCCGACGCGGGTCACCATCCCCGAGGCCAAGCTCGACGACGTCGTCGCGAAGCTCAACGATGCGCCGGCCCCGGTGCCGCGAGCGGACGCGCGTCGAGACGACGAGTGACCACGGCGCTGATCGCCATCCAGCTCGAGATCGACGCGGCGATCCTCGCCTCGGGTGAGGTGTATCGCCGTCACCTCGAGGACATGGCGGCATGCGCCGTCGAGGAAGCCGGACCTGCCGATGCACGGCTCGTCGTGTTTCCCGAGATCGCCGGTCACCTCGCGCTCCTCGCGCTCGGCTCGCCCGCCGCGCACAAGGCCAAGACGCTCGCGTCGGCGCTGGCGGCTGCAGCGATGCGTCGCCCGTTCGAGGTGCTGCGCGGGGTCGCGAGCACGCGGGTGCTCGATCCGCGGCATGCCGTCCTCGCGGCGCTCGCGCCGGATGGCGAGCGGTTCTGGCGGGCGGTGTTCGCGCCGCTCGCGCGTCGGCACGCGGCGTACGTGGTCGCCGGCTCGCATCTGCGCCTCGGTCCCGACGGCGATCTCACGAACGCGTCGCTGTTGTTCGGCCCCGACGGCCGCTGCCTCGCGGTGACCGACAAGGTCAACCTCGTGCCTGGGCTCGAGGACGGTGCCCGCGGTGGCCTCGGGCTGTCGCGCGGCGATGCGATGGCCCTGCCGATCGTCGAGACCTCGCTCGGACGGCTGTGTACGTTGATCTGCTACGACGCGTTTGATCGACCGCACACGACCCTCGAGCGCTTCGTCCCGCTCGCGCCGGTGATCGCAGAGCGCGGCGGCGTGGCGATCGTCGCGAACCCGTCGGCCAACCCGTGGCCCTGGGCTGGTGCGTGGCCACCGCCGAGCCTCGCGGCCTCTGCCAATGCGGCCCGCACCGACGATCGGCGTGCCGATCAGTGGCAGCGCGAGGGCCTGGCGGGCAGCCTCGCTGCGACGCCGTTCGCGCGCTACGGCGTGACCGCGCACCTCGTCGGTTCGATCCTCGATCTGCGCTTCGACGGTGTCTCCGAAATTCTGCAGCGCACCGACGCTGGTGTGGGTGTGCTCGCGCGTGCCGCCCAGCCCGACCGGGGAGGACACGTCGTCGCGGCATTCGAGTGACGTGTGATAGCGTTTGACGATGGCTTCCGAACGCGATGCCGTCGACGCCGTGGCGGACCAGCTACTCGACCTGTATCTCGACCCCGCCTCCCAGGAGATGCAGCACATCGGCAGCTACGAGCTGCCGTCCGACCAGGTCTGCAAGGCGATCGTCGACAAGTGTCGTGCGCTGATGTTCCCGGGGTACGCCGGTCCCGACGTCACCCGCGGTCGTCGCAAGGAGCTCCGTGACCTCGCGCGTTCGCGCGTGATCGAGCTGCGCGGCCTGCTGCAGCGGCAGGTCTATCTCGCCCATCATCACAAGCGGCAGCAGGAGCTCGGCAAGCGCGACCTCGAGTGCATCGAGTGTCAGGACACCGCGGATCGGATCACCGACCGCTTCCTCCTGCACCTCCCCGAGCTCCACGCGCAGATCAAGCTCGACCTCCACTTCGCGTTCGAGTCCGATCCGGCCGCGACCGGCATCGACGAGATCCTGTTCTGCTATCCCGGGGCCTACGCGATCACCGTGTACCGGATCGCGCACGCGCTGCTCGTCGAGGGCGCCGTCATCATCCCGCGCATCATGACGGAGATCGCGCACCGCCGGACCGGCGTCGATATCCACCCGCGCGCCGAGATCGGCAAGAGCTTCTTCATCGACCACGGCACCGGTGTCGTGATCGGCGAGACCGCGAAGATTGGCGAGCGTTGCCGGATCTACCAGGGCGTCACGCTCGGCGGCCTGACGGTGCCTCAGGGGCAAGCTCGCCCCGAGCCCGGCAAGCGGCGCCATCCCACGCTCGAGGACGAGGTCGTGGTTTACGCGAACGCGACGATCCTCGGCGGTGACACCATCATCGGCAAGGGCGCGGTGATCGGCGGTAACGCGTTCGTGACCACGAGCGTGGCGCCCGGCGCGAGGGTTTCGGGCCGCGATGGCGGGCGCTCCGCGAACGCCCGCGAACGTGCCACCGACGTGGCTCCCGAGCGCCCGCCCGGCTGATCTCCGGAGGGCCGCGCCGGTTGCTCGCCCGGAGGGCCATGCCGGCTGATCGCCTGGAGGCCATGGCGGCTGAGCGCCCGGAGGCCATGCCGGCAGATCGCCCGGAGGGCCATGTTAGACTCGTCGAGCGCTGATGAGCGACGAGCCACTACAAGTACGCCCGCGTACCGCGACGCGTCTCAAGGGAGAGGCGCCGCCCGGCATGCAGCTGAGTGGCGAGGAGGGACGTCAGCGCATCGGCCGTTACGAGGTGATCAAGACCATCGGCAAGGGCGCGATGGGCATCGTCTACAAGGCTCGCGATCCGCTGCTCGACCGGATCGTCGCGGTGAAGACGATCATGTCGCCGCAGGGCCAGGGCCGGCGCGTGCGGTCTGCGTTCCTCGAGCGATTTCAGCGCGAGGCGAAGGCCGCCGCGAAGATGCAGCACCCGGCGATCGTGACGATCTTCGACGTCGGCGTCGACGAGCAATCGGGCGCGCCGTTCATGGTGCTCGAATATCTGCCGGGCGAGTCGCTCGCCGACCGGCTCGATCGGGTGCGGTTCCCGCTGCAGCGCTGCGTGCAGATCGCGCTCGACCTGTCGTCGGCACTGGCGTTCGCGCATCGCCAGCGCATCGTCCATCGTGACGTCAAGCCGGCCAACGTCCTCCACGCCGGTGACAACCGGTGGAAGCTGGCCGACTTCGGGATCGCACGGCTGCCCGACTCGGATCTGACCCAGGTCGGCATCTTCATGGGCACGCCTGGCTACTCGCCGCCCGAGGCGATCCGCGAGGGCCGCTACACCCCGCAGGCCGACGTGTTCGCGTGGGGTGCGTGCCTCTACGAGCTCCTGTCGGGGCGCATCCCGTACGAGGGCCCGGATACCAAGACCACGAACAGCTACGTGGTGTCGGGCAACGCGCTGCCGCCGACCCGGCACGACCCCTCGATCCCCGAGCCGCTGGCGACCGTGGTGATGACCGCGCTGCAGCCGTCGGATCGCACGCGCTACAAGGACTCGTCGGATGCCGAGCAGGCGCTGCGCGAGGCGTGGAATCGCTGCCTGACCCAGGGTCTCGTGCACCCGAGCGTCCTCGTGATGGAGGAGGTGCCGCACGACAAGGCGTCGGCGCGCATGCACGAGCCAAAGGGCGGCCCGCGCCCACAAAACGTGGTGCTGAACGATTCGCAAGAGATCACCGCGATCGACACCAAGACGATGGGCCTCGTGATCGAGAGCAAGGCCGTCGGGACGCGCGATGCCGACGACGATCCGACGATGCTGCACGTCCGCGACGACCTCAAGCCCAAGCCGGATGCGACGGTACGCGGCGTCGGTGGCCAGGCCGTCGAGGTTCGTAACGACGACAGCGTGCGCGACACCAAGGCCGAGCCTCCCCGGTTCGGCGCGAGCATCTCCGAGCGCAGCAAGGGCACCCGGGTGATGTGGATCGCGATCGTCGCGATCCTCGCGCTCGCCGGGACGATCGCGGCGCTCTACTTCCTCGGGTTTATCGAATAGCCGGTCAAGTAACCAGCCGGACGACGTCCTCGGCGCACCCGCGGCACAGCGTGTAGCCAGCGCCGCCATGGCCGTAGTTGTGGATGATCCGCGGGTTCGCGCGATCGCGCAGCAGCTGGACCTCGAGCCGGTAGGGCCGCAGCCCCGCGCGCACGTTGCGGACCGCGCCGACAGCGAGCCCGAGCGAGCGCGCCTGCTCGAGGATCCGCGCCGTGATCTCGGGGTTGACCTCGGGCGGTGCGCCCGGTGGCCACGGGATCGAGCAGCCGCCGAGCACGAGCTCCTCGCGCCGCGGGATCATGTAGAAGATCGCGCCCGGGTCGCGGTGATCGGTCACCGTGATCGTGCGATCGGCCGCGCCGGGCTCCGTCATCACGACCTGACCGAGCAGCGGATACAGCAGGTCGTCGTTCGCGAGCTCGCGCGCCGCGAGGCCGGTGCAGTTGACGACGAAGTCTCCCGGCTCCGCCGCGAGATCGATCACCGGCCTCCGGTCGATCCGCGCACGCACCCGGCGGGCGAGCCACGGCAGGAACAGCGAGGGCTCGACGCGGACCGAGCTGAACTGCCACGCGAGCAACGCCCCGGTCACTGGCGCGGGGGCGCGGCTGACGTCGATGTTTGCGGCCCACCACGGCCGTGGCGGGGTGAGCCCCTCGTCGTTGGTGATCTCGTAGCCGGTGACGAGGTCGACGCCCGCGTCGCGCTCGGCGACGAGCTGCTCGAGCC
>JACCTC010000430.1 GCA_013812655.1 Deltaproteobacteria bacterium | reverse complement strand
AGCCAGCGGACGCTGGCGAGCGGGGACCCCGAGATGGAGCGAGCCAGCGGACGCTGGCGAGCGGGGCCGTTCGCTTGCGCTGATCGGCGCGGGACGCGACACTCGTCGGCGAGTTGGGTCTCGCCCTGAACATCGGCTTCCTGATCGTCGGGATCGCCGTCCTCTACTGGGGCGCCGAGTGGTTGATCCGCGGGTCCGCGGCGGTCGCGCGTGCATTCGGCGTCAAGCCGCTCGTGATCGGGCTGACCATCGTCGCGTATGGCAACTCGGCTCCCGAGCTCGCGGTGGCGACCAAGACCGCGCTGACCGGTCACCAGCCGATCGCGCTCGGGACCGTGATCGGCTCGTGCGCCGCGAACATCAGCCTGATCCTCGGACTCACCGCGCTGATCGCGCCCCCCACCGTCGATGGCCGGATCATCCGCCGCGAGGTGCCGATCCTGCTCGGCTCGGCGATCGCGGTCCCGCTCGTGCTGTGGAACGGCATCCTGTCGCGGCTCGAGGGTGCCGTGCTCGTCGGCTGCGCCGTGCTGTTCACGATCGTCACGCTCACGGTCTCCGCCCGCCTCGATCCCGATGACGAGCTGATCGAGGAGACCAAGCGAGCCGACGAGAGCGGCGCGCTGATCGGCGGCCGCGCACGCCCCCGGTCGTCGTTCGGGATCGCGGCGGTGATGTCCGCGTTCGGCCTGCTGCTACTCGTCGTCGGCACCGACATGTTCGTGCGCGGCGGCCGCGGCATCGCCAGTCAGATCGGGATGTCCGAGCGCATGCTCGGGCTGACCGTGATCTCGATCGGCTGTGCGCTGCCCGAGCTCATGGGGTCGCTGGTCGCGGCGTCGCGCGGCCACGCCGCCCTCGCCGTCGGGTCGGTCATCGGTTCGAACCTCCTGAACGTGTTCCTCGTCCTCGGGGTCATCGGGTCACTTGGCGAGATCTCGCTGGGCGAGCGGATGCACGTGGTCGAGCTGATCGGGCTGGTCGCGATCACCCTGCTCGGGGTGCTCGCCCTCCGCGGATCCCGGCAGATCACCCGGATGGAGGGCGGCGTGTTAGTCGGGGCCTACGTCGGCTTCGTTGTCGCGTCTTCTTTATTCTGAGATTCCGCACGGTTGGATCTGATACCAACCGTCATCAGGCGTGCGGTACTGTCGTCTCAACGCGGGCCATGTAGTGACAGCGGCCACCGCTTCAATGTGATCCCCCACTTGGACTACAACGCCTGCCATGAAGCGCATTTCGATTCTGTTGGTTGCGCTGACCCTCGGGACGGTCAGCCAGGCTCGTGCAGATGTCCAGCGCAACTTCGAAGATGCGCCTTCGAATCCACTAGTTACGCCGTGGTCGCGCCCCCAGCCAACATACGTCGTCCAGGATCCGGGCCTCCCGGTCCTCCAGGGCGACGCCGTCCACGCGGCCCCCAACTTCTCGAACGTCATCTATCTCAACAACTGCAAGGCCGGCGGCGGTTGCCGGATCAACCCGGGTGGCAACAACTCCACCTCACTGATCCCGACCTCGTCGATCCCGGACGTCCAGTCCACGGTCCAGCCGTTCGCGTACTCCGACGCGGTCTGGCAGCAGGTCGTTGCCTGCGTGAAGCAGTCGTACGCGGCGTTTGCCGTCGAGGTCACCGACGTCCGCCCGACCAGCGGCAACTACCACATGGCGATCGTCGCGGGCGTCCCGCAGGACGTCCAGATGCAGCAGGGCGTCGGCGGCGTGTCGCCGTTCTCGTGCGGCTACATCCCGAACGCGGTGTCGTTCAGCTTCGCGAACATCTACGGCGGCAGCGTCGACGACATCTGCTGGACTGTCGCGCAGGAGACCGCGCACTCGTGGGGCCTCGACCACAAGTTCGATAACCGCGACCCGATGACGTATCTGTCGAGCGGCCCGTCGCGCAAGGTGTTCCAGAACTCGCCCGGCGCGTGCGGCGAGTTCAACGCGCGCAACTGCCAGTGCGGCGGCAGCACGATGAACAGCTTCGCAGCGATCCTCCAGACCTTCGGCTCGAACGTCCCGACGCCGCCGATGGTCGCAATTCAGACGCCGAAGGATGGCGACACCGTCGCCGCCAACTTCCCCATCAAGGCCGCGATCAGCGACGACATCTCGGTGACCAAGGCCGAGCTGCGCATCGACGGCATGCTCGTCTCGACGCAGACGACCTCGGTCGGCGGCGTCTACATCTGGAACGCGCCGGCCTCGGTCGGCCAGGGTCGCCACAAGATCACGATCACCGGCTACGACATCGCGAACACCACCGCGACCGTCGACATCAACGTCACGCTCGGCATGGCGTGCGGCAAGCCGGCCGACTGCGACAAGGACACCGATACCTGCGTCGACGGCCGCTGCGTCGCCGGCTCGGGCGTTCAGGGCGGGCTCGGCTCGACGTGCGCGGTCGGCACCGAGTGCGCGTCCGGTCAGTGCGCGAGCAACGCGGACGGCGAGATGCACTGTGTCGAGATGTGCACGCCGTCGGTCGATGGCTGCCCGTCCGGCTTCACGTGCCTCGAGACCGGCGCCGATGTCGGCGTGTGCTGGCCCGGTGGTGATGACGGTGGTGGCTGCAGCACCGGTGGCAACGATGCCGCGCCCGGCTTGCTCGCGCTTGGCTTCGTCGCGCTCCTCGTGACGCGCCGCCGCCGCAAGTAGCTCCCCCGGCGTCCCGCCGTCCGCCCCGCGGTTCCCACCTCGGGATCTCGCGGGGTTCGTCGTTTCTTGGGGATTTGACTGATGGTCTCGGACCGGAATCTCATCACTTTTCGCTAGGTTCACTCGTACCCGACAGGATATGAAGGTAAGCCATGAAGCGCCTGCTGTTGTGTGCCCTCGTCGTCGCTTCCATCGCGGTCCCGGGCCGCGGCCACGCTGACTCTGTCCGCCACGACGCGAGCTCGATCGACGAGAGCGGCAAGCCGATGGTGCTCGCCGAGCGCCCGCGGACGTCGCGCAAGTGGGAGCAGATCGATCCGAGCGTGCTCGGCAACATCGTCGCCGCGGCGAACACGAACAAGATCTTCCTGAACCGCTGCGCCGGCGGCTGCACGGTAACGCCGGGCTCGACGGACTCGCGCAGCAACCGCTCGACCATCCCGGATCAGACGAGCCAGCTCAGCGCGTTCTCGCGCGGCGACGCCGTCTGGAACAACGTCGTCGCGTGCATGAAGGACGTGTTCACGCCGTTCGGCGTCGAGATCCTCACGACGGATCCCGGCTCGAGCGTGAACCACTTCGAGATCATGATCGCGGGCACGCCGCAGCAGCTCCAGCTCGGCTCGGGCACCGGCGGCATCTCGCCGTTCAACTGCCAGGCTCAGTACATCCCGAACTCGCTCGTCTTCGTGTTCGATGTCTGGGGCAACAGCATCGAGGACATCTGCGCGACCGCCGCACAGGAGATCGCGCACTCGTTCCGCCTCGATCACGTGATCGAGCCGAGCGATCCGCTCACCTACTTCAACTTCAACGGTCGCAAGCGCTTCAAGGATGCCGAGCTCCAGTGCGGCAGCGATTGCGTCAATGGCAGGGGTCCGTTCGGCCAGACCTGCAGCGGCGCGAACGGCCAGAGCCACACCTGCACGTGCACCGGGCTGAACACCCAGAACTCGGTCTCGGTGCTCAAGGCGCTGTTCGGCACCGGCACGCCGACGCCGCCGGACCTCACGATCACGAAGCCGAAGACGGGTGACAATGTGATGCCGGGCTTCCCGGTCGCCGTCGAGGCCACCGACGTCAACGGCATCGGCATGGTCGAGCTGCGCGTCAACAGCATGCTGACCGCGTCGATCACCCAGTTCCCGTACGTCTTCAACGCGCCGACGACGCTCACCGACGGCACGCACAACGTCGAGGTCACCGCGTACGACGAGTTCGGCGCGAGCACGAAGAAGACCGTGCAGGTCGTGATCGGCAAGCCGTGCGGCAAGCCGGCGGACTGTCCGCTCGACACCGATACCTGCATCGGCGGTCGCTGCGTCCCCGGTCCGGGCGTCCAGGGCGGGCTCGGCACGGTATGCGTGGACAACACGTCCTGCGCGTCGGGCCAGTGCGCCGCGGATAACAAGGGCAACCGGTTCTGCGTCGACAGCTGCGAGCTTGGCGAGGGCCAGTGCCCCGACGGCTTCGGCTGCCTCGAGGCCGGCGAGAACAACGGCGTGTGCTGGCCGGGCCACGATGACGGCAGCGGCGGCGGTTGCTCGACGGGCAGCGGTGGCGCCCTCGCGATCGGCCTCAGCTTCCTCGCGCTCGTGATCGCGCGCCGGCGTCCCCGGAAGTAGCGATGCGCACGCCACTGCTGGTCGGGGTGGTGCTCGCGACTGCTGTCGCGTCTGTTGGAGAGGCCTCGGCGGAGCGGCCGCTGCCGACGATGATCCGCATCGAGCCGCGGCTCGTCCCGCACGCGCCGACATCGCGCCTCGTGTACATGCACCGCTGCCCGGCGGCCGGCTGCAACGTCAAGTACGGCGACGACGACTCGCGCACGAACACGTCGTCGATCAGCGACGGCTCGAGCACGCTGTCGGGGTTCCGCCAGAGCGAGGAGGTCTGGGACCGCCTGATGGCCTGCGTCCGCGCGACCTACGCGCCGTTCAACATCGGGATCACCGACGTCGATCCGGGCACGTCGATGCCGCACTACGAGCACATGGTCGGCGGCCGGCCGAGCGAGCTGCGCAGTGACATCCCGAACGCCGGTGGCGTCGCGCCGTTCTCGTGCGAGGAGATCCCGAACGCGATCTCGTACACCTTCGATGTCTACGGCCCCGATTCGGACAGCCTGTGCTGGACCGCATCGCAGGAGATCGCGCACGCGTTTGGCCTCGAGCACGAGCTCGATAACCGCGACCCGATGACCTACCTGTCGGGGCCGCTGCCCAAGCGGTTCCAGGCCGCGAACGTCCAGTGCGGCGAGTCGTCTCCGCGTACCTGCGAGTGCACCGGGAACGGCACCCAGAACTCGTACATGCACATCCTGGACATGTTCGGTCCCGGCGCGCCGACCGCACCGATGCTTGCCATCCGCTCACCGGCAAGCGGCACCAAGGTGCAGCCGCACTTCGTGACCCGGGTCGACGCCAGCGACGATGTCGGCGTCGATCGCGTCGAGCTGTGGATCGACGGCGTGAAGGTCGCCGAGACCCAGATGGCGCCGTACGTGCTGGTCGCGCCCGACGGCATCGCCGAGGGTCCGCACACGCTCGAGGTCCGCGCGTACGACGTCCAGGGCACGCCGGCGATGCAGACGATCGACATCGTGATGGGCCCGCCATGCACGGCCTCGAAGGGCTGCGAGGGCGATGACGTCTGCGTGATGGGCGTGTGCCTCCCCGGTCCCGACGTGCTCGGCGGTCTCGGCGCGGTCTGCCTGGCCCCGACCGAGTGCATCTCGCGGCAGTGCCTGAGTAACACCGAGGGTGACATGCACTGCGTCGAGCCCTGCGATCCGGCGACGTCGGGCAGCTGCCCGTCGAGCTTCTCGTGCCTCGAGACCACGCCGGGCGCCGGCGTGTGCTGGCCGAGCGAGGGTGGTGGATGCTGCGATGCGGGCCGCGCGCCCGGCGGCCCTGCCCTGCTCGCGCTCGGCGTGCTCGCGATCGTGATCCGCCGCCGCCGTCGTGGTGCCTGAGATGACCGAGATGTCGGCGGTGCTGGCCAGCGCGCGTGCGTACGCTCGCTCGATCGTCCTCGCCGACACGCTCGCCGGCAAGCTCCTGCCGCCACCTGCCGCGCTCGAGCTCGCTGACGCCGAGCCCGCGCTGCGGCTCCCCGCGCCAGGTCGCCCGGCAAGCCTCGCGATCGCGATCAGCCGCGACGTCAAGGTGCCGCCGATCGCGGGCATGCGCGATCCCCAGCAGCGCGCGCGCATCCTCCACGCGCTCGCGAACCACGAGCTCCAGGCGATCGAGCTGTTCGCGTGGGCGCTACTCGCGTTTCCCGACGCGCCGCTTCCGTTCCGGCGAGGCCTCGTCGCGATCCTCGCCGACGAACAGCGTCACCTCGCGCTGTATCGCGAGCGGCTCGTCGCGCACGGTCTCGACTTCGGCGACCTCGCGGTCACCGGCCACTTCTGGAACAAGCTCGATCACCTCGCGACGCCGCTCGAGTTCGTCTGCGCGATGGGTCTGACCTTCGAGAACGCGAACCTCGACTTCGCCGGCGACTACGCGACCGCGGCGCGCGCCTGCGGCGATCACGAGACCGCGGCCGTCCTCGAGCGCGTCCACGCCGACGAGATCGCGCACGTCCATTTCGGTTACGTCTGGCTGCGCCGGCTCGCCGGCAAGGATCGCGAGCCGTGGCAGGCCTACCTCGACAACGTGCGGTTTCCGCTCGGCCCGCGCCGCGCCCGGGGCGCCCGCTTCGATCGCGATGCTCGCGTGCGCGCTGGGTTCGACGACGCGTTCATCGACGCGCTCGCCGCGATCGATCCGACGCGGCCGTCGGGTCAACCACGTTAGGCTCGAGCGCCGGTGCGAACCTTCACGGTACACGCGAACCTCGACTGCGAGGCCCGCTGGGCCGGCGTCACGCTGCCGGCGATCGTCGAGCGCCGGATCAGCCTGCTCGGCACCCTGGTCTCGGTGCTCGCGCCGCCGGATGCCTGCGTCGAGGTCTGGACGCCGGCCACGGTCGATCCCGCGCGGCTGTGCGCGGTCACTGGCTGGACTCCACCCGCGCTGCGCACCGGCATGCCGCCGAGCTCCGAGCTCGCGTGGGCCGATCGCGATGCCCGCGCGGTCAACGAT
>JACCTC010000423.1 GCA_013812655.1 Deltaproteobacteria bacterium | reverse complement strand
CGTGGGTATACCGAAAGGCCATCAGCCGGTGACGACCGCGAGCAGCCGATCGGCGTCGACCTGATCGCCGACCGCGACGTGCAGCGCGCGTACGGTCCCCGCGCCGGTCGCACGCACCGTGTGCTCCATCTTCATCGCCTCGAGCACGACGAGCGCGGCGCCTTGCACCACGACCTCGCCGGTGGTCACCAGGACCTTGACGACCTTGCCGGGCATGGGCGCGATCAGGCCGCCGGCGACCGTACGCGCGCCGGGCTCGGCAAACCGCGGCTCCTCGACGAAGTGAAACAGCGTGCCCTCGGAGAGGACCCACGCCTTCGCGCCGGCACGGGCGACACGCACGCTGCGGCGATGGCCAAGGTGCTCGACGAACCACAGCCGATCGCCGTCGAGACCGTGGCGCGTCACCTTCGTGGTCTTGCCGCCGAGCCGGAGCTCGACTCCGTCGGCAACGACGCGATAGCCGAGCGGCACGTCCGCGTCACCGAGCTTGAACGCGAGCGTCTGATCGGCGAACGGCACGTTGCGCCAGCCCGGCGGCGCGAGCGCATCGTCCGGAGCGCGCGAGGCGATGCCGTGGAGCGCGAGCCCGACGGCGGCAACCCGCACGCGGTCGAGGCCTGGCGTGCGCCCTGCGAGCTCGCCGGCGTGGGTCTCGAGGAAGTGAGTGTCGAGCTCGCCGGCAAGAAACGCGGGATGCGCGAGGATGCGCGAGAGCTGCTCGCGGTTGGTGACGAGGCCCGGCATCCAGGTCTCGTCCAGGGCACGCCGCAGCACCTGCGCGGCCTCGCCGCGCGTCGGCGCGTGCGCGATCAGCTTGCCGAGCATCGAGTCGTAGTGAATGCCGACCTCGCTGCCGGCGACGACGCCGATGTCGGCACGCACGGTCGGCGGGATCTCGACGGCGTGCAGCGTGCCGGCCGTCGGCAGGTAGTCGCGATCGGGATCCTCGGCGCACAGCCGGACCTCGATCGCCCAGCCACGCTGCGGTGGCGCCGCGTCATAACCGAGCCGCTCGCCGCGCGCGATCCGGATCTGCTCGCGCACCAGATCGAGCCCGGTCGTCAGCTCGGTCACCGGGTGCTCGACCTGCAGCCGGGTGTTGACCTCGAGGAAGTAGAACGCGCCCTGTTGATCAGCAATGAACTCGACGGTGCCGGCGCCGACATAGCCGACCGCGCGGCCGAGCTCGACCGCGGCCTTGCCCATCGCGGCGCGCCGCTCGGGATCGAGCGCGGGCGACGGCGCCTCCTCGACGACCTTCTGGTGCCGCCGCTGGATCGAGCACTCGCGCTCCCACAGATGAACGACGTTGCCGTGGCTGTCGCCGAGGATCTGGATCTCGATGTGGCGCGGCCGGTCGACGTACCGCTCGAGCAGCAGCGTGTCGTCGCCAAACGCGGTGGCCGCCTCGCCGCGCGCACGCTCGATCGCGTCGGCGAGCCCACCGGCATCGCGCACGATCCGCATGCCTCGGCCACCGCCGCCGGCCGAGGCCTTGACGAGCACCGGGAAGCCGATCTTCGCGGCCTCGGCGACCAGCGTCGCCGCGCTCTGATCGTCGCCGTCGTAGCCCGGCACCGTCGGCACGCCCGCCGCGCGCGCGATCCGCTTCGCCGCCTGCTTGCTGCCGAGCTTGCCGATCACCTCGGCGGACGGACCGATGAACACGAGCCCGGCGTCCGCCACCGCCTCGGCAAAGCCGGCGTTCTCGCTGAGGAACCCGTAGCCCGGATGGATCGCGTGCGCGCCGGTCTGCCGCGCCGCATCGAGGATCGCGTTCGTCACCAGGTACGACTCGCGCGCCGGCGGCGGCCCGATCCGCACCGCTTCGTCCGCGAACCGGACAAACGGTGCGTCCGCGTCGGCATCCGAGTAGACGGCGACCGTCGCGATGCCCATCTGCCGGCACGTACGCATCACGCGGAGTGCGATCTCGCCGCGGTTCGCGATCAGGACCTTGTCGATGGCGCGCACCGCCGGACGCTACCTCAGATCCCGTGGCCCACCGGCGCGGTGCCACGCCGAAGATGCGCCGTGGGGCTCCGTGCGCCGATCGCGCAGCGCGGACGCTCGCGAGCGTTGCCGCGACACACGGGCGAGCTCTCACGCAGCTTTCACGGCGTCACGCTGCTATCACGATTGCTGAGGATCGCTCGGTGGACCACGGTCGACCATGGCCAACATCACCGTGTTCCAGAAGCTCGAGCAAGGAGTCTCCGCGGGCTTGCTCGCGACGATCCCGATGACCGCGGTGATGGTCGCAGCGCAGCACCTCGGCCTGGTCGGCAAGGCTCCGCCCGCGAAGATCACGGACGCGATGCTCGACAAGGCCGACGTCGCGGCGCCACCTTCGGAGCGCCGGCTGCTGACTGCGCTCGCGCATTTCGGCTTCGGCGCCGCGAGCGGTGCGCTGTTCTCCGCGCTGCGGCCCGGGCGGCCGTCGTTGGCGCGCGCCGCGGTCGAGGGCATCGCGTTCGGCACCGCAGTATGGGGCGCGAGCTACGCGGGCTGGGTGCCGGCGCTCGGGATCATGCCGCCGCCGACGCGTGACCGAAAGGATCGCCAGCTGTCGATGGTCATCGCGCACTGGGTATTCGGCGCCGCCGTCGGACTGATCGTCGCCGCGCGCCGACGCTGAGCCTCGAGCCTCAGCTCGAGCGGGCGCTGTCGAAGAGAGGCTTCAATCTAGAAGTCGCGGTCGGCTTCGGTAGTCCAGTTCGTGCGCGCGATCGCGAGGCTTGTCGAAGCCTACGCCGAGGAACGCGACCTCGCACTCAACGGGCTTGGCGCCACGACGTTCCGCGCCACGGCGAAGCAAGCTGGTCTCGAACCCGACGAGTGCTATTGCCTCGGCAAGATCAAGACCGTGTCCGACATCGCGCTCGAGGTCGTGCTCACCAGCGGCGGCATCGACAAGCTCGAGATCTATCGTCGGCTGCGCGTGCCCGAGGTCTGGTTCTGGATCGAGAGCCGGTTCTGGATCTACGTGCGCGGTCCGCGCGCCTACCAGGAGCGCACCCGCAGCGCGCTGATCCCCGCGCTCGACCTCGACGAGATCGCTCGCATCGTGGTCGCGGCCGATGACGAGCAGCAGACTGCCGTGGTGCGGGCGTATCGCCGCCGCCTTCAGCGCACCGTACCGTAGTCGCGCTCAGTGCCTGAAGACGCCCCAGCTCGTCGTGCCCTGGAAGGGTCGCGAGTAGGCGGCGGAGAGCGAGATCGCGAGGACGGTGCGGGTGTCGCGCGGATCGATGATGCCGTCGTCCCAGAGGCGCGCCGTCGCGAAGTACGGATCGCTCTCCTTGTCGATCATCGACTCGGTCATCGCCTTCATGACGCCGAGCTTCTGCTCGTCGACGGCCTCGCCACGCTTGGCGGCGGCATCGCGCTGGATGATGTCGAGCACGCCGGCGAGCTGCTTGCCGCCCATCACCGCGATGCGGTGATTCGGCCACGTGAACAGGAAGCGCGGCGCGTAGGCACGACCGCACATCGCGTAGTTGCCGGCGCCGTAGCTCGCGCCGGTCATGATCGTGATCGCCGGGACCGTCGAGTTCGAGACCGCGTTGATGAGCTTCGCGCCGTGCTTGATGATGCCTTCCTGCTCGACCTTCTTGCCGACCATGAAGCCGGTGATGTTCTGTAGAAATACGAGCGGCACGTCGCTCTGGTTGCACAGCTCGATGAACTGCGCGCCCTTCTGGGCACTCTCCGAGAGCAGCACGCCGTTGTTCGCGAGGATGCCGATCGGGAACCCGTGGAGGTGCGCCCAGCCGCAGACGAGCGTCGGGCCATAGAGGGGCTTGAACTCGGAGAACCGCGAGCCGTCGACGATGCGCGCGATCACCTCGCGCTGATCGAACGGCACCTTGACGTCGGGTGACGCGATGCCGAGCAGCTCCTCGGCGGGATACCTCGGCGGCTCGATCGGCCGCGGCGTGGGCTCGGCGCCCTTCTTCCAGCCGAGGTGCGCGACGATCTCGCGGCCGATCCGGATCGCATCGCGCTCGTCACGCGCGAGGTAGTCCGAGACGCCCGAGATCCGCGAGTGCATCTCCGCACCGCCGAGCTCCTCGTGGTTCGTGTCCTCGCCGATCGCCATCTTCACGAGCGGTGGACCGGCCAGGTAGACCTGCGCCTGCTTCTCGACCATCACGACGTAGTCGGACATCCCGGGGATGTACGCGCCGCCCGCCGTCGAGCTGCCGAACACGAGGCAGATCGTCGGGATCCGCTGCTCCGAGCGCTGCGTCAGATCGCGAAACCCGCGGCCGCCGGGCACGAAGATCTTCGACTGGTTCGGCAGATCCGCACCCGCGGACTCGATCATCGAGATCGCGGGCAGCCGGTTGTGGGTCGCGACGTCGGAGAGCCGCCCGGACTTCCACGCCGACAGCTCGCTGATCGCGCCGCCCTTGACGGTCGATTCGCTCGCGGTGATCAGGCACTCGACGCCGGAGACCCGGCCGATGCCACCGACGAGGCTCGCTCCCGCCGTATGGCCCGCGACGTCCTTGCCGGCGAGCGGGCACAGCTCGAGGAAGTACGAGTCGCGATCGAGGACGAGCTCGATGCGCTCCCGCGGGAGCAGCTTGCCCGCGGCCTTGTGACGGCTCGTGTACTTGTCGCCGCCGCCGGCGGTCGCCTCGACGAGCGCCGCGCGTAGCTTGTCGACAGCGACCCGGTTCGCCGCGTCGTTCCCGCGGAACTCTTCGCCGCGCGGATCGATGCGGGTCGCGATGACCGGATACGCTTGCTCGTCGGCGATGGGCATCGGCCGCGCGAATGTAGCCGGGTCGATGTATGTTCGGAAGCGCATGGCGAACGTGATCGAGGAAGCCAAGTCGGGCCGCGCGAGCTGCCGGACGTGCAAGAAGACCATCGCCAAGGGCGAGCTCCGGCTCGGCGTCGAGGCGGTCACCCAGTTCAGCGACACGCCGAGCCTGCAGTGGCATCACGTGATGTGCGCCGCGCAGAAGCTCCCCGCCGAGCTCAAGGAGGCACTCGACGCCTATCTGGGCGACGTGCCGAACCGCGCCGAGCTCGACGCCGCGATGGAGGAGGCGATCAAGAACGGGAGCGCGAAGCCCGCCGGGCTGCCGCACGTCGACCGCGCCCCGACCGGCCGCGCGAAGTGCATGAAGTGCGGCGAGCCGATCGAGAAGGCGTCGCTGCGGGTCGCCGTCGAGCGCGAGCTCGAGACCGGGGCGTTCGCGCGACCCGGCGCCGGATACTTGCACCCGCCATGTACACCCGCGTACATCGTCGAGAAGGGCATCGCCGCCGACGAGCTGATCGACGGGCTGCGCAAGAACTCGCGGCTGCCCGAGGCCGAGATCGACGGCGTCATCGCCGATCTCGACGGATCAGCCGACACCCCCGCCGAGGCGTAAAGTTGCGACCCGCGGGTGGGCGCGCGACCATCTGCCCGTGCGGATCGTCCTCGCGCTGGCGCTGCTGTGCACGGGGCTACCCGCGCCGGCCTCGGCCGGCACGCACGTCGTGCAGCGCGGCGAGACACTCGAGCATGTCGCGGCGGTGCACGGCTGCACCGTCGACGCGGTGCTGCGCGCGAACCGGCTGAAGACCACCCTCGTCCGCGCGGGCACCGTCGTCGAGATCCCGACCTGCTCGATGCGCACGCGGGCGCGGACGCGAGAACGCACGCAACCGGCGCCGCGCGACGACACCGACCGCGCACGCCAGGCCCTCGCGGTGATCGACGGCGCCACCGTGATCGC
>JACCTC010000422.1 GCA_013812655.1 Deltaproteobacteria bacterium | reverse complement strand
ACGAAGCTCGTCATCGCGCGGCGATTCATCATGCCGCCGCAACCAGCGCGAGAAGGCCGAAATTCCCGGTCAAATTCCGGAGCGATTCCAATCGCCTACGCTGCCGAAACGAGGGGATCCCTCAGGTGCGAGTCAGCAGGCTACCAGCTCGTTGGAAACGTGTTCGAACACAAGACTGCACGGTGTCTGCCGCTTTACGAGGCGAAGATGGTCCACCACTTTGACCATAGGTTCGGCACGTACGAGGGCCAAACGGAATCACAGTCTAAACAGGGCAAGTGTCCCGAATTCACGGATGCTGATCACTCTGACGCGACAAAGCAGCCTCTTCCTTACTACTGGGTCGATGAGCGTTTCGTGTCCGAGCGCCTCGAAGGTCGCTGGTCGCACCCTTGGCTGCTCGGTTGGCGCGACATCTGTCGGAGCGGCGACATGCGCACCGTGATCACCGCGGCGATCCCGCGCGTGGCCGTCGGAGACAAGTACCTGTTGATGCTTCCCGGGGAACAACACGTCCGCTTGGCGGGATGTTTGCTCGCAAACCTGGCTTCACTCGTCTTCGATTTCTGTGCCCGTCAGAAGGTTGGAGGGACGAACCTGAAGTACTTCGTCATGAAGCAACTTCCTGCGTTGGTGCCGGCAAGGTATGTGCAGCCGGCGAGTTGGGACGGAACCAGATCTCTGCGCGATTGGGTCACGCATCGTGTGCTCGAGCTGAGCTACAGCGCAAATGACCTGGCTGGCTTTGCCGCCGACTGTGGCTACGACGGCCCACCGTTTCGTTGGAATGCCGAGCGCCGTGCGATCATCCGTGCCGAGCTCGACGCCGCCTTCTTCCATCTGTACGGCGTCGATCGCAGCGACACCGACTACATCCTCGACACATTCCCGGTGCTACGAGACAAGGAGACCCGGGTGCACGGCGAGTTCCGCAGCAAGCGCCTCGTGCTCGAGCGCTACGATGCGCTCTCCGAGGCAATGGCAACCGCAACGGCGTACGTCTCACCACTCTCACCGCCGCCGGGCGATCCGCGCGCCACACACGCGACGTGACATGAGCGGAATGGAGTATCGCATCACCACGGCGGAGCGAGCGGCCATGGCCCAGGATGGGATCGCGTCGAGATGATCACGCTCGATGACCTCGCACGCTGGATGACCGCTCCGACCGAGGACGAGCGCCTCGAGTTCAAGCAGGCCCAGAACCAGTTCGATACGACGAAGCTCGTCAACTACTGCTGCGCACTGGCGAACGAGGGCGGCGGCTACCTCGTTCTTGGCGTCACGGATCGTCCGCCACGTCGGGTGGTCAATAGTGCTGCGTTCCGGAACTTGGAGACGACGAAGCTGTTGTTGTTGCAGTACCTTCGCCTGCGCATCGAGCTCGTCGAGCTCGCGCACCCCGACGGGCGGGTCGTGGTGTTCTGCGTTCCGAGCCGACCGATCGGGAGTCCGATCGCCACGAATGACACGTACTGGATGCGGTCTGGCGAGAGTCTGGTCGCGATGCCGCCGGACCACCTGCAGCGGATCTTTGCCGAAGGTGTCCCCGACTTCTCGTCGTCGACGTGCGCGGGCGCGACCTTCGCAGACCTGTCGTCCACCGCCATCTCGCGCTTCCGGCAGTTCTGGGAGACCCGACAGCCGGCGAGGGTGCCTCGATCCGATGTTCAGCTCCTCGAAGACGCCGAGCTGATCGACGATGGAGCCGTCACCTACGCGGCGCTCGTGCTGCTCGGAGCATCGCGCGCAATTGGGCGCCACCTCGCGTGCGCTGAGATCGTCTTCGAGTACCGCAACAACGAATCATCGATCGCGTACGACCAGCGCGTCGAGTTGCGGGACGCCTTCCTCCTCATCGATGACGAGCTGTGGCGCCTCGTGAACCTTCGCAACACGGTTCACAGCTTCGTGGATGGACTGTTTCGGCGTGACATCCCGACGTTCAACGAGCGAGCGTTTCGCGAGGCAGCGCTGAACGCGGTCTGCCATCGCGACTATCGTCACCAGGGCTCGATCTTCATCAAGCAATCGCCGAGCGCACTCGAGATCACGAGCCCCGGTGGATTCCCGCCCGGGATCACGGTCGAGAACATCCTCACGAGGCAGTCGCCGAGAAACCGTCGTCTCGCCGAGGCGTTTGGAAAGTGCGGTCTCGTCGAGCGTTCAGGGCAGGGCGCGGACCTGCTGTTTGAGACGGCGGTCCGAGAGGGCAAGACGCCACTGGATTACCGCGGGTCAGATGTGTTCCAGGTACGCCTGACCCTGCACGGCGAGATCGAGGACGAGAACTTCCTCCGGTATCTCGAGCAGGCCACACGCGATGCGGGTCGGTCCCTGAGTGTCTGGGAGCTCCGAGTGTTGGACGCCATCCGACGCGAGCACCCGATTCCAGCAGGCACGGCGTCCAGCGTTCGGGAGCTGGTCGATCTCGGGCTCATCGAAAGAGCTGGGAAGAAGCGCCTCGTGCTATCGCGCAAGTACCATCAGTTGATCGGCACACCCGGCGCGTACACCCGGAAGGCAGGGCTGGATCGGGACACGAACAAGGCGCTGCTACTGAAGCACCTGAGCGTCAACCCTGGGGCCCCACTCTCGGACCTGTGCGAGGTGCTTCCGAGCCTTTCGGCAGACCAGGTGAAAACCCTGCTCAAGGAGCTGAAGCGGCAAGGCCTCGCCCACAGTGAAGGACGTACGCGGGCAGGGCGTTGGTTCTCGACCACCGGATCCAATCGAACCTAATGCCAAACCCAATACCGACGGTAAGTGGGCGAGAGCAAAGCGCTGGCTCGCGAACGATCGACGCAATGTCGACCCAAAGGGAGGCCGTGGCTGAGCGCCGATCGCAAACAGAGCCTCGCCGGCCATGACCTTCGCGGGCTGCAGGGCGTTCGCAACGGATGGCCACCGAAGAAACGACCGCGTGCATAACCAGGGTCAAAACGTATGACGAACGGTCATAACTATGGCCCATCACGCATAACTTTCGGATCTTACAAGCCGCTCCACGATGGTGATCCAGGCGTGACTTGGGGCTTCAACCCTCCAGTTCTCCTCGGGATCTCCGAGATAAAAATGCCGAGAGCGAGCCACCTCCCATGAGTAGAACAACGTTCGCCGAAGCAGCCGAAATGGTGCTCGCCGACACCCGACGCACGATGACGGCTGAGGAGATCTGGTTCGAGATCGAGCGGCGCGGGCTGATCGTGTCCGACGGCAAGACTCCGGCGGCAACGCTTTACACCGAGCTGATGCGGAAGTCGGTGAACTGGCGAGCGAAGGGCGACGATCGTGCGCCGTGCTTCTATCGCCGAGGTGGCGGTGCGTTCGGTCGGTGGATCGACCTGACGCCCGAGCAGCAGAAGGCGATGCTCGCCAGCACGGCGACTCCATCTCCGTCCGATAGCTGGCGCGAGCTGCACGACCGCGTCAAGAATGCTCCGGACTGGAAGACGCGGATCGCTGCGCTCACCATCGAGCGCGCGCGTGTGGCCTCCGAGATCGACGAGCGAATCCGGACCTACCTATCGGGCACAAGCCCTCTGGAAGCACTGCGCGCGGCGCTCGACCAACGCTCACGCGCGGAATGGGCAACGTTCACGTTCAACGGAACGTCGTTCGCGATGCTCCTCAACATGCTCACCAAGGTCACGACCGCCGCCCCGAGTCTCGATGTCAGGCTGCGCGCGACGATGGGTGTGCCGGCTGACGAGGCCGCTGGCCGCGCCGCGCTCCAAGGGATGTCCGCGGCACTCGAGACGCTGAGGCTCTCGGGCGACACGAGAAAGATCCCCCACCCGAACCGGATCCCCAAGTTGTTCTCGGGGCTCTGGCACGTTCAGGCTCCGGCGGAATGGCCCATCTACTACCGCAGCGCTCGCGACGCGCTCGCCGAGACCGGCGTCGTTACACCGTCCGACGATCCGATCGATAGCTACCTGACCTTTAGGCGGTTCTTTCTCCAGCTCGCTGGCGAGCTCGGCGTCACCAGCTGGAGCTGGAGCAGCTGTGCGTGCTCCAGCAGAAGGCCGAAGAGAGCAGCGACGGCGATGACGACGACGCAACGCCACCGCCGATCGACGACGAGACCGACAACGACTCCGTACCGCCGCCACCGGCGGCGCCGCCATACACGATCGACGATGCGCTCGCGCGAGTGTTCGTCTCGCGCGACGAACTCGCCCGCATGCTCGCTCTTCTTAGTTACAAGCGGAATCTCGTGCTGCAGGGGCCGCCAGGCGTCGGCAAAACGTTCGTCGCCGCCGAACTGGCGTACGTCATGCTCGGAACCATCGACGAGGCCCGCATCAAGCGGGTGCAGTTTCATCAGTCGTACGCGTACGAGGACTTCGTGCGTGGCTACCGTCCGAAACAGACCGGCGGCTTCGAGTACCGCGATGGCCCGATGCTCGAGTTCTGCGAGCGGGCGAGATCTGACGGACGACCGCACGTGATGATCATCGACGAGATCAACCGCGGAAATCTCAGCAAGATCCTCGGCGAGCTGATGCTCCTCATCGAGCCCGACAAGCGCGAGGAGCGGTGGGCGCTCCACCTTGCCTACGCCAAGCCAGGTGAGCGCCCCTTCTGGGTCCCACCGAATCTGTACGTCATCGGCACGATGAACACCGCTGATCGCTCGCTCGCGCTCGTCGACTATGCGCTCCGCCGGCGGTTCGCGTTCGCCTGGCTACTCCCCGCATTCGGCCCATCGCTACGGTCGTTCCTGGCAGGTCGAAAGGTGCCCGCCGAGATCATCGACAAGATCTTCGCCAAGGTCGCGAAGCTGAACCAGATCATCGAGCAGGACACGAGAAACCTCGGTCGCGGCTACGTGATCGGACACAGCTACTTCTGCCAGGGTGACCCGAACGGCGCCTACGGGACCGAGTGGTACGAGCAGATCGTGCGCTTCGAGCTCGAGCCGCTGCTCGAGGAGTACTTCGCCGAGGACCCCGACAAGGTGAAGGACCTCGTCGGGGCGATGTTGAGCTGACCGTGGCTCGACGGATCCCGATCCGGAACCTCTACTATCTGCTCTGCTACGCATGGGACGTCCTCGACGAGCGCGACGACACCCTCGTCACCGAGATGGAGGGTCTGTCCCACGTCGAGTTGCTCGCCAAGGTGCTGGCGGTCTCGGTCCAGCGACTCTGGAAGCGCGGGCTCGATCGCGGTTACCGCACTGTCGCCGACGATGTGCGGTCTCCTCGCGGTCAGATCGACATTCCGCGCATGATCTCGCGGCAGCTCGAGCCCATCGGCCTCGCGGCGTGTCGCTTCGATGATCTCGGCCACGACGTGCTTCACAACCAAATCCTGGCAACGACCGCTCGGCGCCTCGTGCGTCTGCCCAAGCTCGACGCGGCGCTTCGCGACGCGATGATCGCGATCGACCGAACGCTCGCGGAGGTCGCGACCATCCCGGTTCGATCGTCGACGTTCTCGCAGGTGCAGCTGCATGGCCGGCTCCGTCGCTACCGCTTGCCTATCCACGTCTGCGAGCTGGTCCACGATCAGCTGATCGTCGACGAGGTGCGCGGCGACGTGCAGTTCCGCGACTACGTCGAGGACGACAAGCGGATGGCGAAGCTGTTCGAGGACTTCGTGCGCAACTTCTACCGACGCGAACTCGCGGGCTGGTCAGTGAAGCGCGATGTCATCGACTGGGACCTCGTCCCGCTGACTCCGGGCGCAGGGCAGTACCTGCCGAAGATGCAGACCGACATCTCGCTCCGCGGCCACGGCCGGACGGTCATCATCGACACCAAGTTCTACAAGGAGGCGTTCGCGTCACGCTTCGACTCGGACAAGCTCCGCCCGGGACACCTCTACCAGCTCACCGCGTACCTGCAGAACCTCGCGGCCGCGAACGGCGGCTCCGACGACGACGCAGCCGGCGTCCTGCTCTATCCCGAGGTGCAGCCGCTGCCCACGCTCAGCTACCAGTACAAGCGTCACCGCGTCACCGCGACGGGAATCGACCTCACCCAGGACTGGAAGGTGATCGACCAACGCTTGAAGGACATCGTGGTGGCCGCATGACCGACGACGACGACCTCGGATCGCTCGAGCTCGCCTTGGCTCCATG
This sequence comes from Deltaproteobacteria bacterium, assembly GCA_013812655.1. Classification (GTDB taxonomy): domain Bacteria; phylum Myxococcota_A; class Polyangia; order Haliangiales; family Haliangiaceae; genus JABFXX01. Next base: position 5,869 of record JACCTC010000422.1, on the reverse strand, counting down.
GACTCGTGAGTTGCTGCCGTGTCTGACACCGCGGCGACGCGAGGCGTTCGTGCTCCGCGAGAGCGGTCTGACCTTCGACGAGATCGGCGATCGACTGGAGATCTCGGCGTCACGCGCCCGCCAGCTCCACGATGCCGCGGTCGGTGTGATGACCGATGCAGCCCGTCGAGGGTGCCTGCTGGTGCAGCACGTCCCGCAGGTCGCGACCCATCATAGCTCCGACCTGCGATGTCGAGCTCCTGCTGCGATGCGAGGAGCGCTGGAGCTGCCGATCTCGACGCTCGGGCTCGGAATCCGGGCGGAGCGGTGCTTCGATATCGCCGGCATCCGACGCGTCGGCGATCTCGTCTGCAGGAGCGAAGGCGACGTGTTGCGAATCGCGAACCTCGGCCGAAAGACGCTGCGCGAGATCCGGAACGCGCTCGCCGCGCTCGGGCTTCACCTCGACATGGACCTCGCTGGCTAGGTTCTCGCCGACCTCCGCATCGCTATTCGAGGTGATACATCACGTCGCCCCACGCGAACAACGCGGCCTTGACGCGCGCGAACATCGCCGCGAGTTGCATGTAGGGATCCGGGTCGGGTTCGCGCGAGGAATCGCTCCAGATCCGATGCAAATGCACGATCTGGAACGCGCTCACTTCGACCGATTGCATCCGGAGCTCGCCGAGCGGTGTGGCGACGACCGAAGAGGTGGCGCCGGTCCTCGGCTCGAAGACTTCCTTTCCTTCGAATCGCTGGCGCGCCAGAATCCCGCGGTGGTCGACGCGCCAAAGGAGACCTTCACCGTCGCGAAGAATCCCGACGAGGCGAGTAGCTTGCCCTACCTCGTACGGCTCCCACTCGACGGCGGCTTGATCCTCAAGGCGCGAGCGACCTGGCCCACGACAGCCCGGGTCTACTGCCATCCACACGAGGGGGCCTGGCCCGCTGGTGCCGAGATCGTCGAAGAGGTCCCGATCATCCTCTGCCGGCGGCGGGGCCCGGCGGTCGATCTCGTGCTGGATCGGCCTCGCCTCGACCGATCGCAGTTCGTGTTCACGGAGCTGCGCGGGCGATCCGCGATCTTCTGGCAGACGCGCACCGTCGCGATGAAGGCGAATCCCGGCGGGCGCGTGCCCCAGCGGCGAGCGCTGACCGAGGGGTTCACGATCCACGTGGACACCCGCGAGAAGTACCCGTTTCGGTTTGCGGGTCGAGGTGTGGCGATCGAACGCGTCGCCGTGGACGGCGGCGACTACGGCGTCCGTCGTGGCGATCAGTGGCTCGCCGTCGTCGAACGCAAGAGCATCGAGGATCTGCTCGGCTCGCTGTCCACCGGCACCTTGGCCTTTCAGCTCGCGCGGATGTCCGAGATGTCAGTCGCGGCCGTTGTCGTCGAAGGTCGATATCCCGCGCTGTTCGACGTGCCACGCGTGAAGGAGGGGTGGCTGCCGGACATCCTCTCGCGCCTCCAGATCCGGTATCGCGAGATCCCGATCATGTTCGCGGACTCGCGCAAGTTCGCGGAGGAGTGGACCTACCGGTTTCTCGCCACGGCCGTCGCGGATCTCGGGGATGCTCCGCCCGCGAGCCCGACATGATCAAGGCAATCAAGGCGCCGCCACTGAGCTACACGAACCGTCGCGGTCAGGTCTACTACCTGCACGCGGGCACGACGAAGACCGGCAAGCGGCGCTATTTCGTCGCCAAGACCGTCGGCAAGGACGTGCTCGCGGAGGTCCCCGCTGGCTTCGAGATCGTCGAGAGCATCAACGGCGTCGTCTCGATCCGTCGGATCGATCCGAATGCGCGCAGCGATCCCGATACCGACCTCGCGCGCGTCCGCGCCGAGCTCGCCCGACACGCGCACCTGCGACGGCACCGAGCCGACGTGGTCAAGGGCGAGATCATGGTGTTCGAGCCGGTCGGCGGGCTGCCCGACGATCTCGCCGACTACCTGGTGGCCAGCCTCCAGCTGACGCCTGGCCAGCTGGAACGGCGTCGGCCGGAGCTCGAGAAAGGTCTGCGCTACACGCCTGTGATGCGATTCGCTCCGATCGACGGACGGTACGCGTTGTTCCGTATGACGTATCGGGGTGACGGCGGTTGGTCACGCTGGGCGCTGGATCGCGGTCGTCTCGAGGACCTCGCTTCGAAGTATCTGAAACAGATCGGGACGCCCGGCTTCTTCGAGCTGCCCTGACCAGCCGCGAAGTATTCGAAACAGCTCGGAACGCCCGCGTTCTTCGAGCTGGCCTGAAGTTCGGCGTCAGGGTCGCCGGATAGAGTCCCTCGGTGGCTCAGCCGACACGTAACGGCCCGTGCTCGTGTGGCTCGGGCATCAAGTACAAGAAGTGCTGTCTGCCCGTGGAGACCGTGTCCGTCACGACGATGCCTGCGCGCGGCCGGCGCGTCGTCGAGCGGCGAGGGCAGCAGATGTACGCGTCTCGCGGAATCGGCGAGGCGCAGCTCGATGCCGCTGCCGATCACTTCGCCCGAAGAGATCGGCGCGAAGGACCCGCCGCGCAGATCATGCGGTTCGCTCGACCGTTGCTCGACGCCGCCGGAGACGATCCCGCTCGGATGAAGCACGCCGTGAATCACGGCATGGCGTTCTGGAATCTCGCGCTGTGCACCGGTGATCGGTACGAACAGCTGCTCACCACGATGGCGAACGAGATGGGCGACCACGCGGACAAGTTCCGAGGTCTCGCCGCCGAGATGGTGGAACGCCATCGCGCGATGTTCCCCGAGTTACACGGCGGTCGCACGTGATCGCCGGGACGCAAACGCCGGAGCGGACGCGGCGCACGGTACGGCGGCTGATCGGTGCTCGCGAGCACCAGTCGCTGGAGCTTCGCCGCGCGATCCTCGAGCTCGAGGATGCAGCCGTCGCGCCGCTGCTCGAGATCCTCGTGGAGGAGGACGGGTACGCACCGGCACATGCCGCTTCGATCCTCGGCGACTTGCGCGCGCCGGCCGCGATCCCACCCATGCTGGCTCTCCTGAGGGGGACGGAGTGGCACGAGGTCGTGCACGACGCGATCATCCAGGCGCTGCCGAAGATCGGCGCTCCGATCGTGGAACCGGCGCTCCAGGCATATGCCGAGTGCGATGACCTCGATTTCAGGATCGGGCTCCTCGACGCGCTGGCACGCTGCGGGGTCCATGACGATCGGATCTACGCCCGCCTGCTCGAGTACCTGGACATCGAGCCAGATGGCGCGGCAATGCACCTCGCCGACTACGGCGACCCGCGTGCGATCGAGCACCTCGGGCGCGCGTTCGACGCATACATGCCGGTGCCGACCAGCGGACCGCTCAGAAATCAAGACTTGATCGAGCTGCGGTGCGCGATCGAGCAGCTCGGCGGCGCGCTGACGCCCGCGCAACAACACAAGTATCAGGAGGCGCTCGAGCCCCTCGAACGCTGGCGACGCGCGCGTGCCATGACGACGCCGCCGGATCATGCGGCGCGACCCGGACGCAATGAACCGTGCTGGTGCGGCAACGGGAAGAAGTACAAGAAGTGTCACCTCGACGCGGATCGCACCGTGGCGAGCGGCGAAGGAGCTCACCCGTGATGTCGCAGAAGGACGGTCCGATCGCTCGCAAGATCATCGCCGCGGGGCGCAAGCAGCACCGGCAGCAAGTCGTCGATCTCTCGACGCTCCGGCAAGCCCGCGACGAGATGCGGAGGATCATCGACCAGTCATTTCCGCCGAGCGAAATCGGTGAGACGTTCCCCGGGTTCGCGGCGTACATCTACGTCACGAACTGGGTGCTCGGGCTCGTCGAGGCGGCGCAGGACGTGCGCGAGCTCGGGCGTCACGTCGATCGGATGGCGAAGGCTGAAGAGGATTACATGCCCGAGGGGCCGCCGATGAGCCCGATCACGCGCTCGATGTTCTATGCGTGGTCACTTTGGGATCTCACCGTCGGTGTCAAGCGGGAGAGTCTCGGGTCGATTCTGCTCGCGATCTCCCGATCGCAGGGCATGGATCCGGTGTTCCTCGGTGTGCTGGAGACGCTCGTCGAGTCCAGGCTCGGACTTCACGTGCATGAGGGCGTCACGAGCGGGCGCATCGCGCTCCGCGAGCTCGGCACCGGTGAGCTGCGTGAGTGCGTCTGCCCTGCGGGCTACGACGGCAATCGCGGCGAGGTGTGGCTCGCACGCGTCCTTCCGTCGCCCGTCGTGGCATCGCGTGACTCGATCGTGGTGACAACTCCGTACGTGATCCAGAACCCGGGGATCGCTGGTTGGCAGGCGTACCTCGATCGTACGCTGGCGAAACTCGCGACCGATCCCACGACCGCGTACACGCGGCTCATGAAGCACGGACTCGACGAGCGGTTCTGGCTCGAGTACGTGTTCGAGGCGTACGCGAGCCATCGGACCGAGGCCGTGTTCCTCATGGGCCTACCGGACATCGCCGAGAGCCGCCCACATGCGAGCGCCAGCCAGGCTCGCGGCGACGAACTCCACCCCGGGTAGGCGGTGGGGAAGCGAAACAAGAGCCGGCGCAGTCTCGAGCCTCGTCGCAAGCGGATGCGCCGCGACGCCAGGCTGCAATCAGCCGCGAAGTGGATCACGACCTACCCCGGCAAGAACATCGTCCGGGGATACGCTCATTGGTACGCGGTCGATCTCGTCTGCGCGATCACCGAGCTCCGCTTGCTCGGCGTGCCGGTTGCCGCGGACTACGAGGCTCACGTCCGACGCTCGATCGCCGAACTCGCGAACACACGGGCGAGGCTCCGCGCCGCGCGCGTGACGGCGAAGATGCTGCCGCCCGAGGCGGACCCTCAAGCCTGGTCCATTGAATGGATCGAGAGCCTGCAGCCTGATCTTGACGCCATTGTCACCACCGGTGTCCGTCGGTACCAATTCAACCGAGATCACCGGAACCCGGGTCCCACCTCTACCGAGGCCGAACGATCGAGATCTCGAACACACGTCGCCCATGGAATCCGGAGAGAACCACCCGGACGCTACATTCGAGCACCGAATCCCGCGCCTGGTTCCGCGTGGGCCGATCGTGCGAGCATCGGTTCAGCGCAGTCCCAAGAGGGACCGTTCTCCGTCGAGGAACGGCGAGCGAGCATGACGCGACCACCGACATCCGAGCGCCCACGAGGCTTCACGAGCTTCACGCTGCCGGTGGGCGAAGAACCGCGCCGACGCCACCGGGTGGGTCCCTGGTCACCGGTGACGTCGGTGGTTCTGGTACCCACGCTGACCGGTGGCGACACGCCATTCCCTTCTGATGTCGGTCCCACCTTTGGTCCCACTTTTCGGCTGAAACACGACACACCTTGAGACGCCTTGAGACGGCTAATGTGTCGTGATCGTTCCGATCCAGTGGTCACTCCTCGTCGGTTGCGGAGGTTCCCAAGCTGAAGGTCGCCGGTTCGAATCCGTTATCCCGCTCGAAGATTCGAGAGAAGTGCGGCCCATGCGCCAGCGGGTGTTTTCGCATCAGACCGCGCTTGGCCTCCACGGGCTTTCCGGTCAGGTCAATGCTTGCGCAACGGCTCATCACCGAGCTCGGACGAGACCTTGCTTCGTCGGCTCTGAGTATCCAGTGCACGGCCGCCTCTTCGAGGAGCTGCTCACTCTGTTTCGTGGCCGGCCGTGACCTCGGCGATGACCGCACTCGGATCGACTACCCGGCCGTCCGTGGTCGGAAACATCAGCGCGCGGGATCCGAGGTCGATCATGAAGTGCGGGCCACGGTCGGTCACGAAGAAGTAGCCCCAGATCTGCTCGCCGCCGTAATCGACCTTGCTCGCGGCGGTCCGTCGATCGAAGGCATGACCGGCGCGCTCGCACAGCGCGCGGATCAGCCTCAGGTCGCGGGGCTCGGCCGCGCGGGCGGCGGCGATC
>JACCTC010000386.1 GCA_013812655.1 Deltaproteobacteria bacterium | reverse complement strand
TGGCCGGCCTTGGCGCCGTCGCGGGCACCGCAGCGGCCACGGTCGGCACCGGCGGGCGTGGCGCGGGCTGCGCTCGACACGCGAGCATCGCGAGCAGCGCGAGGGGCATCCACGAACGCATCGGCCCTACGATGCCACGCGCTTCGTCGACGTGCGACCGGCAGGGCGCGGCACCAGGCGCTGGGGCAGGACTGGGTTGCGACATCTACGCCGCGAACCTGAGGCCGCGATAAAAGCCGACCATGTCATTCACGCTTGCATTCGCACTGCCAAGAAACGTGAGCGAGCAGGATGTGCTTGCCAGAGCCTACGGTCTTCATCGTTGGGGCGTGTTGGCGAGCAGCAGGACATGGTGGTCTTGCTGAGCGAAGCGTTCCAAAGCCAAATTCCGCAAGTACGGCTTCACGCGCTGGAGGGATCATTCGAGCTGATCCGGCGCTGTGCGATAAGAGGCCTCATCTCGTTGCTGAGCATGGACGAGGTCCGAAGTGCCGCAGCAGGTGCTCTTGGGCGCATTGTCGCCCAACGCATCGACCACGAACTGATCGCTGCACTCGAGAGCGCGGTTAGTCACGAAACCTGGTCGTGATGAGATCGTGGCGCTGCTCGAGACCATACGCGCCGCTGACGAATGTCACGACTAACCAAGCTCACAACATCGAGGACTTTTACGCACTGTTCTTGAAGCGGGTGAGCAAGTTGCGTCGAACGGAGTACGGGGGGTTCTCGACGATGCCGCTCGCGGGATCGAAGGTATTGCTCTTCGATGGCGCGATTCACACGACGTGGTTGAAGTAACCTGACGGCGGCACGTTCATCCGCGAGGGTTGCTCGCACACGCGCGCGCGCGCCAGCAAGCTCGTCGCGTCGGTCCCGACGAAGGCGTGGAAGCGGTTCACGAAACTGACCCTCAGCGAGGGCCGCTTTGTCGTCGTCGATTCGGCGCTCGCGACGAACGACCTCGCCTCGATCAACGCCTCGAACGGGCTCGTCAAAGCGAAGCTCGACCCGGATACGTATCAGGTCGATGTCGCGGCACTCGATGGGATCGACTTCGTGCGGCTGCGTCGCGTCGCGCAGAAGCGCTCGCGCTAGCTGATCGCGTCGGGACGGTGGTCCACCTAGCTGGCAACCGCGAAGCTCTACGCGTCGCGACGCTCCGCGCGGTCCTCGGTGCGTACGAGGTCATCGATCACCAGGCCGTAGTCGATCGCGTATCCATTCCAGGTCTCACGGGTGTCGGCGTCGATCGCGAGGTCCGCGGTGTGGTGCGCGATCATATTCCGGCCACGGTCCGGGACTCGCACCACCTCGGGCACCTCGGACATCGCACGTCCGAGGTCGTCGTACACCGCGACATTCCCCTGCGGCGTCAGCTCGATCCGGTATCCGTACTCGTGGACAAAACGATGGTGAAAATCGCAACACGAGATCAGATTCGATAGCTTCGTCTCTCCGCCGTCCGCCCAGTGCTCGATGTGATGGCCTTCGAGGAACACGCGCGTCCGGCATCCCGGAAACCGACACGTTCGATCGCGCCGCAGCAGCGCGCGCTTCATCGAGCCCGGGATCGTCCGGGTCTTGCGACCGACCGAGATGGCCCCGCCATTCGCGTCCTCGACAAACTCGACGACGGACGCATCGCAGCCGAGCCGACGCGCGGCATCGGCCGAGATGCAGGTGCCGTCCGCGCAGCACGCCACGCTCGCGGGATCCGGCTCGGCATCTCGTTGCAACGTCGGGGCAGCGAGCGTGACCATGAGCTGGTACGGCGAACGGTTCGAGTGCTCGCCACGGATCACCGCCTGCGCCATCGCGACGAGTGCACCGGCGCGATCGAACGAAGTCTTCGGACCTTGCGACGCGCGGGACGTTCCCGCGGGAACGTCGAGCCGGTGGTCGCCGGACATTCCCGCGGAAACTTCGAGCTCGTGGTCGCCGGACGTTCCCGCGGGAACGTCGAGCCGGTGGTCGCCGGTCATTCCCGCGGAAATTTCGAGCTCGTGGCCGACGGACGTTCCCGCGGGAACGTCGAGCCGGTGGTCGCCGGTCATTCCCGCGAAAACATCGAGCTCGTGGTCGCCGGACATTCCCGCGGGAATGTCGATCGCGTGATCGCGGAACGTTCCCTCGGGAACGTTTTCATGTGGAAGTGGCCGTGATTCCACGAGGCGGCACTCTGTGGCCCCAGTGACCTCGGCGGCCTCGGTGGCCTCGGTGGCCTCGGTGGCCTCGGCGCGCTGAGGCTCGCGGCACTTCTCGGCGGCGATCCGTTCGAGTGCGGCCCAGACCACGGCCGCTTCCTCGGGGTGCAGCGTAGCCTCGATCCGCACCATGCCGTCCTCGAGATCGCGGCGACGCACCTGTCGGCGCTCGCGTTCGTCGAGCGGCCCGACCTCCTTGCCGTGTCGCTGCACCGTGGCGTACTTGCGGCAGATCGTCTCGAGTTGCTGGCCCGTCGTCAGCAGCGCGTCCTCGAGCAGCACCGCCTCGATCGCTGGCGTCGCCACGCGCGTGATCGCGCGGACCTTCGAGTACGACAGCTTGCCCACCCGGAGCGCCTCGTCGATCTGCGGGAGCTCGACGAGCCGCCGCGCGACGCGTACGTGCTCGCGCGCCGTTCCCAGATTCCAGCCGACCCGCCACGACAGCCAGTCTGCGCACGACCGGAAGCCCTGACGAGACCAGCCTCCTCCTTCGTCGAACGTGCGGATCTTCTCGAGCACGGCGTGCAGCGCAGCGTCGAGATTGGCGAGGTCAGCCGCGATCTCCTCGCCGAGCAATTCGATCTCCTTGTGCATGCGATGCATACGATCTTCTACATCGCCAGTCTGACATTATAGATCTCACTGACACTCGACCCGGCCTCGTCGATCGCGGCCCGCACATCAAATGCTCGCGATCAACTCCGCGCGCGCGCGCTCAACTCTTGCCATGCAGAGATCTCGACGCTGATGGCAACGTGAACCTGGGTCCTCACCGCGGCACACGAGGTTCTAGACGTACCCGTCTGGGCAGGGTCTGGGCCGAACCAACACACGATTTCCCAAGACCAAAACATGAAATGATCGGAAACGGAGCGTAGGCCCGAGGGAAGCGCGGTGAGTCGTGTGGGCATGCGCGGAAACGTCACTCATCGACGTGGCTTGGCGCATGTCCATCACGAGTCACGGCGCCGCACGCGCTCTGCAGCGCCGGTACTTGCTCCGGCGACCAAGTGCGAACACTGCCGGTGACGAAGTCGATCCTACGACGGTGTGGTTGCGCAGGAGCGGGCGTGGAAGTTCGGCGCGCTCCAGCAGATCACGATCACCGTCTGCTCGCTGCCGCTGGCCGTGATGAGCGGGACGAGCAGCTCGACCTGCAGTCTTGTCTCCATTGGTCTTCTCCGCGCCTCGCAGTCGATGCGTAGGTCAGCGTGACCGCGAGGTGCGGATGCCTCGACCTGTGCCTTGTCGGCATCGGCGACGTTCTCGTCGGGGAGCCGTCGTCGGGAGACTCGTCGTTCCACGCCACGGCGGTAGCGCGCTGCCCGCCCTCGGTCCGCTCGTTCAGCGCGCTGCGCGGCGCCCGATCACCACGTACTGCTCCGGCAGATCGAGCGCGACGCTCGCGGTCAGCCCGGCGGCCGCGAGATCGGCGATGATGGCGTCGGGCGCGAGCCGATGCTGGCGTGGCGGACCGAGCTTCGCATCGAGCTTGAAGTCGACGACGGCGACGAGCCCGCCGGGTGCGAGCGCGGCCGCGAGCTTGCGCGCGTACACGGCACGATCGCCGAGATGGTGCCAGACGTCGACGACGAGCACGCGATCGACGCTCGCCGGCGCGAGCTGCGGATCGTCCGGCGGCGTCGCGACCGCGCGCACGTTCGTCAGGCCTTCGCGTCCTGCCCGCTCGCCGAGGTAGCGCACCATGTCGGGCTCGAGGTCGGTGGCGATCACGGTGCCCTGCGGCACCGCACGCGCGATCCGCACGGTGAAGTACCCCGTGCCTGCGCCGATGTCCGCGACCGTCATCGTCGGTGCGAGCGCGAGTGCAGCGATCACGCGGTCGGGTTGCTGCCACGCATCGCGCGACGGGTCGTCGAACACCTTCGCCCACGCCTCGGCGTTCTCGAAGCGATGGTGCATGCCACCGCCGTGGTGCCCGCCATGCGCCGGATCATGTGCGCCGGCCTGGTGGTGGCCGTGCGCCGGATCGTGCCGGTGGTCGCCTGCCAACGGCTCGGCATGCACCGGCGCGGGCCGCGACGGTGTCGAGCCGCCACATGCGGCGACCGCGAGCAGGAACAGCCGCGCCCTCCTCATGCTCAGGGCGCGAACGCGGCGACCGGGATGTCGAGCGCGGTACGATCCTCGCGCGCGATCAGCTGCGCCTTCGCGGCGACGCCTGGCAGCACGTTGTAGGCGAAGTACTGCGCGGCGAAGCGCTTGCCCTCGTAGAACGCGCGGTCGTGATGGTCGGGCCCGAGCTTGCCGAGCGCGGCCTCGGCGATCACGGCCTGCTCGAGGAGGAGCCAGCCGACGGTGGTCTCCGACATCATCTCGAGGAAGCGGTTCGCGACGGTCGGCACCATCTCCATCTTGCCGCCGCCGAACCACTGCATGAACTTCCCGCCGCTCGCGGTCAGCGCCTCCATCGCGCCACCGAGCACGGCGACCGCGTCCGCAAGCGTCGCGTGCTCCTTGTTGGCCGCCACGAACGCGCCGACGTCCTTGCCGAACTGCTGGACGTTCGCGCCGCCGCGCTGCATCAGCTTGCGACCGACGAGGTCCATCGCCTGGATGTGGTTCGTACCCTCGTAGATCGAGAAGATCTTCGAATCGCGTGCGTACTGCTCGACGGGCCAGTCCTTGAGGTAGCCGGCGCCGCCGTAGACCTGGATCGCGGTCGCGCAGATCGAGAACGCCTGGTCGCTGCCGTAGGCCTTGATCAGCGGGACGAGCAGATCGACCTGGCCCTGGTGGTACTCGATCTGCGTCTTGTCGCCACCGGTCTTCTCGAGGGCGGCCTGGCGGTCGATGTGCATCGTCAGCTTGACCGCGAGGGCGCGGATGCCCTCGACGCGTGACTTCATGTCGAGCAGCATGCGGCGGACGTCGGGGTGCTCGATGATCGGCACGCGCGGCGCGGTCGCGTCCTTCCACTGCTTGATCGAGCTGCCCTGCTTGCGATCCTTGGCGTACTCGAGCGCGTTGAGGTAGGCGCTCGAGGCGAGCGCGAGGCCCTGCAGACCGACGCCGATCCGCGCGTAGTTCATGAGGTGGAACATCTGGGACATGCCCTTGTTCTCGACCTCGCCGAGCAGCTCGCCGATGCAGCTGTCGTTGTCACCGAACACGAGCTGCGCCGTCGACGATGCGCGGATGCCCATCTTGTGCTCGATGCCGGCGCAGGTGACGTCGTTCGGCGTGCCGTCAGAGCGAACCTTGGGGACGATGAATAGCGACAGCCCCTTGGTGCCCGGCGGTGCATCGGGCGTCCGCGCGAGGACCATGTGGATGATGTTGTCCGTCATGTCCTGGTCGCCGCCGGAGATGAAGATCTTCGTCCCCTTGATGGTGTACTGACCATCGGGGCGCTTGATCGCCTGCGTGTTGGAGCTGCCGACGTCGGAACCGGCGTGCGGCTCGGTCAGGCACATCGTGCCGGCCCACTTGCCGTTCAACATGTTCGGCACGTAGCTCTCGATCTCGTGCGGCGTGCCGAACGCGAGGATGACGTCGGCCGCGCCCTGGGTGAGCGCGGGGTACATGTTGAACGCGGTGTTCGAACCGCACATGAACTCCTCGACCATCATCGCGAGCGTGAACGGACCGGCCTGGCCGCCGTGCTGGGTCTCGACGGCGAGCGTGCGCCAGCCTGCCGCGAACAGCGCCTTCCAGATCTCCTTGAACCCGGACGGCACGCGGACCTGGCCGTTGTCGAGCCGACAGCCTTCGTCATCACCCGAGCGGTTGTACGGACCCATGTGCTTCTGCGCCCAGCCGTAGGCTTCCTCGAGCACCGCGACGACCTCGTCCTTGCCCCAGTTCGGATAGGGCTCCTTGCCGAGCAGCTCGTCGAGCTTGAACTGCTCGAACAGGAGGAACTGCAGGTCGCGGAGGTTGGCCTTGTAGTAGTTCTGATTCGCCATATACGTCCCGGGGTGAATGAACCGTCATTCATTTTATGGCCGACGTAATGCGCCGCGTCAACCCGGTGGCTTTGTTTCCTGAGTACGAGTTTTGCCGGTGCGTGCCTGTATGGGCGGCGGGCTTCCCCCGATGCTCCCGTCATGCATAGCTTGACGACATTCGCGGTCACCCTTCTCGCCACGTCGACCCTCGCGCTCTCGACAGCCGTCGCCGACGAGGTCACCGCCGAACCCACCGACCCGGGCAGGGTCACGGCCATCGGCAAGGGGGTCAAGGAGATCGACCTCGGCGGCATCTTCGTGCTCAGCGTCGACAAGGTCGGCGAGGAGTCGAACACCAAGCTCTCGACACTGATGGGTGCCGGCTTTCAGTACTTCATCAACAACAACGTGTCCCTCGGCGCGACCGCTCTGTTCAGCTACGACAAGGCCGGCGCAGACACCCAGTCGACCGGCTTTGGCGGTGTGCTGTTCGGCTCGTTCCACGTGCGGCTCGGGCTCGGTGCGTTCTTTCGCCCGACGCTCGGGCTCGGCGGACTGTTCGGCAACCGCGAGATCGGCTCGGGCGGCACCGTCGCGAAGCTGACGCAGACGGCGTTCCTCACGCGCATCGGCCTGCCGTTCGCCTACTTCCCGAGCCGCCGCGTCGTGCTCCAGGCTGGCCCGGAGATCAACGTGTCGGTCGGCAGCTTCAAGGCCGATGGCTCCGACGAGGGCACGTCGTTCACGACGGTGGCCGGTGGCTTCGCGGTCGGTGTTGGCTACGTGTTCTGATCCGCCGGCACCGCGACGACAAGCACGTCGGTGATAGCGTCCGCGCATGCTGAAGGACAAGGTCATCGTCGTCACGGGCGCGAGCCGCGGCATCGGTGAGGCGATCGCCCGGGCCTGCGTCGACGCGGGCGCGAAGGTCGTGCTCGCCTCCCGCAAGCAAGCCGACCTCGATCGGGTCGCGGCGAGCTTGCCGCCGGACCGCGTGCTCGCGGTGGCGTGCCACACCGGCAAGGCCGAGGACGTCGAGGCGATGGTCGCGCGCGCCGTCGAGCAGTTCGGCCGGATCGACGGGCTCGTCAACAACGCGGCGACGAACCCGTACTTCGGGCCACTGATCGACACGCCCGACGCGGCGATCGACAAGACCTTCGAGGTCAACGTCAAAGGCTACCTCTACTGTGCACGCGCGTTCGTCCGCCATGCGCGCACCCGCGGCGGCGCGGGCTCGCTGGTCAATATCGCGAGCGTCGCCGGTACGCGCGCGGCGCCGATGCAGGGCATCTACGGCGCGACCAAGGCGGCGGTGATCAGCATGACCCAGACGCTCGCGTTCGAGCTCGGCGGCACGCAGCTGCGGGTCAACGCGATCGCGCCCGGCCTCGTCGAGACGAAGTTCGCGGCCGCGATCGTGGCGAACCCGATGCTCCGCGAGCATGTCGTGAAGCGCACCCCGCTCGCGCGCCACGCCCAGCCCACCGAGATCGCAGGCGCCGCCGTGTATCTATTGTCCGATGCGGCGTCGTTCACGACCGGCTCCGTGCTCGTCGTCGACGGCGGCCTGACCGCGGCATAGGATGCAGCGGTGAGCGCCGAGCTCGGAACCCTGCTGGTCGCGTGTCCCGATCGCAAGGGCATCGTCGCGACGCTCGCGCAGGTCCTCTACGGCCACGGCGCGAACATCCTCGACGCTGACCAGCACACCGATCCGGTCGCCGCGCTGTTCTTCCAGCGGATCCGGTTCGATCTCTCGACGCTGACGACCGATCGAACGTCGCTCGAGACCGGGATCCGCGAGGTCGCGGAGCGGTTCGCGATGGACTGGCGGATCGCGTACGGCCACCAGGTGCGACGGGTTGCGATCTTCGCATCCAAGCAGGAGCACTGCCTCTACGACCTGCTGATCCGCTACCGCGCCGGCGAGCTGCCCTGCGAGGTCGCGATGGTGATCTCGAACCACGCCGACGGCGCGCCGATCGCGAAGCACTTCGACGTGCCGTTTCATCACCTGCCGGTCGACGCGAACGACAAGCCGGCGCAGGAGGCCGCGGCGATCGAGCTCGTCGAGGCCGCGCGCATCGATCTGATCGTGCTCGCGCGCTACATGCAGATCCTGTCGCCCGCGTTCGTCGGGCGCTTCGGCTCGCGCATCATCAACATCCATCACTCGTTCCTGCCGGCCTTCGTCGGCGCGAACCCGTATCGCCAGGCCTACGTCCGCGGCGTCAAGCTGATCGGCGCGACCAGCCACTACGTGACGAACGAGCTCGACGAGGGCCCGATCATCGAGCAGGCGACGATCCGCTGCTCGCACCGCGACTCGGTCGACGATCTGGTGCGCAAGGGTCGCGACCTCGAGAAGGTCGTGCTCGCCTCGGCGGTGCGCTGGCACCTCGAGGATCGAATCCTGGTCTACGCCGGCAAGACCGTCGTGTTCGACTGAGTCAGCGCTTCGCGTTTCAGATCGTGAACGCAGCGCGCTCGGTCGCACCGAGCTGGGCCCCAACGGTCATGTAGACCAGGCCGACGAGCCGATCGAAGCGAGGGTGTCGGGTGCTGCCAAGTTTGCTCAGGGTGTGGGTCTCGCCCCCAGCACCGGTGAGCTCGATCGTGAAGTAGAACTCGTCCGGCTGGCCTGGAATCGGGGCGAGCACCATCTCGGTGAACGCCTCGTTGATGAAGGTCTCGAAGAGCGGCGTCGCGTCGAGCTTCACGGTCAACGTCTGAACTTTCTCGGTCGCCAAGAACGGCAATCTGCGCAGCAGGACGCTGCCATCGCCGTGGACGGTGACGTCGAGACCACCCAGCCCGTAGGTCGTCGCGCGCGCGACGCGAATGGACGCATGCTTGCGCTTGCCGACGAAGTCGCGTGTTCGCTTGCGCGCTGCCGCGTCCGGGACACGCATCGCGTCGCGCGCCATCTCGGTCACCAGCCGATCCCGCTCGTCGGCGAGATGGCTCGGTTCGAGACGAAAGCTGGCCTCGAACCCACCGGCGATCGGCTCGTGCGTCTGCTCGACGTCGCGGTGACCGGCGAGGACCAGGCGGATGTGATGACGGCCGCGCGGCGGCGGCCGCATCCGCCCCGGCGTGTCGATGCCGGTATCGGTCCCGTCGATGAAGACGCGAGCGCCCGGAGGCTCGGAGCTGAACCTCCAGGTCAGCACGCGATCGACCACGTCGCTTTGCCAGCGCGGCTCGCCATGGAGCGCCACGAAGCTGGGATCTGCGAGCAGCTTCTCGAGGCCGAAATCGTGGCGGGTCAACGTGTCGACCATCTCGAGCGCGAGCCGCTTGTCGCCGACGAGCGTCCAGTAGACCGCCCAGTTGTAGACCAGGCCCGTCCGATCGGGAGACAGCAGGCGTCGCGCGCGCTCCATCTGGGAGCGCCCTCGTTTCAGCCACGCTGGATCGCGATGCTCGAGGTAGATGCAGACGCCGGCCATCAGCAGATCCTCGGCGGCCGCCCGCTTGCGGTTGCTGCGCGCCCAGAACCAGCCATCCTCGAGCACCTTCTCGAAGGCGCTCGCCGCATCCTCGAAGCGCCCGCAGCGCGTGAGCAGCGAGATCAGCCCCCATGCACCGGTGCTGTACGCGAACGGCGAGATGCCGCGAATGTCGGTTTGTTTTGCAGCCGCAACGATCGCGTACTCGAGCTCGAACGCGCGCTCGGCGTACGGCAGGGTCTCGGCGTACTGCTCGCGGTGCCATCCGATCGTGATGCGATGCGTGCGATAGAAGTACTCGTCGAACGCGGGCTCGAAGTTGCGCCAATCGACCGGCGCCCGCGGCCGGGCATCGATGATGGCGGCGACCTGTTCGAGCACGCCTGCGGCCGCGTCGAGCTGACCCGCATCGATCAACCGCGCCGCCTGGTTGTTGAGGTCCGCGACCTTCATCGTCCTGATCCTGGCACGGCAGGGCAGATCACCGTAGGTGGTGCTTGCGCAGCAGGCGATGAAAATAGACGCGGTCGAGCCCCACGGCACGCGCGGCGGCCGTGACCTCGTTACCGTGCCGGCGTAAGGCTTCGACGAGGTAGCGCTGCTCGAACTCGTGGGTCCAGTAGGTGCGCGCTGCGCGATACGGAAGATCGAACGCAGGCGGCGCGTCGGTCGAGGCTGGCGGTGCTTGCAGCGCGGCGTCGGGAACCCCGTGCGGAAACAGCACGGCAGCCTCGAGGTAATTCCGTAGCTCACGGATGTTGCCTGGCCAGCCATGCCGCGCGAGCTCGGCGTACGCGGCGGCGGTCTGCAAGGCGGCGGCACGCGGATGGGCGAGCAGGCCGAGGTTCGTCAGCAGCTCGGGCACGAGCAGTGACAGATCCTCGGCGCGCTGGCGGAGCGGAGGCATCCGCACCCTCAGCACCGCGAGCCGGTAGAACAGATCGGAACGAAAGCGATGCTCGTTGACCTCGGCGTAGAGATCGCGATTGGTCGCCGCGATCAACCGAACATCGACTTTCTTGTACTGGTTGGCGCCGATCCGCTTGACCGTCCGCGACTCGACGGCACGCAACAGCATCGGTTGCAGCTCCTCGCCGAGCTCGCCGATCTCGTCGAGGAACACGGTGCCGCCGTTGGCGGCTTCGAACGCGCCTTCGCGCGCGACGTCCGCACCGGTGAACGCACCACGTTCGTGGCCAAACAGCTCGCTCTTCAAGAGCTCCGGCGTCAGCGCGCCGCAATCGACGACGACGAACGGCCGATCGCGGCGTGTCGAGGCGCGATGCAAGGACTCGGCGACGAGCTCCTTACCGGTGCCGGTCTCGCCCTCGACGAGCACCGTCACGTCCGTGGCAGCTGCACGCTCCAGGACATGAAACACCGAGCGCATGCTCTCGCTGCGGCCCACGAGGGAGCCGAAGCGGTCACCTGTCGCGAGGGGAATCGGCAGGTCCTCTGCGCCGAGTCGCAACGTGAGCGACGTCCGCCCGACCGTGATCGTCGCGCCGTCGTGAACGGGTGCGGTCAACACGGACACGCCATCGATCAGCGTGCCGTTTCGACTGCCGGTGTCGCGCAGGAGCACCCTTGGGCCCGCGAGCCGCAGCTCGCAGTGAAATCGCGACACGGTTCGATCGTGGAGCAAGAGATCCGCTGAGTCGTGCGTGCCGATCAGCGCGCGTTCACCCTGTGAGCTGAACACCTGGCCTGCGTCAGGTCCGCCGACGATCTGTAGCTGGAACCGCCGCACGAGCACCTGCTCGGTGAGGCGATGTGCGGAGACATCCTCGGTACGCGTCAGCTGACCACGCGCGCCATCGTCGGATGCGCCCCCGTTCGGCGTCATCGCGACCCAGATCTCGCGTGATACAATCGTGTCGGTATGCTCGACGGCTCCGCGGTCGCACAGCTCGGCAAGTACGAGCTATTGCGAAAGCTGGCGACCGGCGGCATGGCCGAAGTTTACCTCGCGCGCACGTCCGGGTTGGGCGGCTTCGAGCGGCTTGTCGTCGTCAAGCGCATCCTGCCGTCGCTGGCAGCCAATCGCGATTATGTGGAGCGCTTCCTCGACGAGGCCAGGATCGCGGCAACGCTGTATCACCGCAACATCGTGCAAGTCTTCGACGTCGGACGCGCAGGCGACGACTACTTCCTCGCGATGGAGTACCTCGAGGGCGCGGATCTGCGAGCGCTCACTGACGCCGTCGATCCGCATGGCGTGCCACTGCCCCACGCGCTTCAGGTCGTGCTCGGCATCTGCGCCGGCCTGCACTACGCCCACGAACGCACGAGTAGCGATGGTCGCGCACTCGGAATCGTCCATCGGGACCTGACGCCGCACAACGTGTTCGTGACGTTCGACGGCGAGGTGAAGATCATCGACTTCGGGATCGTGAAGGCTGCCGATCGACTCGGCGCAACGCGCCACTCCACGATGAAGGGCAAGCTGCGCTACATGTCGCCGGAGCAGATCCGGACGCAGCCGCTGGATCGGCGCAGCGACCTGTTCGCGCTCGGCATCCTGCTGTGGGAGCTGACGACCGGCCGTCGCTTGTACACGGCTGAGAGCGACTTCGAGCTGATGAAGCAGATCATCGAGACCGAGGCGCCGCTGCCCTCCACGGTGTGCACCGGTTATCCGGCCGAGCTCGAATCGATCGTGATGCGAGCGCTCGCTCGCGACGTCAACGCGCGCTTCACGACGGCACAGGAGCTCCACGACGTGCTCGAGTCGTTCGCCGCCCGCGCGGGTCTCAGCACGACGCCAGCCGTCCTCGGTCGGTTCATGCGTGACCGCATTCGAATCTCGCCCGCCGATCCGGTCGTCGCCGCGCCGGCAGCCAAGCCCGCCGCCGCCGCCGCGGCAGTCAACGTCGGTGACCTCACTGAAGTTGCAGGTATCTCGAGCGTCGAACATCACGCGATGCCGACGAGACACACCCACTCGACGCTATCGCTGTCGAGTCCCGAACCCTTACCAGCGGCCCCGCCTTCGCGTCGCGTCACGTCCCGACGCACCGTCATGCTCGCACTCGCACTCGCGGTCTGCGTCACGGCACTCGGGCTCTGGCAGGTTCGCTCCACGGGCGAATCGATCGACAGCTCGATCGACAGCTCGATCGGCTCGATCGGCTCGATCGGCTCGATCGACAGCTCGATCGGCAGCTCGAAACCAGTCACGCTCACCGAGAGTCCAAGCCTGCCGGCCGCTGTACCGGCCGCTCTACCGACCCGGACACCGACGCCAGCGACCCCCGTGGCAGCCGTACGCACGAACGAACCTGCCGACCAAATGGCTGCGCCTGCGATCGAGGCGAAGCAGCGCTCGCGTACACCGGGTCAGCGCACATCGAAATCGGTGCGCTCGCCGACGAAACGTCGCGTGCCCGTGCCGTCTCGACGGGTGCCGACCGGTCGTAACGAGGGCGCCAACAAACCGACGGCGCCCGCCGACGGGTACCTCGACGCGCCGCTGCCTCCGCCATGATCGCCCCGCGCAGCTCGTCACTCGTTGCGTTCGGCGCCGCGTTCATCGTCGCGCTCGGGCTCGCCGGGCGACCTGCCGTTGCGGACGATGGCGCGGCACAGCCGAGCGCCGCGCGCGCACATCACGAGCGCGCGATCCGGCACTTCGAGGCACAGCAGTATGCCGAGGCGATCGTCGAGTTTCAGGCCGCATACCAGATCGCACCGCGCCCCGAGCTGCTCTATGGCATCGCGCAAGCAGAACGTCTGCGAGGGAACTGCGAGCGTGCGATCGTCGCGTACGAGACGTACCTGCGCACCGCGCCCAAAGATCGGCAGGCAGCTGCCGCGCGCGCCAACATCGAACGCTGTCGCACGGAGCCGACGAGCTCGCAGCAACAGCCGGTTGCACCAGAGCCATCGGTCAGTGCCGGGGGCGCGTCATCAACAACCACACCGCTCGCGATGCGCACGACGGCACACGAGTCGCCTTGGTACACCGATCCGCGCGGTGGCGTCCTCACCGTCGGCGGCGTCGCGGTGGCAGTCGGTGGGCTCCTCGCGTGGCGCCATGGACGTGCCGAGACACGCGAGCACAACCGAGCTAGCAACTACGATGCGTTCCTCGAGCACTCCGGTGAGCGCTATCAGCAGGTCGGCGTCGGCGTCATGATCGCAGGTGGTGCGCTGCTCGTACTTGGCCTGACGCGGTACGCGACGCGCCGCACGCACACGACGATCCACACCGCGATCGACGCGAGGGGGGCGACGTGGCAGGTCGCGTTCGCATTCTAGTCATGCACACCGTCGTCTGTTCGCTCGCGCTCGCGCTCGTCACGTCGGCAGGCTGCGTCAAGGAAGAGCCCGTGTTCGAGTGTAGCGACAATGACATGTGCACCCGCCGCGGCGTTGCGGGAACGTGCGAGGCAAATCACTTCTGTAGCTTCACCGACCCGGACTGTGGATCGCGTCGACGCTACAGCGAGCATGCCGGTGGTGAGGTCGCCGGGACCTGTGTGCCCGACGCCTGCCCGGGGAATCTCATCGCCAATCCCGGGTTCGACACCGGCACCAGCGGCTGGGTCGGCATCTTCGCGACGCTGTCGCTCGTGCCGGGCCGCAGCGGCAATGCGCTCCAGGCATGCTGGACCGGCGAGGGCTCCTACTTCAACGCGAGCGATATGCCATCGACCGTGCTGCAACCGGCGCAAGGGACGAAGTATCGCCTCAGCCTGTGGTCACGCACCGAGACCCCAGGACCGCCGTCGTACGCGATCGTGCGCGAGATCGGCCCCACGGCTTACGTCGACGACACCACGACGCGCTACACCGCGTCGGCCGACTGGCAGGAGGTGATCGTCGACTACACGGTGGTGCGCCCCGATTCCATCGAGCTCGAGGTGTTCGCGGGCTGGAGCGATGTGCAGGCGAACGCATGCCTGCAGGTCGATGATCTCTGTCTCGTCGAAGTCCCCTGACCGTCAGCGCAGCGCGATGAGCTGCGCGATCCAGCCGCCGCCAGCGCCGGCTGCGGTCGCCGTTCGCGAGCCGGTCGCGCCTGCCGCCGTCTGCATGCCGGCCGCCTGCGCGTTCGTGCCGAGATACGTCCCCGAGGGAGTCGCCACGTCGAACTGCTCGGTCATACCCGCAGGTGGCGTGTATGTCGTTCGATTGATCTGCCCGTAGACGGCGACCAGGCCGCGGTTGGTGCCGGTCGTCGTCAGCGACGGCGCCACGGCTGCTGTGCCTGTTCCACTCGCGCCCGAGCTCACGTCGACGGCGGTGACACCGCGCCACGCAGTGATGCCGCCGCACAGGCCGCTCGCCGACGGTACGCTGAACACGTAGCTCGATGGCTCGGCCGTCCCCGCGCGCTTCACGAACGTCGTCATGTGCGTGCCACCGTTGAACGTATCGCGCACCACCGACCAGCCCGCCGGTGCACCGATCGCACCGCTGCCGCGGTACATCACGCTCGCGAGCATCAGATCGCCGGACGCGGCCGTGGTTGGACGCGCGATCGCGAGTGCCGTCAGCGTGCCACCGGGGTTCGAGCTCGAGCCGACGACCGTCGGCGTCGTCGTGGTCGGTGGAGGCGGCGTCGTGTCGTCGGGGGCCGCCTTCGGCGTGCCGGTGAACAGCCACGAGCCGTACCCCATATGACGGTACGGACGATCCTCGGTCTGCACGGGGTAGCTCGTGCCGTAGTGATAGTTGACGAAGTAAGGCAGGTAGCGCGTCAGCGTGTACGGACCGGGGCCGCCGTGCGTGACCATGTAGTGATACGCGCGCTTCGCTGCGCTGTCCTGGGCGAGCGTGAGATCGACGCCATTTGCGCGCAGGAGCTGCATCGTCGAGAAGAAGCCGTCCATCGCCTCCTCCGAGTAGACGATGCCCGCGAGCTCCGGTTGGCAGCAGGCGATCGACGGCACGTCGTAGCTGCGCATCACATCCTCGATGATGGCGCCAGCGCGATCGTTGGTTGCGGAGGCCGGATTGATCCCGCGTTGCATCGTCGGCGACATGTCCCAGGTCGCGCCGTGGTTGTTGTGAACGTACGCCGCCGTCGGTTTGAACGCGGCGGCCGGCGATGTCGTATCACCGAGGTAGCGCTTGAAGATGTTGATGTCGCGCTGGATCGCAGCGGTGTCGTTGAGCGCGTAGGACACTGCAAGGTGCGTCGAGAGTGCGTAGGCGCCCCAGTTGCTCGCGGTATCTGCCGACGTCTTCTCGAGCGTCGGCCAGCGCGAGTTCCCGGGGATGGACTTCAGCCGGATGCCCTGCAGGTACTGCCCCCATGTCTGTCCGTTGTTGCACATGGTCGACAGCGGCATGCCCACGAGGTCGGCGGCGACGACGTAGCCGTAGAGCGTTCGCGCGAGATTGAGGAGCTGATCCGTCCCGTCGATCTCGGTGCCCGGCGCGCGCTTGACGTACTCGATCACCTTGTCTCGGTAACTCGTGATGCCGGTGCGCGCGTACACGAGCGCGCCCGCGAGCACGTACGACTGCGTCAACCCGTTCTGGTCGGCAAGGTTGACCGTGCCCCACGAGCTCATGTCCGCCTTGGACTTCAAGAACGTCCAGCCTGCGCCCGACGTCGGCTTGGACTCGATCTCGGCGCGGGTGATGAACATCGTGCCCATGTTCGGGGCCGACAGCAGCGTCGATTCCGTCAGGTTCTCGTCGGCACCGCCCTCACCGTCCCCCTCGGTTTCGACGACGCAGGATGCGGATGCCAGGGCGGCGATACAAACGAGCAGTCGGATGGCAGACAGCTGAATCGACATGTGGTGGTCCTCCCGGGTCCACCTAAGAGCAAGATCAGCGGATGGCCTGCTCCCCAATGATCTCGGCCGGTTGCGCCATCTGTCCCGGGGCCCCCCACCCCGTCCGGACGAGAAAAGCTACACGCGCTGGCTACGACTCGTCCCGACGACTGGTGTCAGCGCTTCGCGAGGCCGGCGCTGATCGTCTGGACGAGCGTCGGATCGGCGTCCATCGCAGCACCCCACGCGCGGGCGAGGTCGACGTAGGCAGCGTCATCGAGATCGAACTGCGCGAGCGCCTCGCGCGGCGTCAGCGCGGCGAGGTCGCGGAGTAGCGCGATGAAGTCGCTGGTGCGCGCGAGCTTGCTGCCGGGCAGGACGACGCGATCGACGAACGGCGGCGGTGGTGGCTCGGGCTCGCCGAGGACGACACCGCCGCGCGCGCGGAACTCCTGGTAGAACGCGTCGCGCGTCATCCGATCACCGAGGTGCGGCAGCGGATCGCGCGCGAAGTACGCCTGCTCGCGGATCTCGATCGCGGTCATCCGCGCGAGCACGGCATCGCGGTCGAGCGAGCCGGTGCTGTCGGCGAGCACGGCATTCGCCGCCGCGCGTGCGCGGGGCGTGACCTCGAGCTCGTTCTCCGACGCGAACCGGAACCGTGTCGCGTGGAGAGCGGCCCGCCGCTCGTGCCACGCCGCGCCGGTCACGAGCACCGCCGCGGATGCGAAGTCACCGGCCTCGAGGAGCGCGTACACCGGCGCGCGCGGCGGCTCGGTCGGCACGCCGGGAGGCGGCGTGGTCCTGGTCTTGGTCTTCGCGCGCTCGAGCGTCGCCGCGAAGCCCGCGGTGTTATCGGGGAGCGGGTTCTGCGTGACGGCCTGGCTCGCGAGCTTGACGGCCTCGTCGAAGCGATCGAGCCCGATATACGCACACGCGAGGTGGTTCCACGCGTTGGTCTTCCACATCACGTCGTCGCCAGCGGCGACCAGCAGCTTCTGCGCGATCGCCTCGGAGGTCGCGTAGTCGCCGACCTCGTCGAGCACGCCGGCGTAGGCGTTGAGCTGCGTCGTGTCGAACGCCTCGGGATCGAGCTGGTACGCGAGCGCGTACGCCTTGACCGTGCGCGGGTTGTCCATCGCGGCGTACGCGATGCCGCCGTAGGTCAGCCACTGATCGGCGCGGACGTACCACCGGCTCGCGTAGTCGAGCACGGCCATCGCCTCGGCGAGCTTGCCGCTCTGATAGAGCACGCCCGACAGGATCTGCGTCGCCTGCTCGCGGGTCCCTTGCACGAGGTGCTGCAACGCCTCGACGACCTTGCCCTGCTGCGCGAGCGCGAGCCCGAGGTTACGGTGCGCCTCGTTATTCTCGGGATCGAGCGCGACGCCCCAGCGCCCGAGCTTCTCGGCGCGCGCGGCATCACCCTTCTGCAACGCCTCGAACATGGCGGCGGCGACCTTGTCGAACGCGAGCGGTACGCCGGGCTTCGCGCGCTTCCAGGCATCGGCGAGGTTGGCGACCTCGCGGGCACGCCAGTCGTCGCCGGCGGCACCGAGCCCACCGACGAGCATCGCGAGCCCCGCCGGGGCGCGGCCCGCCTCGAACAGCACGCGCGCGGCGTGCACGCACGGGATCGCGCTGACGCCCTCGGCGAGATACGCGGCGGTGTGCAGGGCGTCGATCGCGTCGTCGACGTCGATCGCGCGTGCCGCGAGCTGCGCGACGACGGCATCGGCCCACTCGTCG
>JACCTC010000383.1 GCA_013812655.1 Deltaproteobacteria bacterium | reverse complement strand
TACGCAGCCGTCCCGGCAATTGCGCATCCGGCCAGCAGCACGAGGGTCGAACGACGCATGTTCTTCGATGTAGCCTCATCCGGCGCCGGGCACAAGATTTGATGTACTTTCGCCGCGATGTTGCGATCGACGCTCATCGTGCTTCTGGCAATCACGGCCGGTTGCCCGAGCCGGCGAGCCACGACGCCGAAGGTCATGCCAACTCCGAGCGTGCAGGTCGGGTCATGTGCCGAGCCCGGCCGCGATGGCGTGATGTCGGCGAAGCCGAAGGTCGATCGCGCGGACCGCGACCTGAATGGGGATGGGCGAAACGAGAGCATCGTCGTCGATCGCGCGTTGTGCACGGCCGAAGGCAACTGCTACTGGAACGTGTTCGTCGGGCCGCGCGCGTCTGACGAATGTGCGAGGTACGCCGGCACCTTCAAGGCAGCTGCCCTCGAGCCACTGGCGACCAAGGGTGAGGACAACATGACCGACGTGCGGGGCTACTGGAACCTACACGGCGGGAGGCTGAGCCTGGAGACGTACCGCTTCGTGCGTGGCGGTTACCTGCTCGTCGAAGCTGTTCAGTGCAGGCGCGCGGGCGACGATCGCCTCGAGTGCATGGAAACGCAGTAGCCACGGGCATCGACTACGGAAAGGCGTCGGGATTCTGGTAGGATCGACAACTGGGTGAGTGATACGGGCCGCAACAAAACGGTGGTCACTGCGATCTCGAAGATCAGTGACCGCCCGGTCGCGAAGGAAGCGTGCCTAGTCGTCATCTACGGGCTCGAGCTGGGTAAGAAGTTCAACCTCAACCGCCCGCAGATCATCATCGGCCGCTCGTCGAAGGCCGACATCCAGATCGACCAAGAGGCGGTCTCGCGGAATCACTGCAAGATCATCAACACCGGTAACGCGATCATGCTGCGGGACATGGGGTCGACGAACGGCACCTACGTCAACGACGAGATGATCGACGAGTACGTCCTGCGCGACGGCGACTTCATCAAGGTCGGCCGCTGCATCTTCAAGTTCCTCTCGGGCAACAACATCGAGAACGCGTACCACGAGGAGATCTACCGGCTCACGACCGTCGATGGTCTGACCCAGGTCTTCAACCGGCGCTACTTCGTCGAGACGCTCGAGCGCGAGATCGGGCGCGCGCTGCGCTACCGCCGCGACCTCTCGCTGATCATGTTCGACATCGACCGGTTCAAGGGCGTGAACGACAGCTTCGGTCACCTCGCCGGCGACCACGTGCTCAAGCACCTGGCGTCGGTGATCAAGACGCGCATCCGTCGCGAGGACGTGCTCGCGCGCTACGGCGGCGAGGAGTTCGCGATCGTGCTCCCCGAGATCGATCACTACAGCGCGATGCAGTTCGCCGAGAAGGTCCGCAAGCTCGTCGAGATCGCGGAGTTCAAGTTCGAGGACGCGCTGATCCCCGTGACCGTGTCTATCGGGGTTTCAGCGCTCCGCGGCGAGATCGAGGATGCGCTCGAGTTCATCAAGCAAGCCGACACCAACCTGTTCGCGGCGAAGGAAGGTGGCCGCAACCGTGTGGTGGGCTGATGGCCTTGAAGGCCGAGGTTCCCGATATGGAGGGGACGGGCTTCACGCCCGGCCCCGGGAACGACACGCCCGCTGAGACTGACGCCGCGCGCGAGCTGCGTGCGAAGAAGCGCGTCCTCGCGGCGCTCGTCGTTCACGATCTACGCAGCCCGCTCGCGGCGATCCACGGCTACTTGCAGCTGCTTCGCGAGGAGCTCGCGCAGGAGGAGCGGCCAGTCGCGCTCGCGTACGTCGACGACGCCACCACGCTCGTCGACAAGGCGCTCGGCCTGGTCGCGACGATCCTCGACGTCGACGAGCTCGAGGACGGGATCCTCCGCGCGCACATCGTGCCGAACCGGGTCTCCGAGCTGATCGAGCGCGCACTCGCCGGCAACCGCGCGAACCTCGAGGTCCGTCAGCTCGCGTTCGAGCTGCGCTGCGATCCGAACCTCGTGGTCAAGCTCGACCGCGAGCTGTTCTCGCGCATTTTCGAGAACCTGCTCGACAACGCGGCTCGGTACGCGCCGCGCGGCGGGCGCTGCATCCTGCACGTCGAGCGCGATGCCGACGGCGTCGAGATCGCAGTCGGCAACAATGGCCCGCCGGTCCCGGCAGCCGAGCGCGAGAAGATCTTCGGGCGCTACTTCCAGGTCGAGGCGCGCCGCGCGGCAGCCCGCGCGAACCGCGGCCTGGGACTCTACTTCTGCAAGCTCGCGGTCGAGGCGCACGGCGGGACGATCCGCGTCGAGCAGCGGGGCGATCTCGGGGCCGTCTTCGTGGTCCGCATTCCCGGTTAGGCTCGCGCGGAGCGGTGGGTGGCATGAGCGCGAGAACCGAAGCATGAGCTGGGCACCGCTCTGGCTCTCGTTCGAGATCGCGTCGCTCGCGACCGTGCTGACGCTCGTCGTCGGTACCGCGCTCGCGCTCCTGTTGAACTGGCGGCGGTTGCCGATGCGCAACCTGTTCGACGCGATCATCTCGGCGCCGCTCGTGCTGCCGCCCACGGTGCTCGGCTACTACCTGCTCGTCGTGCTCGGCACGAACAGCGCGCTGGGCCGCGCCTGGGAATCGATCTTCGGATCGCCGATCATCTTCACGTTCACCGGCGCGGTGATCGCCGCCGCGGTGGGTTCGCTGCCGCTCGTCGTCCGCTCGGTGCGGCTCGGCCTCGAGGCCGTCGATCCAAGTGTGGTGAACGCGGCGCGCACGCTCGGTGCTCGACCGGTGCGCGTGCTGTTCACGATCGTGCTGCCACTCGCCGCTCCCGGCATCGTCGCCGGCGCGATGCTGGGCTTCGCACGCGCGCTCGGTGACTACGGGGCGACCCAGATGGTGGCCGGCTCGCGGATCGACGGCACGCCGACCGCGTCGATCTTCGTGATGGATCAGCTGCTCGCCGGCAACGACGATCAGGTCTTCAAGATGTCGCTCGCGGCGACGCTGTTCGGGATCGCGATGCTGTACTACGCGAACCGGCTCACCCGGCGGATGCACCCGAACCGCAGCTGATGTCCGAGCTTCGCGCAACCATCCAGCTCTCCCGTGGCGAGTTCGCGCTCGACGTCGAGCTCGCGTGCCCGCCCGGGATCACGTGCGTGATGGGACCGTCGGGCTCCGGCAAGAGCACGATCCTCGCGGTGCTTGCCGGGCTCGCGCTGCCCGATCGCGGCAAGGTCACGCTCGGCGACCAGGTCTGGCTCGATCGCGCGAGGGGCATCGCGGTGCCCGTGCACGAGCGTCGCCTCGCGTACGTGTTCCAGGGGCTCGCGTTGTTTCCGCACATGAGCGGGCTGCACAACGTCACCTACGGGATGCAGCACGTGCCGCGCGCGGATCGCCCGGCGAAGGCGCAGGCGCTGCTCGACCGGCTCGGCGTCGGACACCTCGCGCGACGTCGCCCGCGCACGTTCTCGGGTGGCGAGGCCCAGCGCGTCGCCCTCGCACGTGCGATCGCCCGGGCGCCGCATGTCGTGCTCCTCGACGAACCGTTCTCGGCGCTCGATCGCGAGCTGCGGGCGCAGCTCACGAGCCTGGTGCGCGAGCTGGTCGCCGAGCTCGGCGTGCCACTGGTCCACGTCACGCACTCGGTCGCCGAGGCGCGGCTGCTCGCCGATCAGGTCGTGCGCGTCGAGCGCGGCCAGATCGTGGCGCGTGGCACCGTGTCCGAGGTGCTCGCGAACCTGACGACGCTGGAGGAGTAATTTACGGGCCGAACGGTGGCGCGCTCAGGCAGCCGTTGATCTGCGTGCGGTCGTCGGGATCATCGA
Organism: Deltaproteobacteria bacterium; assembly: GCA_013812655.1. Taxonomy (GTDB): domain Bacteria; phylum Myxococcota_A; class Polyangia; order Haliangiales; family Haliangiaceae; genus JABFXX01. The sequence continues at coordinate 21,637 of JACCTC010000383.1, read as the reverse complement.
TCGCCGGTCGGGCGTCGCACGCATCCGACGTGCAGCGGGCGAGCACGCGGTTGTGCGGGTAATCGATGTCGACCTCGACGTCGCGCAGCACCGAGGTGCCGAGGATGCCGTCGACCTCTTGCTGGTCGGGCCGCAGCTCGGTGCGCAGGGCCTGGAGCGTCGCGTTGTCGTCGCTGACGATCAGGAAGTCGAGGCCGACGGCGGGCGCGATCTCGACGATCCCGGGCACCGGACAGAACACGTCGCCACCCTCGCAGGGACAGTCGCGATCGCCTGCCTGGCAGTCACGCTCGGTCATCAGGTGGTGCGCGTAGAACTGCCGGCACGGCGCAAGCGGCGACCGGCTCGAGCGCGCGACCAGCGCGAGCTTGTCGATCGTGGCGAGCCGACCGGCGATCTTGCCCGACGGCAGCGCGACGTCGGCCTCGGCGAGCGCGAGCAGGGGAGGCGCCGCCGGGCGCGCGAGTCGATAGCGCTCGTACGCAGACTCCGACAGCAGCGAGATCCCGATACTCGTCGACACCACGACGAGAACGTCGGCGCCGCGCGCGCTCTGGGTGATCAGCGGATCTGGATCGGCACCGAGGCACGCCTGCATCGTGACCCGGCGGCCCTGGAACGCGACCTCGGTGCCGGCGATCACGAGCGTGCCACCGCCGCGATACGGCGACGGGAACACCGCGTCGCACGCGTACGTCCGGTCCCGGTCGCTGCCACCGACATCGGCAAGCACGAAGATCTGATCGGTGCCGAGCCGCATCCGTAGCGCGTCGCCGGCCAGCACGTCGGCGCCGATCAGCGCGTCGAACGGCGTCTCGGTTCCCGCCGTCACCGAACCGACGGTGCAGGTCTCGACCTCCTGCGAGCACGGATGAACACGGATCACCTGCTTGGCGTCGAAGCTCGCGCGTGGCAGGTCGGGCATCCCGACGCTGCCGGCCCGCTCGCCGAGCAGCACGAGATCGGAGCTGTTGATCGTCGGCGCCACGCCGCGGCCCGGATCGACCACGGTGACCGGCGAGAGCACGTCGAGCACCGCGCGTCGATCGGCGCCGCCCTCGCGCAGGCCGACGACGATCGCGCCACTGCGAGTATCGACCCCGATCGGAAATGGATCGCCGGAGAACCCGTTGGTGACGAAGCTGTCGGTGACGAGCGTGCAGCCCGCGGCCTGCCAGGCGCCAAGCGAGGCGACCACGCAGATCGCGGCGCGGTTCACCACGGGAGCTCGTGGATCGTGCCGCGCCGGCCGGCGATCTCGACGCTGCCGCCCGGTTCCCAGCAGGTCCGGTGCACGTAGGCGAGCACCCGCACGGTGTCGCCATCGACGATCGCCGACGTGACGAGCCCGGCGTTGTCCTTGGTCGCGTGCTTGACGCCCGCACCGGCGGCGATCGGATCCGCGCCCTCGACCGTGATCCCGCGCAGCATGCGCGCCGCGTTGCCCTGCGAGTACACGCGGAACACGGGCTCCTGGCCGACGTAGCAGCCCTTGCCGTAGTCGAGGAACTTCACGAGCGGCGTCTCGAACGGGAAGTGATCCTCGTCGACGTCGGCGCCGTAGCGTAAGAAGCCAGCACGGATCCGCACCAGCTCGGCGGCCGGCGCGGTCTCGGCGACGGCATCGGGTGAACAGCCCTCGGCAATCGGCGCGAACCACACGGTTCCGAGGTCGTCCCAGGTCTGGTGCGCGGGTCCCTCGAACGGCTCGAACGTGACGTCGTCCATCACCGCGTACTTCTCGAGGATCGCGCGCGTCTTGTCGGCGAGCGATGGCTCGCACGCGATCAGAAACGCCTCGCCGATCCGCGCGACGTCGATCACCGAGAGCACGCGGCCCTTCGGGTTCAGGATCGCGCCCCAGCCGTGCGCGCCGTCGGCGAGCTGCTCGACGTTGACGGTCGTCAGTCCCTGCAGGAAGCGCACGCGATCGCCGCCGGTGACCCGCAAGCGGCCCCATGCGGAGCGATCGATCGTGACCGGCGTGACCGGCATGGCTGGCGCGACGGGCTTGGTCACTGGTGTCGTCGTCATGATGTTCTCCCGGCTGCGCGCAGGCGCAACGCACGTCGCTGCTCGGCCTCGGCGTGACGCCGGCGATCATCCTCGGTCGGCAGATCGAGCTTCGGGATCGGGCGCGGCTTGCCGTGGTCGTCGACCGCGACGAAGGTCAGGTAGGCCTTGGTGACGTAGCGCCGCGTCCGCGTGCGCATGTCCTCGGTCTCGACCCGGCAGCCGACCTCCATCGAGGTCCGCGAGCCGTAGTTGACCTGCGCTTGCAGCACGACGATCTCGCCGACCTGCACCGGCGACATGAAGTCGAGCCGATCGATCGACGCCGTCAGTACTGCACCCGACGCGTGGCGCATCGCCGCCACGCCAGCGCAGACGTCGATCCACTGCATCATCACACCGCCGAACATGACGCCTGCCACCCCGTTGGTGTGCATCGGCATCACGATCTGCGTCATCACGCAGCGTGTCTCGTCGGGCGTCACGCTTTCCTCGCGGAAAGCTTACTTCTTCTTCGACGGCGCGGCCGGCTTCTTGGTCGCCTTGGCCGTGGCGATCTTGCGCTTGATCCGGGCCTTGAGCTTGGCCTGGCTCTTCTTGCGCTTCATTTTCGGGCTTCTGCGATTGTCTCCGCGTCCCATACAAGTCTCCTTCGGTAGGGGCGGCATCTTGCTGACGTTGCGCCCCGCCGTCAACCTCGGGGCCCTCTAGAACTGCGCGCGGGCGGCAAACGAGATGTGCCAGCGGCCGCGCGGATCGTCGCCGAGCTTGGGCCGCAGCGGGATCGCGCGCTCGAACGCGAACACCCCGAACGGCGTCACGAGCCGCGCGAGCGCCATGCCGATCGAGGGCCGGATGTCCTCGAATTCGACCGCGCTCCACTGGTTCCGGATCACGCCGGCGTCGAAGAACAGCGCGCTCGCGAGGATCTTGTAGATCCGTACCTGGGCGTCGACGCTGCCGATCACGCGGATGTTGCCACCCGCAGGCAGGATGCGGATCTGCTCGATGTTGTCGAGCGGCGGCACGCCGGTCTGGATCACCTCGGTCGCGAGCCGCTCGTCGTCGTAGCCGCGCACCGTCGAATCGCCGCCGGCGAAGAACCGCTCGACCTCGGGGAGCAGGGCCGCGCCGCCGAGCGGGAAGCCCTGATCATAGCGAAGGTCGGCGCGGAGCACGAGGCTGTCGGTCAGCGGCCAGTACTTCGAGCCCGCGGCCGAGACCTTGATGAACGTGTCCTGGCCGAGCAGGTACGGGCTGGCGAACGCAGCCTGCGCGTCGAACCGGAAGCCGGCCTCGGGCGCGAGCGGCGACAGCACGCCGCGGCGATCGGTGCGTTGCTCCCACTCGAACGTCGGGCCGGCGGAGCCGGTGATCGTCGTGATCGGGACCTGCGAGTCGTCGTCGTCGGCACCGATCGGGCGCAGCGCGTCGACGTTGCGCTCGCGGCTACGGTAGTCGTAGTGCAGGCCGAACGTGATCGCGCGGGCTGCTCGTGTACCGACACGCTGGCGCTCCCAGGTGCGCGAGAGCACGAGCGTCGCGCCGGTCGTGCGGAGGAGGCCAAACCGCGCGGTCTCCTGGCGGCGGTGGAACGCGTTGACCTCGGTCTGGAACTCGATCGGCGACCACGTCGTCAGCCACTGCGGGATGCGCAGCGTGGCCTCGGCCGCGACCTGGCGGGTGCGTAGATCCGGGAGCTCGACCAGATCGAAGCCATATGTCGCGCTGAGGTCGAGCGAGATGCCGACGCCGAACAGGTTCTTGATCGACGGGATCGCCTTCACGAACGTTCCGTTGAAGCTCGAGTAACCCGTCTCGCCTGTGACCTGGGCGAAGTGATCGTGGCGCTCGGTCACCTCGATGACCGCGTTGACGGCGCCGGCGCTCGTCGTCTCGAGATCGGGCATCGTGATGTTGACCGAGTCGAAGAGCCCTGTGTTGCGCAGCCGGCGCGCGCCCTCGGCGAGCGCGTCCGACGTCAACGGCTCGCCCTCGTCGAGGCCGAGCCGGTTGCGGATGATCCAGTTGCGGGTGCGGAAGTTCCCGCGGATCACGACCTTGCCCATCTTCAGCGCCTGCAGGTCGGTCAGGTGGTACTTCGCCGCGATCCGGTGCGGCCCGATCACGACGGGCTCGTAGGCAACCTCGGTGCGAGGCCGCCCACGTTCGAACATCCGATTCTTGATCTGATCCTTGGTGTCGGCCGCTTCGTCCTCGCGAAAAGCGAGGTTCGTCGCGATGCCGATGCAGCGACCCGTGCTCACCGGCGTCGCGAGCGGCGGGTGCTTGTAGAGCTCGGCGAGATCCTTGAGGACCTGCTCGCACAGGGCGCGATCGGCGGCGTCCCGGATCGTATCGCCGTGGTCGTCGAGCTCGACTATCACCTGGGTCAAGAGCGTCGGTAGCCCGGCGTCGATCGTGAAGCGCACGTGGAGGCCGGTGCCACGCTCCGCGGATACCAGCGCGGCGGTGAGTGCGGCGCTGCCGAGCGCGATCGGATCGGTGCTCGCGCTGACCCGGATACGGGCATCGCGATAGCCCTTGCGGCGATACAGATCGGCGAGCCGATCGACGTCGTTGGCGAGCAGCTCGGAGGTCGCCGCGGTGCTCGAGCCGAACAGCGTGCGGCTGAACCTCACCTCCTTGGTGCCGATCGTCTCGCGCAGCTCGGCCTCCTCGAGGACCGGGTGGCCGACGAACTCGATCGTCCGGACGTTGCGCGTCTTGCCCTGCTCGATCCGGTAGATCAGCCGGTCGAACACACCGAACCGCTCGCGCGTCCAGGTCACGCGTGCGTCGAAGTAGCCACGGGACTGCAGATACGCCGCGATCCTGCGCGCGGACTCGCTGGCCTCGACGTCGTCGGTGCTGGCGGCCTCGTCGAACGTGAGCTGCTTGCGGAGGTTCTCGGTCGACACCGAGGCGCTGTGGCCCTCGAACACGACGTCGAGCCGGCGCCGCTGATCGATCGTCAGCGAGAACCGCACCGTCTTGGTGCGCCGGTCGATCGACTGCTCGGGGCGGAAGTCGCTTCGCACGCGAACCGCGGGATAGCCGGCCTTGTGAAACAGCTCCGCGACCCGCTGGACGTCGGCCTGGTGCTGGGCGCGGGTGAACCGCGCCTCCGACAGGACACAGACGTACTGGCCGAGCAGACAGCCCTTGTGGCGGAACGTGTCGCGGATCTTGTCGGCGCTGACCGCCAGGGTCTCGGCGTCGGGGATCGTGATCCGCTCGATATCGGTCTCGTACGCGGGCCCGAGCCGGACCTTGACCTTGAGCGTGATGCCGGCGCCCGAGCGCTTCTGGACGATCGTGGCCCGCGCCTCGAAGTAACCCTCGTCGAACAGGTATTCCTCGATCCGGATCTTTTCGCGATGGAGCTCGCACGCGCGCTCGTCGGGACGCCATGGCAGGTACGCGCCGATCCGGGTTCGCATGCGCCGCCGCACCTCGTCACCGCTCGCGCGGGTGCTGCTCCACGACGGGTTCGGGACGTCGATGTGGCGGACGATCGGCAGCGGCTGGAGCGCGACCACCGCGATCGTTCCGGCCGCGCTCTCGCGGGTGCCGAGGGCGGTGAGGTGATAGCCGAACGCCACCGCGGCGCGCCGGATGTCCTCGCGGGCGTCGTTGGTGAGCGCGCGGTGGCGGTTCAACGTGGGCTCGAGGAGTGCGCGTACGGTCGCCGCCGGATCGACGAGCGTGCCGATCACCTCGAAGTCGCTCCAGGTCACCGGGGCAGCCCCGGCCGCCGACGACGCGGCGAGTGGGGCAGGCTGGTCGCATGTGCCCGGATCGAAGTTGGCCGCCGCGAGCTCGATGTCGTCGGCCTCGACCTCGTCGTCGACCTCGGCTGGCTTGCGCGCTGAAGCCGGCGCGCTGGTCTGTGGGTCGGGTTGCGCCGCGACGGGACTCGCGATCGCGAAGAGCGCGACCACGAACGGCACGACGCGATTTCTGGTGGGACAGGGCACGAAACCGCTCACGGCCAGATGAAGATCTTCACGAGCTTGAGGCTGCGGTCCTCGATGTCTTGCTCGGCGGGGTCGTTGAAGTTCTTGTTGAGGTACCCGAGCTGGACGCGGATCCCCTTCGGCCCGTCGAACTCGGCCCGGCCGTTGACCGTGTTGCCGCGGATCGTCTGCTCGGTGTCGCCGAGGAGCCGCATGTTCTCGAGCACCTTCTTCTCGACGTGGAAGCCGATCGAGCCGAATCCGATCTCGATGCGAAGCACGTCGAACGGCGTGTACTTCTCGAGCGAGTCGCCGAGCAGGCTCGACACCCAGTCGCCGGCGAGGTCCTTGACGATCTGATCCGCGAAGCCGCCGCTCGGGTTGGTCGTCGGATCGCCGGTCGTCGGATCGGAGCCGAGCGATTGATCGCCGAGCGAGCGCCGCAGCTGTTCGGGGTTACGGCCGAGCACGAGCAACGACAGGGTCTGCGACTTGTTGTAGCCCGTCGACGTCTTGAGGTCCCATTGCAGCTGCTCGAGCTTGCCGGTGAGCGACAGCGTGATCAGGTGCTCCTGGCCAGACTGATCGCGGTAGAGCGCATCGCTCTCGACGTTGAGCTCCGGGTTGCCGGCGCGCTCGTTCTCCGCGAAGTCGATCGAGCCGCTCGTCTCGGTGAACGGGGCGCGGGTGCCCGGGACCCGGAACCGGCCGCGCGCGACGCTGATCCGGCCTGCGAGCCGCGGATCGCGCGGCGTGTTCGAGATCTCGAGATCGCCGCTCAGCTCGATCTGCGCGATGTTGTTCTTCACCGCGAACCGTCTGACCTCGAGGTCGAGATCGAGGTTCGCACTGCCGAGCGTCGGGTACTCCTCCCAGAACGGCTTCGTGGGTAGCGTCGCCGGCGCCGCGATCGAGACGAGCTGGTCGGTGATCGCGAAGTTGCGGTTGTACGTCCCGTCGATGATCGTGATGATGCCGCCGACCTCGAGCGTCGAGTGCTCGCTCGCCTTGTCGATCGTGATCCGGCGCGCCGTGAGGATCAGATCGAGGGTGCCCGGTACCCGGAACGGGATGTCGTCGGCGTCGAGTCGGACATCGAGCTTGGTCAGTACGCCGTCGCGCAGCTCGATCCGGCCGTCGATGCCAGACAGCGTGCCCTCGCCGTCGATCGACGTGCTGATGCCGTTGAGCGAGATCTTGTAGGTGCGGCGCTCACCAACTGCCTCGGTATCGATGTCGACGCTGCCGGTCGCGAACGTCAGCTCGCGGCGCACGCCGCGCGGGATGATCGTGAGCGGGCGGTGCTGCTCGGTCGCCTGCCGGCACTCGGCGCCATCGGCCATGCGCTCCTCGCCCTTGGGGCACACCGGCAGCGGCGCGAAATCGATCGTCCCCGAGATCGTCGGGCGCGGGCCCTTGCCGGACAGCAGCAGATCGCCCTCGATGCGGGCGAGGCCGCTCGCCTGGGACACCGCGCTCGGCACCGCGACGAGCAGCATCTTGCCGGCGATCTTGCCGTCGATCAGGATGCCCCAGCCGACCGGCTTCAGGCCGTCGAGCGTGATGTTGCCCTTGATGTGGAGCTCGCCGGCCTCGTCGCGATGGCGGTCGCGGACCTGCACCTTGACGTCGGTGAACCCGAGGCTGCCGTTCGCGAGCCGGATCAGGCCGCTCGGCGCCTCGAGGATCGTGTCGCCACCGACCGGCTGCGCGCTGACGTTCTCGAGCCGCAGCTCGGCCTCGTAGTTCGGCTGCTCGTAGGTGCCACTGACCGAGGCGGTCAGCGCGGCGACGCCCTTGAGCTCCTCGAACGTGGTGTCGAACAGCGGCGCGATCTGGCGGAGGTCGAGGTCGCCGCGCGCGAGCAGGCTGATCCGCTTGGGGCTCGCCGAGCCGCGGATCTCGAGGATGCCGGCCGGCGTCGCGACGAAGGTCGGGCACTCGACGCGGCCACCCTTGGCGCCCGGGTCCTTGCACGCGAGCTCGAGCGACGACGGCGTCGCGCGCAGTGACATTGCCGGCCGCTGGCCATTCGAGCGGTCGAATACGCTGAGCGTCAGCGGCGTGAGCCGGCCATCCGCCGAGCGATGCGTGACCGTCGCGCGCATCTCGGTCAGCTCGATCCACGCCTCGGGCTCGATCGGCGTGACCGGCGCGAGCTCGGTCTTCACGGTGATCGTGCCCGTCACCCAGGCCTGCAACGGCTCGGGGAGCCCGAGGCGCTGCTGCAGGCCGAGCAGCACGTCGAGCTCGATGCGGCGGCCGCTGATCGCGAGCTCGACGGGGTAGGGCGCGGCGGTCCCGACAACGGCGTCGATCCGCAGCCGGCCGGCGAGCAGCGTGCCGCGGATCGCGATCGCGGGCTTGTTCGTGCCGATCGTCGCGGGCTCGACGGCGAGCTGGGCGTCGCCGAAAAACGCGTGCGCGGCCCACGCGCGGAGCAGCTGCAACGCGCCATTGGCCTGCGGCGCGAGCGGCGAGCCCGCGAGGTGGAGCGTCGCCGACGCGAGCCCGCCGGCCATGTCGCTGCCGGCAAATTGCTGGAGGATGGCAAGCGGCAAATCGTGGAGAGCGATCGATCCGCCGAGCCGCTCGCCGAGCCGGCTGGACTTGACCGCGGGCAGCTTGACGACCGTCGCGTCGAAAAGGCCTCCGGCATCGCGCGTCGCGGTCGCCACCGCGCAGAACCCGTTGCCCTTCTTGCCCTGCTCGCACTGGGCGAGGTCGTCGCCGTCGAGGTAGGCATCGCGCGGCCGGCAGATCTGGTCGTCCTTGCGGTTCACGCAGATGCCGACGCTGCTGTACTTGTCGCCGAGCACGTCGAGCTTGTCGGACTTCGCGTAGAGCTTCGTGCTCTCGAGCCAGTCGAGCGCGCCGCGGTTGGGATCGATCGTCGTGTTCGCGAGCTCGAGGTCGAGCGTCTCGAGCGTGCCCTTGACCGTGCCCTTGAGCCCGCACAGCCGCGACGCGTCGATCCGCTTGCCGGCGAGCTTGAGGATCTCGATGCGCGCGCGATCGCCGGGCTTGTCCTTGTCGGGCGCCCGGATCCGCCCGCTGCCCGTCAGCTCGCCGCCGAGCCCCGCGGACGTGATCTTGCGGATGTCGACCATGCCGGTGTCCGACGAGTACTCCATGTCGACGATCCGCAGCTTGTCGAGGCACGGCACGCCGCCGAGCTCGGTCGCGATGTTGATCCGCGGCTTGTCGAGCGGACCCTGGATGATGATGACGCCGCCGCCCGCGCTCTTGAAGAACGCGGGCAGGCCGAACCGCTTCATCCAGACGTCGAGATCGGGGAACTCGCCCTCGATCCGCACCTTCATGTCGTTCGCGAGGATGTTGACGAAGCCGTCGAACACCGCGTGGCTGCGGCCGGCATCGACGTGGACCTTCTGGATCTGGATCGAGTCGAAGTCGTCGTCGGTGAACAGCCGCCCCTTGTGGACGCGGATCGCCTTCTGAGTCGGCGTCGGGCCGAGCGCGAGGTCGAAGTCCTCGAGCGCGAACCCGTACATCGCGTCGCCCTTCGCGCGCAGCCGGCCCTGCAGGTACTTGCCGACCGGCCGCGACACCGAGTCCGGCAGGAAGCGGCCCACGTCGATCGCCTTGACGATCTCGATCGTCGCGTTCGCGTTGTAGGGCTTGAGCCCGAACGTCGCCGCGATCTCGACCTCGCCGGGCTCCTTGCCGCCGCGGATCAACGCCTTCGTCTTGTCGATGTAGCCCTGCTCGTTGACCATGTCGATCCGACCGTGGACCTCGGCGAGCGTCAGCCGCAGCGGCTCCTCGTCCGCGCGCAGCGGCACGTCGAAGTCGAGGTTCTTGAGGTCGAGGCCGACCGCCGGGTTCGCGATGAACGGGCCGGTCAGCGTGATCCGGCCGTGCAGGTCATCGCCGCCGATGTTCGACTTGATGCACGAGCGGAGCGTCGGCCCGAAGTTCTGGACGTCGAGGGCGAGGTTCCACGCGCCGTCGAACGGCCGATCGAACCAGTTCTGGAGCTCGCCAGAAAATCTGATCATCGCGCCGGTCGCCGGATCGGGTGACGCGTTCTCGGGCGTCGCGCACGGCAGGGTCCGCGCCTGGACGTCGAGCTCGAGCGTGTTGGCGACGAAGTTCTTGCGCGCCCAGTCGGTCGGCATGTGCGCCAGTCGGTTGAGCTGGATGTCCGCGAGCGCGACCTGGTACTTCGCGGAGCGGCCCGCCGGCGGATAGACCTCGCGGGCTGCCGAGGCGCCGGCGACCTGCGGCACCGGCATCCGGAACGTGTCACGGGGGCCCTCGTCGAAGATCCGCACGACGCCACGCTTCGCGGTGACACCGAGCTTCAGATAGAACTTCGCGACCAGGGGATCGGTCGGATCCATGTAGAGGAAGCTGTCGTTCTGAGGCTCGGGCCCAGAATCAACGTTGACGCCCTCCATGCGGATCGTCGTGACGTAGCCGAACACGCCGTCCTCGACGTACGGGTTCATGTGGATCGTGAGGTTCAGGTTCGCGATGTGGATGTCGCGAAGATCGAAGATCGGCGGCGCCGAGTCGGCGTAGATGCCCGCGCGAAAGCCCGCACTCATGCGCGGGTAGAACGCGGTGACGATGCTCACGATCGTCCGGTCGTAGGCGTGGAGCGGGTAGGGCTCGTCGGTCTCCTCGATCACCGCCTCGCCGCCGTGGATCCACAGGTTGCGGAACACGAAGTCGTGCTTGCCGAACATCAGCGCGTGGATGTCGACCTCGGCGGTGATGAGGTCCGTCCGGACCAGCAGCTTGCGCGGCTTGCGCTTGGAATTCGGCTCGGGGTCTGGCCGTTCGTCGGGGGTGCAATCCTCGTTGGGATCCCCGGTCCGCAGCTCGTCGAGGGCCCCTGCGACATCCGAGCTGAGCGCACAGTCGTCCCAGACCCGAATATTCCGCATGGTCACCGGGACCCAGCCCCCGGTCACGACCTGCTTCAGGGCCCCCGTCGACCACTCGATCGAGCCGATCTCGATGCGGCCGCGCATCCGCTTGTTGAGGATCGACGCGATGTTGTCGCCGAGATCCTCACCCTCGAACTTGACCCGCAGCACGGCAAAGCCGGTGCTGAGGAGAAGCAGCACCACCAAGCCGATGACGACGAGCCACCGGCGCCTTCGTCGAGGTGCGGAGCTTCTCACCCGTGCTCCGGAACCTACCACGTGCTTATCGTCGACGATGTGGGGGTGCGGTCATTCACAGTCGTTCACGGACGGCGACGCCAAAATTCCGTGGTCATGCTCGATGGCGCCCCGTATAGTGGTCGGTAGAGTTGAGGCTGGAAACCTGTGACCGAAAGCGAGGGAATCGAGATGTCTGACGATCAGCCCGAGAATGTGTCCCCGGTCCTCCGTAGAGAAGCACTGCTGCCCAATGAACGGAGTCGCGGGCTCGGCACGGTCGCTGTCGTGTGCACGATGGCCGGTGTCGCCTCGGGGCTCGCGCTGGCGACCACGCTGATGGCGATGCAGGTGGCAGACACCATGTCATCGCGCAGCTGTACGTATCGCGCGGACGTGACGCCGGTCGAGGGCACGCGCCGATCATGGCTTCCTCGGCATTCGTTACGTGTTCTCCAACGGCGTCGCGCAGGTCGATAGCGTCCTGCCAGGCACGCCTGCCGAGACGGTCGGCATCATCCCCGGTGATCACGTGATCTCCGTCGATGGTGACCGGGTCGATTCGGCGAGCGAGCTCCAGGAGCGGATCTTCACGGCGCGCCCGGGTAGCCGGCCGACGCTGCTGGTCGAACGCAACGGCGATCTCCGGACCCTGCGTCCGGTGCTCGTTGCGTGGCCGACGATCCAGTACTGACGCCCCGAAGCGATGAGTGCTCGGGCCCGCGGTTCAGGGCCCGCAGTAGACGTTCGGATCCTGCGGACCGTTCCGCAGGCGGATGCATGTCGACACGGTCTGCTCGTCGAGCTGGAACGTGACCACGACCTGGTCGCCGAGCCGTGCCGCGAGCGGCTTGGTCGGTCCGACGCTGCCGTCGGGGCGAGCCTGCGTGATGATCCCCTCCGCGAGGTCGCGGTTGTAGAGGAAGACGATCGCGTCCTCGTAGGTCTGGTTCGGGGGATACGCGAACGTCGCGGTCGAGGCTGCGACGTCGGTGACCTCGAACGTCATCAGGGCCGGCTCGGGCGGCGGGATCGGGATCGATGGTGTGACACACCCCGCGAGTGCGATCCCCAGTCCGACGATGACGAGCCAGCGGCGCATGGATCCAACTCCGAGTAAAGCAAGCCTCGGTCCAGACCAGCTTACGGGATTTCAGTCAGATACAGCAACGCCCTGCCAATGGCGTTGGCAGGGCGTCAACCGAAGCAGAGCCGGATGTCTAGTTAGTCCGCTTCACCTTGGTCGGGAACATGATCGAGAGCCCGACGCCGACGAACAGGTGGTGCAGGAAGCGGCTGTCCTCGTCGGTGACCGCGAGGTTGGCGTTGAAGTCTGCGCCCGACGGGTTGTCGTCAAACGCGTAGTCGCGAATCGTGAGGTCGAGCGCGATGAAGTCGTTCAGGAACACGTGGATGCCGAACGCGAGGTAGAGGCCGATCCGGCTGCCGCTGTTGAGCGGTGGGTCGTTGTTCGGATCGTTGTCGGGCGGGGTCGTCTCGTCGCCCGGACCGGGCTTGTTCTCGCCGGGCGCGGTATCCGAGCAGATCATCGACGGACAGTCGCTCTTGAGCTTCGCGTACGACACGCCGGCCTGGAAGTAGAAGTCGAAGGCGACGTATGCCTGCGAGAACGCGGCGAGCTTGCCGTACCAGGGCGTCAGGCTGAGGTAGGCCGCGCCGTGGATCGGCATCGAGTTGAGGCGAACCTCGAGCTCGCGACGACTGGGCTCGCGCGGGTTCGCCGGGTTGTCCTCGAGCGTGTCCATGATCCGGTTGACGAGCTTGGTGTTGATCGAGGTCGAGCCGACCCCGATCACGCCGATCGAGAGCATGTCGGACAGGTGGTACTCGAGCTTCGCACCGCCGCCGATCACGTGGCGGTAGTCAGCGTTGATCGTCGACTCGAAGAGCGGCGCGAATTCGAAGCGCTGCTTGACGAGCAACTTGCGATGGCGAACGGCCTTGTCGTCCGCGAGCTCGTTGGTCCGGCGGCCGTCGGCCTCGGCGGTCTCGACCGTCGTCGTGAGCAGCGCGGCCCCGAGGGCGACACAGATGAGCGAGTGCTTGATCATCTCAGGCATTGTGATGGCCTCGGTTCAGCGGAAGGTCGTGTACTCGAACGAGGTCGGCAGCCAGAAGCTGAGGCCGATCTGGAACATCACGTTGTTGATGAACGAGCTCGTGGCGTTCGCCTTCGCGTCCTCGGCGCTGTCGTTGATCCCGCCCTCGACGCGCATCGTCGGCTCGAACTTGTCGATGAAGATGTAGTCGCGCACGCCGACGTTGACGGTCATCCACTTCGCGATGAAGAACCGCATGTTCGCGCCGACGTTCGGCATGATCAGCAGCGTGGTGAACGCTTCGAACTTGGTGTCGCGCGGGATGACTTCGCTCTGGCCGGCGCCGATGCCGGCGGTGAACGCGACCTCCCACGTTACGAGCTTCTTGTCGAAGATGGCGAACTTTCCGTAGACCGGCACGTAATGGAAGTTGAGCGCGCCGCTCCAGTTGTACTTGTTGACCGTCGGCAGCCGGCGTGCCTGGCGGGCGACGAGGTCGAACGGCTCGCGGAACGAGTCGACGTAGTACTGACCCTCGACACCGATCGCGAGGACGTCGGTCAGATAGTACGAGAGCTGCCCGCCGAGGCTGTAGTGCCGGATCATGTTGTCGTTGAGCGTCGTCCCGACCATCGGGTACAGCTCGGTGCGCTTCGCCTTGAGGAACGGCTTGCGGACCACGACGAGGATGTCCTTCCACGACAGCGGCGTGCGTGCGACGGCGCCGGCCTTGACGACGTTGGCGTTGGCGTCGGCGGCGGCCATGTCGGCGGACAGATCGCCAGGCGGCGGCTCCGCGCCCATGTCGATCTCTTCACCGTCAGCCGGCTCCGCCGGCTTGTCTTCCATTTCGATCTCGGGTTCGGCCTCCTGAGCCGGTACCGGCTTTTTCGGCTGAGCCATAGCAGGGCTTGCCGCAAAGGCCAGCCCCACGAGCAGCAGAACGGATCTGTGGATTGCCCGCATTCGTAGAGGCTTCATAACACGTGCCTTTTTGCGCACTCAAGGATTCGGCGCAGTGAAAACCTGATCGAGGACAAGCGGACGCCCGAGCAGGTTGCGCACCAAATCCGCCAGCAGGCGTGCTAGGCGGCTTCGCTGGCGCCTGCGGCCGAATACAGCGCATCGACAAAGGCGATCGGATCGAACGGGCGCAGATCCCCGATCTTCTCGCCGACACCGACATATCGCACCGGCACCTTGAGCTCGTCGCAGATCCGGAGCACGACGCCACCCTTCGACGAGCCATCGAGCTTGGTCAGGACGATCCCGGTGATCTCGACGTCCTGCTTGAAGATCCGCGCCTGCTCGACCGCGTTCTGGCCCGTCGTCGCGTCGAGCACCATCCAGGTCTCGTGCGGCGCGCCGGGCATCGCCTTCTCGGCGACCCGGCGGATCTTCTTCAGCTCGTCCATCAGGCCCGAGCTGGTGTGGAGTCGACCGGCGGTATCGCAGATCACGATGTCGTACTGCTCGTCGACGCCGCGCTTGATCGCGTCGAAGATCACCGCCGACGGATCCTTGCTGCCCTTGACGACCGGGACGTCCGCGCGTTTGCCCCACTCCTCGAGCTGCTCGGTCGCCGCGGCGCGGAACGTATCGCCGGCGGCGAGCAGGACCTTCTTGCCCTCTTGCTTCCACTTGCTCGCGAGCTTGCCGATCGTCGTGGTCTTGCCGACGCCGTTGACACCGAGCACGAGCAGCACGAAGGGCTTTTTGGCAGACGTGTCGACGGGCGGCGCGTCGACCGCGAGGATCTCCTTCGACGTCGACCGGATCCGCGCCCAGATCTTGTCCTCGTCCTCGAGCTCGTTCTTCGAGAGGCCGCGCTTGACGCCGTCGACAATGCGGCCGGTCGCGTGCGGTCCGATATCGGCGCCGAGCAGCACGGCCTCGAGCTCCTCGAGGGTGTCCGCGTCGATCTTCTTCTTGCCGAACAGCTTGCCGAGGCGCGACACGAAGCCGCCGCCGCGGGTCTTGGCGAGCCCGACCTTGTAGGCCTCGCGCGACTCGTCGTCGGTCGTCAGCTCGTCGGCGCGCTCGATGCCCTCGGCTCGCGAGCGTTCGCTCGCTCGCTCCATTCCGGGCTCCGGTTCGCGTGCTGCGACCTCGGGCGGGGCCTCAGCCTCGCCGGGTCGCGGCCGCCGGCGCTGGCGGCGTGGCCTGGCCTCGACCTCTGCCTCGCCACCCATCCGCTCGAACGCCGTGGCAGGCGCCCTGTTCCGGCTCCGCCTGGAGAGCCAGCGCAGCACGAAGACGACGAGGGCGATGATCGCGATCGCGATCGCGAGCTCGATCAGGTCGGTCTGCATCGAGCGCTGTATACCCTACGACGCGACGCGCGTGCGTTCGTGGATGGCGCGGTCGACGCGCTCGGAGGCGCCGGGCAACACGGTCTCCGGGGCGACCCGCGCCGAGAAGTACACCTCCTCGACGAAATCCGTCAGCTCGGCGAGCGCGGGCCTCGGGTGCCTGGAGCGGACGTGATCGACGATCTGGCGCGGCGACCAGATGCCCCACAGCCGCGGCTCCGGGAGCAGCGGCTCGGCGGCTCGGCGGTACAGCTGGAACACGCGCTCGCGCACCGGCACGAGATCGACGCGGACGCCGCGCAGCTCGCCGCGGTGCGGGATGGTGACGGCAAATTGCTCGGTGACGTGCCCGGGTGCGGTGACCTCGGCCCGCCACTCGCCGAGCGGGAGGCCCTCGATCACGAAGCTGCCGTCGGCGCCCGTGCGCAGCTCGCGTCGCTCGACCCCGAGCACGAGGCGGATGATCGCGTCGGCGACCGGGCGGGCGCGGACGGTGTCGCGCACGACGCCCGAGAACCCGTCGTCCTGCGGCCGGCGCAGCGTCGACACCAGGCCCGGCTTGGCGACCACGAGCCCGCCCTCGACGCCCTCGGCCTCGCGCTCGTTCTCGGGGACGTCGGCCGGCGGCGCGGCCTTGCGGAACCGCAGCCACGGCTTGGAGCGCGCGAGGAAGAACCCGCCGGCGGCGAGCGCGGTCGCGAGGAACGCGGCGATCGTGTACGAGACCGGCACCGGCTGAGGCGCAGCGATCTGGATGATCGAGGGGGCGGACTTGCTCGGCCGGATATACGAGGTGCCGGGATCGCTCGCGACGTAGATCCCGAACTGACCCTTGCCGAGGATCTCGGCCTCGACCTCGAAGCGGTACGTCCCGTCCGCGCCGGTCGCGCCTTGCGAGAGCCGGCGATCACCTGCCGACAGCGAGACCGCGGCCCGCGCGATCGGCTTGCCGTCCTGGTCGACGACGCGGCCGGTCGCGACGATCGAGTCTTCATATGCGAGCTGCGCGGCCGCGACCTTCATGGTGGTGGTCGTCGTCGTCGACAGCTCGATCGTCGCGTCCGCGCTCGCCGGCTGCCGGGTCTCGTCGCCCACGAACGTCGCCCGAACCCGCCGCGAGCCTGCACCTCCCGCCGCCGCGCGGGTCAGCAGGAATGGCGCGCCGGTCTCGATCACCTGAAGGTTGCGCATCTCGGAGTCGCCGGGGCTACCGATCGACAGGCCGACGGGCAGCGGGACGGGCTGATCGTCGATCGTCGAGGTCACGACCAGCGACGCGCCGGCCGCGCTGACCTCGGCGCGGATCGTCAGGCTGACCTGGGCGCGCGAGGGATCGGTCATGATCGAGACGGGCTCGGCACGATCGAGCAGGGTCGTGCCCTTGAACTCGAGCGCGACCGGCTGCTGTCCCGCCTCGCCGGCGAGGGTCGCGCGAAACCGGCCATCCTCGTCCGTATAGGTCTGGCGAACCTGCGAGCCGACCTTGACGGTCACGAACTGGTTGCCGAGGCCCTCGCTCGTCAGCTTGTCGATGAGCTGGCCCTTGACCTCCACGGTGCCATCGCCGCGGAGCCGCACCGATCCGAGCGACAGCTGGGTCTGGGCCTTGATCTCGACCTGCGGGGCCGCCAGGACGCTGCTTTGCAGCGCGCACGCGAGCACCAACACCGCGAGCCAACGCACGCCACAGGTGATAGCACGCCGAATGTCATAGGGTCGATCAACCCTGCGACCGCCCCAGGGTTTCCCAGGCGACGGAGTACCAGCGAGATGCGAATCAAACGAGTCGAGATCATCGGCTTCAAGTCGTTCTGCGACCGGGCGGTCGTCCAGATCGGCGAGTCGATCACGGGTGTCGTCGGCCCCAACGGCTGCGGCAAGTCGAACATCGTGGACGCCATTCGATGGTGCATGGGCGAGCAAAGCGCCAAGCACCTCCGCGGCAAGGCGATGGAGGACGTCATCTTCGCCGGCTCGGAGAGCCGCGGCCCCGCGCCGATGGCCGAGGTATCGCTGACGTTCGATGACGTCGGGTTCTCGCACGAGGCACTCGAGCTCGCGCGCAACAGCGACGAGGCGAGCGCCGAGCACGCGCTCGAATCGCTGATCGAGCAAGTGCCCGAAGGCGATGGCCCGGCAGCCGGCGAGCCATCCCCGCAGAGCGTCGCGGCAGACGCCAGCGATCCGGCCACCGTGGCCGCGGTTGCACCCGAGGGTACCGACAGTGCTGGCGCAGCGCGCTGGGTCGATGCCGAGGGCAACCCGATCCCGTCGCCCCTCGACGAGGCGACGGCGATTCTCGCCGACCAGCCGCCGGCGTTCGACTTCGCGCGCTACACCGAGGTCACGATCACGCGGCGGCTCTACCGCGACGGCATCTCGTCGTACTTCATCAACAAGACGCCGTGCCGGCTCCGTGACATCACGGACTTCTTCCTCGGCACCGGCATCGGCACCAAGGCATACGCGATCATCGAGCAGGGCCGGATCGGCCAGATCGTCAGCGCCCGACCCCAGGATCGCCGCGCGATCATCGAGGAGGCCGCGGGCATCACGAAGTTCAAGGCGAAGAAAAAGGCCGCCGAGAAGAAGCTCGATCAGACGCGACAAAATCTCATGCGGGTCTCGGACATTGTTGCCGAGCTCGACAAGCGGATGGGCACGCTGCGCCGTCAGGCCCAGAAGGCCGAGCGCTATCGCAAGTACAAGGCCGAGGTCAAAGACATCGAGCTGTGGAAGGCGTCGCACCGCTGGCTCGAGCTGACCGGCGAGGGCCGGCTCGTCGCCGAGCGGCTCGGCGTCGCGCGCACCGAGCGCGAGGAGGTCGCCGCAGCGTGGACCACGAAGGACGCCCACGTGATCGGCGAGCGCGCCGAGCTCGCGGTCGAGGAGCGCCGGCTGGTCGGCGTGCAGGAGCAAGTCTACGAGCTCGACAACCGGCTGCGGCTCGGCGAGAGCAAGATCGGCTTCGAGCGTCGCGAGGCCGAGGAGCTCGACACCCGGATCGCGGGCGCACGCCACGAGATCGATGCGGTTGGCGAGCAGCGCGAGCGCGGTGCCGCCGAGCTGACGGCGCGCCAGACCGAGCTGGCCGCGCTCGAGGCCGAGGTCGAGCGCGAATCGGCCGAGGTCGCGTCGCGCGAGGCGGCGACGGGCGAGGCCCGCCAGATGCTGACGAACGCGCAGGGTCGCCTCGACGAGGCCCGCGCGGAGATCGGCACGCGGCGCACCGAGATCGCGACCGCGGATGCGCAGCTCGAGGCGTTGACGCGGCGCCGCGACGAGGCGAGCCGCCGGCTCGAGCGCGTGCTCGCCGAGACCGAGCAACACACGACGCGGCTCAAGGAGCTCGAGCGCGAGAGCCGTCGCGTCGACGGTGCGCTGATCGAGCTGCGGCAGACCCGGCTCGACCTCGGCAGCCAGAACCAGGGCTTCGAGGCGCGGCGCGAGGTGCTCGCCGACGAGACCGCACGCGGCGAGGCCGAGGTCGAGACGCTACGCACCGAGCTGCAGCGCCGGACGTCGCGGCTGACGTCGCTCAAGGAGATCCAGGATCGTTACGAGGGCTTCGCACGCGGCACCCGCGCGGTGATGCAGCGCGCCGACGAGATCGCGCGCGACATCCAGGGCGAGGCGATCCACGGCGTCGTCGCGGACGTCGTGCGTGCTCCCGAGCTCCTCGAAGTCGCCGTCGAGGCGGCGCTCGGTGATCGGCTCGGCGGCGTGCTCGTCGAGCAGCCCGAGGTCGGGCTCGCGGCGATCGGCTTTCTCAAGCAAGGCGGTGGCGGGCGCAGCGCGTTCGTGCCGATGCACGAGGCGCTGTACGCCACGGCGCCGGCCGCGCAGCATTCGCGTGAGGCGATGTCCGCCGCTCCGACCGTCGCTTCGACCGTCGTCCCGGCGGTCGCTTCGGCCGAGACCGTGGTGCCGGTCGGCTTCGAGGGCAAGAGCGGACCCTCGTCTGTCGCGTCCGATGTCGGCGGCGATGTCGGCCGCGATGTCAGCGGCGATGTCGGCGGCGATGTCGGCGGCGATGTCAGCGGCGATGTCAGCGGCGATGTCAGCGGCGATGTCGGCCGCGATGTCAGCGGTGATGTCAGCGGCGATGTCAGCGGTGATGTCGGCAGCGATGTCGGCGGCGAGATCACGCCGGAGATCACGCCGGACGTCACGGGCGACGCGCCGCGCGCGGCGAAGCCGTCATGGTTCGAGGATCGCACGACGCTGGTCGCAGCCCACGCCGCGATCGGTGGCGAGGGCGTGCTCGGCCGGATGTCGGACCTGGTCGCGTTCGTCGATGGCTACGAGGCGGTCGGCCGCAGGCTGCTCGCCGGGACCGTCGTCGTCGACGATCTCGCGCGCGCTCTCGAGCTTCACAAGCGCGGCGTGGCCGAGCGGCTGGTCACGCTCGACGGTGACATCGTCGATCGCGATGGTGTGGTCGCCGGCGGCTCGCGCGATGCGCAGGGCGCAGGCGTGCTCGCACAGAAGCGCGAGATCCGCGATCTCGAGGAGATCGTCGGCCGCCTGGAGCACGACCTGTCCGACGCGATGGCGCGCCTCGTCACCGCGAAGACCGAGCTCAAGCAGGTCATCAAGGCGATCGAGGGGCTGCGGACCCAGGTCCACGAGGGTGACCTCGCGATCATGGGCCACGAGAAGGACGAGACCCGGGTGCGCGCGGATCTCGAGCGCTATCGCGAGCGGCTCGGGCAGCTCGGCGTCGAGCAGCTCGAGCTCGAGGAGCGCCTGCGGTCGATCGCGGTGGACGACGTCGCGAATCGCGATCGCCGCACGTACGCGGTCGCGCGGATCGACGAGCTCGAGCGCTCGCAGCTCGATCACCTTGCCGAGGTGACGGCGCACCGCGACCGCCTCGAGGAGCTGGCGAACCAGCTCACCGAGGCCCGGATCAGGGCCGCGCAGCTCGGCGAGAAGCGCGCGGCAGCCGAAGCCGCGACGCTACGGCTCGCACGAACCGACGCCGAGCTCGCAAACCGCGCGGAGCGGCTCGCCGGCGAGATCGAGGAAGCTGCACGGCGTTGCGTCTCGCTGCGCGAGGGTTGCGACGTGCTCGCGGCCGAGCTCGCGCAGGTTCGCGAGCAGCGCGACGCCGAGACCCGCACGCTCGACGAGGGCCGCCAGGCCTACCAGGCACGGCTCACCGCGATCACCGATGTCGAGCTGACCGCGCGCGAGCTCCGGACCCGCGCCGACCGGCTCGGCGCCGAGGTCGGCCAGCTCGAGCTGCGCGATGGCCAGGTGCGGATGACGCGGCAGGTGGTCGAGGACCAGGTCGCCGAGCGCTACCAGCTCGAGGTGCCGGCGATCCTCGCCGACTATCACCTGCGCCCGGCAGTCACCGACACCGAAGATGGCCGGTTGACCGAGCTGCGCGAGCTCATCGAGCGGATGGGCACGGACATCAACCTGACCGCGATCGAGGAGTACGCCGAGGTCAGCGGTCGCTTCGAGTTCCTGTCCGCACAGAAGATCGATCTCGAACGCGCGGTAGATCAGCTGCAGCGCGCGATCGACAAGATCAACAAGACGAGCCGCAAGCTGTTCAAGGACACGTTCGACGCGGTCAACGCCACGTTCAAGGAAGTGTTTCCGCGGCTGTTCCGTGGTGGCCAGGCAGCACTCTCGCTGACGGCCGCGCCGGAGCGTGGTGCGAACGCGGCAGGCGAGGGCGGCAGCGGCGAGGGCGCGAAGGGGTTCGACCTGCTCGAGGCAGGGATCGAGATCATGGCGCAGCCGCCGGGCAAGAAGAACGCGACGGTCGAGCAGCTGTCGGGCGGCGAGAAGGCGCTGACCGCGGTCGCGCTGGTGTTCTCGATCTTCCTGATCAAGCCGTCGCCGTTCTGCATCCTCGACGAGGTCGATGCACCGCTCGACGAGGCGAACGTCGATCGCTACAACGCGCTCGTCCGCGAGATGACGGACCGCTCGCAGTTCATCGTGATCACGCACAACAAGAACACGATGGAAGCGGCCGACATCCTCTACGGGGTGACCATGCAGGAGCCGGGCGTCTCGAAGCTCGTCTCGGTCAACCTGAGCAGGCTCGGTGCGAAGGCTGGCGCGACCGGCTCGAGCCAGGCCGGCAACCAGATCGCCGCGAGCTGAGCGCCGCGCCGGCTGTGCTGGCCGCGAGC
>JACCTC010000376.1 GCA_013812655.1 Deltaproteobacteria bacterium | reverse complement strand
CGGCGGGCCTCCTGGAGCGCGTTGCGGACGGCCCGGCGCTCGCTCTTGGGGAGCGCGTCCTCGACCATCGCCAGCACCGCACGGGCGCGGCGGAGCGCCTTGCGCGAGTCATGGACCGCTGCCGGTGACCCTTGATCGACGTCGACCGCCGCCTGCTTTGCTGCATCGACCGCGCCTCGAAAGTCCGCGAGCAGGCGGGTGCGCAGCTCGCTCGGGTCGTGCAGCACGGTGTGGCGGCTACCGAGCGGGCCGAGCTTGTCGTGCTCGGGATAGGGGAGGGTCTGAGGTTCGGTCGGCATCGCCATGCCCTGGACACTACCGTGATGATTCCGGATTAACGTCTATCGGTCGCGGTTTCCGGGGATTCTACCGAATTTGTCACCGAGCCGTCTGGCAGACTCGGCCGCGATGGCCCAACCGATCCTGTTCGATCCCGTGGACAGCCCCTACCTCGTCGGGTTCGACGCCTCCTTCAAGATCAAGAAAGCGCTCACTCGCGCCGACGACGATCCGGGCAAGGCCGAGAACAACGAGGCCCTCGAGAAAGCCGTCGAGAAGCTCAACAAGATCCAGGGCAAGCTGTACGCGCAGGACAAGTACAGCGTCCTCCTGATCTTCCAGGCGCTCGATGCGGCCGGCAAGGACGGCACGATCCGCGCGATCTTGACCGGCGTGAACCCGGTCGGCTGCCAGGTTTATTCGTACAAGGCACCGAACGCCGAGGAGCTCGACCACGACTTCATGTGGCGCAACTACAAGAACATGCCGGAGCGCGGCCGGATCGGCGTGTGGAACCGCAGCCACTATGAAGAGGTGCTCGTCGTGCGCGTGCACCCCGAGTACCTGGGCGCGCAGAAGCTTCCGCGCCAGCCAAAGAAGCTCGACGATCTCTGGCAGGAGCGCTTCGAGTCGATCAGCCAGTTCGAGAAGCACTGGGCCCGCAACGGCTGCGTCGTGCTGAAGTTCTTCCTCAACGTCTCGCAGAAGGAACAGCACAGCCGGTTCCTCGACCGCGTGTCCGATGCCGACAACCACTGGAAGTTCAGCCCTTCGGACATGAAGGAGAGCGGCCACTGGGACGACTACATGAGCGCGTACCAGGACATGCTGCGCGCGACGAGCAAGCCCTACGCGCCGTGGTACGCGATCCCTGCCGACGCCAAGCCGTACATGCGCCGCACGGTCGCCGAGATCATCGTCAAGACGCTCGCGCAGCTCGACATGCCGGCGCCCGAGGTCAGCGCGGAGACGCTGGAGGAGATCGAGAAGGTCAAGCGCGACCTCGAAGCCGGCAAGTAACCGGCACGGGTCGCAGAAGCAAGCAAGCAAGCGCGCCGCTTCGAGACCCAGCGCCGGCCAGGCGGCCGATGATCACGGCACGGTGATCGTGGTCGTCCCGGAGATCCCGAGCGTCGTGGCGGTGATCAGCGAGCTACCCGGGTTGATCGCGGTGGCCAGGCCGCGCTTGCGACGGCCCTGCGCGACCTTCACGACCTGCTTGTTCTGCGACTTCCAGTTCACCTGAAGCGTCAGGTTCTGGGTCGAGCCATCGCTGAACGTGCCGGTCGCGGTCAGCGCCAGCTGGGTGCCGGCGGCCATCGTCGGGTTGCTCGGCGTGATCGCGATCGACACGAGCGTCGCGTTCGTCACCGTCAACACCGTCGATGCCGTCTGGCCCTGGAACAGCGCGCTGATCGTCGCCGTGCCGGGAGCGACGCCGGTGGCGACGCCCTGGCTACCACCAGCGTTCGAGATCGTCGCGACCGTCGTGTTCGTCGTCGTCCAGGTCGCGACCGTGGTGATGTCCGCCGTCGACCCATCGCTGAACGTGCCGATCGCGATGAACTGCAAGAGGGTGTTCCGGGCGATCGTCGGGTTGACCGGCTGGATCGCGATCGACGTGATCGTCGCGTTCGACACCGTCAGCGTCGTAGTGCCGCTCGCGCCACCGAAGTTTGCGGTGATCGTCGTCGTGCCCACGTTCGAGCTCGTCGCGATGCCCTCGAAGCCGACCTGGTTCGAGATCGTCGCGACCGCCGTGTTGCTCGAGGTCCAGGTCGCGTCCTCCGTGATGTCCTGGACGACGCCGCTGCTGAAGGTCACGGTCGCCGTGAACTGCAGCTCGACGCCGTTCGCGATGGTCGGATTCGCCGGCGAGATGACGATCGAGGAGATCGTCGCCGCGGTGACGGTCACCGTCGAGGTATCGCTGAAGCCGCTCGCCGTGCAGCCGATGTCGGCGGACCCGATCTCGACCGCGGTCGCGAGACCCTGACTGCCCGACGCGTTCGAGACCGTCGCCACGGCCGCGTTCGTGGTGCTCCACAGCGCCGTTGCCGTGAGGTCCTGCGTCGAGTTGTCACTGAACACGCCGGTGCAGGTGAACTGGACCGTCGACCCCTTCGTCATCGTCGGGTTGACCGGCGTGACGACCACGCTGGTCAGGGTGACGCCCGTGACGGTGAGCGTCGTCGAGCCCGAGATCGTGCCGAACGTCGCAGTGATCGTCGTCGCGCCATTTCCAGTCGCCGACGCGAGGCCGTCCGAGCCCGCGGTGTTCGAGATCGTCGCCACGCTGGTGACGCTCGAGCTCCACGTCGCCTGGCCGGTCAGATCCTGCGTCGAGTTATCGGTGTAGAGGCCGGTCGCCGTGAACTGCTGCTGCGTGCCATTCGCGATCGACGGGTTCGTCGGCGTGACGTCGATCGACACGAGCGTGGCGGCGTTCACCGTCAGCGTCGTCGAGCCGCTCCGGCCACCGAAGCTCGCGCCAATCGTCGTCGAGCCGGGGTCGACCGAGGTCGCGAGGCCTTGCGAGCCACTCGCGTTCGAGACCGTCGCGACGTTCGAGTCGGTCGACGACCAGCTCGCGAGCGTCGTCACGTCCTGCGTCGAACCATCGCTGAACGTGGCGGTCGCCGTGAACTGGAGTGTCGTGCCGTCGGCGATCGAGCGATTCGCCGGTGTCACCTGGACCGAGACCAGCGCCGCGGCATTGACCGTCATCGTCGTCGCGCCGACCACGGTACCGAGCGCCGCGCGGATGCTGGCCGAGCCGACCTCGACCGCGAACGCCGAGCCCTTCGAGCCGGTCGCGTTCGAAACGGTCGCGACGTTGATGTTGGTCGACGACCACGAGGCCTGCGCGGTGAGGTCCTGCGTCGAGCCATCGGTGTAGACGCCGGTCGCGGTGAACTGCACCGTCGTGCCCTTCGAGGCCGACGGGTTTGTCGGCGTGACCTCGATCGAGACGAGCGTCGCGGCGGTGACCGTCAGCGTCGTGATCGCGCTGCGACCGTCGAAGATCGCGCGGATCAGGGTCGTGCCGAGGTCGACCGAGCTCGCGAGGCCCTGCGAGCCGGCGGCGTTCGAGATCGTCGCGACCGCGGCATTCGAGGACGACCACGTCGCCAGGGTCGTCAGATCCTGCGTCGAATTATCGGTATAGGTGCCGATCGCGATGAACTGCTGGGCGGTCCCCTTCGCGATCGACGGATCGATCGGCGTGATCTGGATCGAGACCAGCGTCGCGGGCGTGACGGTCAGCGTCGTCGACCCCGTGATGCCACCGGAGGTGGCGGCGATCGTCACCGAGCCCGGATCGTTCGCGGTCGCGAAGCCCTGCGAGCCGCCTGCATTCGAGATCGACGCGACCGTCGAGTTCGTCGACGACCACAGCGACTGCGCCGTGACGTTCTGCGTCGAGCCATCCGTGAACGTGCCGGTCGCGGTGAACTGCAGCGTCGTGCCGTCGGCGATCGACGGGTTCGTCGGCGTGACCTGGATCGACGCCAGCGTCGCGGCGGTCACGGTCAGCGTCGTCGTGCCGGTCCGGCCGTCCACGGTGGCGCCGATCGTCGTCGTCCCGCTGCTCGCGGCCGTCGCGCGGCCCTTCGTGCCGGTGGCGTTCGAGATCGAGGCGACCCCGCTGTTCGTCGTCGACCACGTCGCCTGCGCCGTGAGGTCCTGCGTCGAGTTATCGGTGTACGTGCCGATCGCGGTGAACTGCAGCGTCGTGCCGTCGGCGATCGACGGGTTCGTCGGCGTGATCTGGACCGACACCAGCGTGGCCGCCGTGACGGTCAGCGTGGTCGAGCCGGTGATGCCGCCGAGCGCCGCACCGATCGTGGTCGTGCCCATGTCGGCCGCACTCGCGAGACCCTGCGAGCCGGACGCGTTCGAGATCGTGGCGACCGTGCCCGTCGAGGACGACCACGACACCTGCGTCGTGAGGTTCTGCGTCGTGCTGTCGGTGTAGATGCCGGTCGCGGTGAACTGGAGGCTCGTGCCATCGGCGATCGTCGGATTCGTGGGCGTCACCTGGATCGACGCGAGCGTCGCCTCGGTCACGGTCAGCGTCGTCGAGCCGGTCGTGCCGCCGAACGTCGCGCGGATCGACGTCGAGCCGACACCGATCGCGCTGGCGAGGCCCTGCGATCCGCCGGCATTCGAGATCGTCGCGACGCCGATGGTGGTCGACGACCACGTCACCTGCGTCGTCAGATCCTGCGTGCTGTTATCGCTGTAGACGCCGGTCGCGAAGAACTGCAGCGTCGTGCCCTTCGCGATCGACGGGTTCGTCGGCGTGACCTGGATGCTCGAGAGCGTCGCCGCCGTCACGGTCAGCGTCGTCGAGCCGACGATCACACCCGAGGTCGCGCGGATCTCGGTCGTGCCCTCGTTGACGCTGCTCGCGCGGCCCTGTGCGCCGCCCGCGTTCGAGATCGAGGCAACACTCTGTACCGTCGAGCTCCACGTCACCTGCGTGGTGACGTCCTGCGAGGTGCCATCGGTGAACACGCCGGTCGCCACGAACTGGACCGTCGTGCCCTTGGCCGCCGACGGGTTCACGGGCGTGATCTGGATCGACGCGAGCGCGGCCGCGCTCACGGTCAGCGTCGTCGAGCCGGTGCGTCCGCCAAACGTCGCGCTGATCGTCGTCGTGCCCTGGTTGGCCGCCGACGCGAGACCCTGCGAGCCGCCCGCGTTCGAGATCGTCGCGACCGCGGTGGTCGAGGACGACCACGTCACGAGGGTCGTCAGGTTCTGGGTCGTGTTGTCGCTGAACGTTCCGGTCGCGGTGAACTGCAGGGTCGTGCCCTTGGCCGCGGTCGGGTTCGTCGGCGTGACCTGGATCGATTGCAGCGTCGCGGCGGTGACGGTCAGCGTCGTCGAGCCGACGACACCGCTGAACGTCGCGGAGATCGTCGTCGTGCCTACGTTCTGGCCGGTCGCGCGACCGCGGTTGCCGTTCGCGTTGCCGATCGTCGCCACCGTGGTGCTCGACGAGCTGAAGACGGACGTCGCCGTCACGTCCTGCGTCGAGCCATCGCTGAACACCGCCGTCGCGGTGAACTGGAGGTTCGTGCCCTTCGCGATCGATGCGTTGGTCGGCGTGACCTCGACGCTGACGAGCACGGCGCCGGTCACCGTGAGGCTCGTGGTCTGGGTCAGGCCACCGAAGCTCGCGGTGATCGTGGTGACGCCGGTGCCGACCGCGCTCGCGAGGCCCTGGGTACCCGGGGCGTTCGAGATCGTCGCGACCGTACCGACCGACGACGACCACGTCGTCGTCGCGGTGACGTTCTGCGACGTGTTGTCGCTGAAGAAGGCGGTCGCGGTGAACTGCTGCGTCGTGCCGTCGGCGATCGATGAGTTCGTCGGCGAGATCTGGAACGACACCAGCGTGGCCGGCGTGACGGTCAGCGTCGTCGAGCCGACGGTGGTACCGAGAGTCGCGGTGATCGTGGTCTGGCCGGTGTTCTGCGCGGTCGCGACGCCCTGCGTGCCGTTCGCGTTGGAGATCGTCGCGACGGTCTGCGACGATGACGACCACGTCACCTGGGTGGTCAGATCCTGCGTGGTGCTGTCGGTGAAGACGCCGGTCGCGGTGAACGCGACGGTCGAGCTTTTTGTGGTCGACGGGTTCGTCGGGGTGACCTGGATCGACTGCAGCGTCGCCGCGGTGACGGTGAGGACCGTCGAGCCGGTGATGCCACCGGAGGTCGCGCTGATCGTCGTCGAGCCCTGGGCGACCGCGGTCGCGACGCCGTTGCTGCCGTTGACGTTCGAGATCGTCGCGACGGCCGTGGCGCTCGAAGCCCACGTCGCCTGTGCGGTCAGCGGCTGCGTCGAGCCGTCGGTGTAGAGGCCGGTCGCGGTGAACTGCTGCGTCGAGCCGTCCGCGATCGTCGGGGTCACCGGGGTGACGTCGATCGAGACGAGCGTCGCGGCGGTCACAGTGAGCGTCGTGGAGCCGCTGATCGTGCCGACCGTGGCGGTCAGCGTCGTGACACCGGCATTGACGGCGGTCGCGCGGCCCTGCGAGCCACCGGCGTTCGAGATCGTCGCGACCGAGAGTAGCGAGGAGCTCCACACGACCTGGGTGGTGAGGTCCTGGGTCGAGTTGTCGCTGTAGACGCCGGTCGCGGTGAGCTGCAGCGTGGTGCCGTCGGCGATCGTCTGGTCCGGCGGCGTGACCTCGATGGCGACGAGCGTCGCGGGCGTGACCGTCAACGTGGTCTGGCCCGTGACCACGCCAAAGACTGATCTGATCATCGTCGTTCCAGTCGCGTGCGAGGAAGCAAAGCCCTTGGTGGCCGTCGCGTTCGAGATCGTCGCGATCCCGGCAACGGTCGAGCTCCACGTCACGCCGAGCGTGAGGTCGAGCCGCGAGCTGTCATCGAAGACGCCGGTCGCGGTGTACTGCCGGCCGGTGCCCAGCGCGATCGTCGCGTTCGCCGGCGTGACCTCGAGGCTGACGAGCGCGCGACCGACGTTGGTGACGGTGACGTCCTCGGGATCGAGGCCGTTATAGGTCGCGTCGGTGCTCGTCGTGGCGGCGGTGACGATCGTGTACTCGACGTTGCCGTTGAACAGGCCGTCGTTGACGCCGGTGATCGTGACCGTGCGCGGCGTGCTCCAGTTCGCGTCGGTGAACGTCAGCGAGGACTCGTCGATCGTTCCCTGCGTGATGTCGCTGCTCGACAGCGGGACGACGACCGCGCCGGCCGGCTTCGAGGTCAACACCACATCGAACGTCGCCTGGCCGCCTTGCTTCGTCGTGATGAGGCCGCTGGTCGGCGTGACGCGCACCGCGATGGCGTCATCATCATCGTTGGAGACCTGGACGTTGACTGCAGCCAGGCTCTCGACGGCGGGCGCGACCCGGACCGTATAGGACTGGCTGCCGTCTGCGACGTCATCGTCGACCCCGGTGATCGTGACGGTCTGACCGGCGGCGAAGTTCTCGCGGGTCAGCGTGATGACCTCGGGGGAGACCGTTCCCTCGAGCACGTTGGAGCTCGACAGGTCGATCCGGACGTCGGCGCTCGGTTCGTGGGCGAGCGCGACGGTGAAGGTCGCGGTACCGCCGGTCTCGTTCGTGTGCAAGCCGATCACCGGGGTGACGACCAGCTCCTCACTTGCGCCCCGCAGGTTGTCGCCGCAGGCGGTGCCCATCACGATCAGCGCGCAGACGAGTCCGCGCGCCACTCCCCAGGTGGTGCTCATAGCGCGCCACCATATAGCAACTCGACCGCTGCGATAGCTGGGACGACCGCTCCACGACCTGGGTTACCCCACCGCTACCCCGCCTGCGTGACCACTCCATCACGATCTGCGAGGACGTCTGAAGCGCAGTCAGGGCGGGGCGCCGACCAGCTCGTCGAATGCCTTGGTGAACGCGTGGTCGTGGACGCACTTCGCGAGCGTGGGCGCGCCGACGATCTGCTTCGCAGCCGCGTCGAACTGATCGTCGAACGGGGCGAGTGCGGCCTTGAGCTCGCGGGCGCGGCCTTCGTGCAGGACCTTCGCGTTCGCGATCACGACTTCATTGTAAACCTGCTGGACGTTGCGGAGCTCGACAGTGGCGGCGGCGCAGTCTTCACCCGCGGCCTGCAACAGCGCGGCGACGGCCTCGTACAGCCTGACCGAGCGCTCGGCGAGCCGCGGCAGATCGCGGTCGAGCGTCGCCGCATCCGCGGGTGGGCCCGCATCGGCGGGTGCCGCAGTGATCGGCCCGGCTGGTGGGCTCGAGTTGCTGCCGCAGCTGCTCGCGAGGAGCGAGCCGAGGACGATCCACGCGAGGCGCCGCATCCGCGCATCGTCGCACGGCGATCCGCGACCGGCCATCACGGGTCTCGTCACAGCTCGCGTCACAGCTCCGGGATCCGATCGATGAGGTCGGGCAGCTCCGCGTTGTCCTTGCAGGTGACGTACGACGCACCGAGATCCTCGCCGATCGCATCCGCAACGCCGCGGTGCTCGGCATCGTACGCGCGAACATCGGCGCGGAGCTGCCGCGCGATCGCCGGATCCTCGAGTGCAGCCTTGACCTCGCCAGCGTGCGCCCGCATCACCTCGACGTGCGGACGCAGAGCGGGCACGAGCGTCGCGCAGTCGCCGCGGTGTCGCCTGGCGATCGCGCCGAGCTCGAGCAGATCGTCGTGGAGCGCACGGGCGAGTCGCGCGGTATCGACCCTCGGCTTCACCGGGCCCGCCTTCGGTCCACAGGCGCCGATGCCGATGCCGATCACGAGCGCGAGGCAACCGCGGAACACGGGCGGTCAGCTCGCGAGCGCGCGGAGCTGGAGGCGATCCTCGACGGCGGTGAACTTGCCCTTCGCGTCCTTCTCGACCCGCGACAGCGCGACGTCGGGATCGTGCGTGAAGAACAGCCGACCGTTGCGCTGCACGAGATCGTTGAGCAGCGTGGTCTTCTCGTCGATCAAGAGCTCGGGGTAGCGGTCGTAGCCCATCGTGATCGGCGCGTGCACCCACGCGCGCCCTGGGATCAGATCGGCCGCGAACAGCACGGGGCCCGACGGCATCTCGATCTCGGTGAGCAGGAGACCCGGCGTGTGACCGGAGCTGCGGTGAAACAGGAAGCCATCGCCGAGCGCGGCGGCGCGATCCGATGCCGCGAGCTCGAGCCGGCCGCTGTTCGCGAGGAGCTCGGTCAACCCGGGGATGAACGACGCGCGGTCGCGGGGATGCGGCGCGATCGCGCGCTGCCAGGCCTCGACGCCGACCACGAAGGTCGCCTTCGGGAACGCCAGCCGCGCCGGCTGCCCGGGCTCGTACCGCGTGAGGAGCCCACCGGCATGGTCGAAGTGAAGGTGGGAGAGGACGACGACGTCGACCTGGTCGGGCTGGATGCCTTCGGCGGCGAGGGACTCGAGCAGCACGTGCTGCTCCTCGACGACCCCGTAACGCTCGCGCAAGGCCGGCTCGAAGAACGCCCCGATGCCGGTCTCGAACAGCATGATCCGGCCGTTGTCGCGGACCACAAGGCATCGACATGCCAGCGGAATCCGGTTGAGCTCGTCAGGCGCGATCCACTTCTCCCAGAGCGCGCGCGGCGCGTTTCCGAACATCGCGCCGCCGTCGAGGCGCTGCGAGTTACCCTGGACCGACGTCAGCGTGCGGGGCACGCCAGCGGTCTAGCACAACAGCTGGACCGAGGTGGCAACCAGCTGGGCTGTCGGTGGGGTCGGGAGACCTGAGCAAGTGCGCGCACCGGCGCGAGAGCGTGATGGCAGAACGTATGGCCGGAATTGACGGAGTCCGCGCTCCGCAGCCTCGGGTAACATGCGCGACATGATGAGGACCGTGCTCCGGACGTTCGTGCTCGCTGCGCTGGTCGCGTGTGGATCGACAGGCGGCAGCGATGACTTCGACGAGGAAAACGCGACTCTCGTGATCGAGCCCGCGACGAGCGAGCACGTGATCACGCTCGGCCAGGCATCACCGCAACAACCGTTCACCGCGACACTGCATGCACCCGGCGGCGCGACCAAGGACGTCACCGCGGAGACCACGTTCTACGCGCCGGCATCGATCGGTACATTCGCCGACAGCACGCTTACGATCCTCGCGCCCGGCAAGACGACGGTCTCCGCGCTGTGGATGGACAAGCCGGGTAGCGCGCAGGTGCTCGCACGCGTGAAGTCGCAGCGCGTGGAGCCACCGCTCACCGACACCGCACCTGATCTGTTCAACGGGACCGAGGACGCCGCGCGCGCCCCATCGATCGTCTATCCCGCCGAGGGCGTGACGATGCCGCGCAACCTCGGTGACTTCGAGGCGCACTGGACCGACGCGCACGGCAACGACGTCTTCGAGGTCTCGCTGAAGAGCGAGCTCGCCGACATCCGGGTCTACGTCGCCGGCAATAACGGCGTCGCCGGCGCAGGCCCGACCCCATCGTGGTCCGCGTTCACCGCGCAGGAGTGGGCGTACGCGGTCGGCCAGGAGAACACGGTCCACTACCAGGTTCGCGGCGCGAGTACCGCGATGCCCGGCGTCGTCGGCAGCGTGCCCCCGCGCACCGTCAAGTTGACGAACGAGGCGATGGAAGGCGGCGTCTACTACTGGGCCGCGACCGCATCGGGCGGCGGCGCCTACGGCATCTTCCGCCACGACGTCTCGAAGCCCGGCGAGCCCGCCGAGCCGTTCATGACCGACGTCACGACCGGCAAGTGCGTCGCGTGCCACGCGCTGTCACGTGACGGCAAGACGATGGCGATCACCTACGACGGTGGCAACGGCCGCGCGACGGTCGTCGATGTCGCGACCAAGACGGCGCAGCCCGTGCCGGATCCGATCATCACCGCCACGGGCGGCAACGACTACAGCAGCGACACGAGCCGGTGGAACTTCGCGACGCTGTATCCCGATGGCAGCCGCATGCTGACCGTCTTCAATGGCGTGATCACGGTGCGCAGCACGGCCGATCAGTCCGCGCTCGTCGACATGCCGTCGGCTGCCCCCGCCTCCCACCCCGATCTCGCGCCCGACATGACGAGGCTCGTCTACGTGCGCAAGCCTGCCGGCGCGGACTGGAGCTTCGCCAGCGGCACGATCTACACGCGCAGCTTCGATCCGATCACGCTCGCGTTTGGGCCCGAGACGGCGCTCGTCACCGACACGACCCTGAACTTCTATCCGTCGTGGTCGCCGGACGGGCAGTGGATCCTGTTCAACCGTTCCGCCGGTGGCGACGCCTACAACAACCTCGACGCCACGCTGTGGGTCGTCAAGGCTGACGGCAGCGCACCGCCGATCCAGCTCGTCGCCTTCAACGCTGCCGCCGGTGGCCTCACCAACTCGTGGGGTCGGTGGGCGCCGTTCCAGCAGAGCGTCGGCGCGACCAACGAGGCGATCTACTGGGTCACTGTCTCGTCGAAGCGCGACTTCGGCGTCCGCCGCATCAACTCGGTTCAGGATGAGGGGCAGCGGACGCCGCAGATCTGGATGAGCCCGTTCTACACGGCACGCGCCGATGCGAACCAGGATCCGACGGGCCCGGCGTTCCGGCTGCCATTCCAGAACCTGACGTCGAACAATCACATCGCGCAGTGGACCGAGCGCGTCGTCGTCACGCAGTAGCTCGGTACCGCGCCGCCTGCGACGGATCAGCGCGTGGCCGTAAACATCGCGGGCGCGCGGCGTACTTCGACCGCGAGCTTGGTCTCGGTCTCCCACGTACCGTCGACGATTCGGTCGGCGATGCCATCGAGATCGTTGTCGACGAGGCGCGCACTGCCCTGCACGAACCGGAACACGTCGAGCTCGAATGACGGGACGTGCTCGCGGAGCTCGCC
This sequence comes from Deltaproteobacteria bacterium, assembly GCA_013812655.1. Lineage (GTDB taxonomy): Bacteria > Myxococcota_A > Polyangia > Haliangiales > Haliangiaceae > JABFXX01. The sequence goes on along the minus strand of JACCTC010000376.1, from coordinate 29,681 downwards.
AACGAGTGCGTCGACACTGCCTTCGCACAACGCGCGTACCAAGCTCGCGTTGCCGACGCACGATCCGCCGCTGCACTTGGTCGAGACCGCTTGCGCGAGCGCAGGACAGTTCACTGCTTTCATGAGCGTCGTGTGCAGGTCGCTGCCGAACAATTGCGTCGACGCGAGGTTGATGCCCTGCCACGCATGGCTGCCGAGCGCGAGGCCGAAGCGCTGATCACCTAGCGTGAGCTTTCCGCCTTCAGTCACGTCAGCGGTCGGTTGCTGTATCAAGATATCCGCCGACAAGCCGCCGATCGGCACGCTGATGTCGAGGGCCATCGGCGTGAATTGCAGCTGCGTTAACATGTGCAGCGCCTTGCCCGGCGTGATCGACAACGAGCTCTCGACCGTAAACTGCGTCAGCGTCGTCTGCGCGATCGCCGCGAGCTCGGTCGCGAGCTGGCGCGGCGTCTTGCCCGCGAGACGCGCCTTGTCGATTTCCGCGTTGATCCAACCCTCGAGCTGACTGCGAAGCGTCGGCGACAGTGCGCTATTGAGTTGCTGAAGCGCGGGGAGCCCCGCTTGTTCTGCCTCCGCGAGCAACGTGCGCGCCGGATTTTGCGAGAAGGCGTGCAGCTCCGCGAGCTCGACCTGCGCCATCTCCGACGTGATGTTGATCCGCGACGTCACCACATACGAGCCATCGTGCGGCACCGGGCTCTCGGGAGTACCGAGTCCCTCGCCGTACCCCGCTTCGCCCACTTGCTCCGCCGCGCAACCCGCGATCCCAGAGACGAGGACGGCGACAGCGACAAGGGTCGATTTCATGGACCCACGTATCAGCAAGCCGCTCGCCAGCGCTAAGTGCTCAGCTCTCCACAGTTTGCACTCGGACTCCCAGAGACGGCCCCCCTCACTCGTGCCCACGCCGATCAGCATGTCCGATCAGATCCTCGACGCCGTCATGGATGAGCGATGCAACCCAGCGCGGCAGAACGCGCGGCGGTTTGCGTCGCATCGCCCTCGCTGCAGAGGATCGCCGCAGCCACGCAGGTTCGGCCTGGGCTGACTGGGGCAGGTTCAACGCCGGGCGCCCATTTACGCCGCAGACGGTCTGGCTGATCGATCAGCCGGCAAGTGGTCTCACGAAATCCTGGTTCAGCGGCAACTGGGGCTGCCGTGGCCGGTGTGCAAACGACCGGAATCATGACGCAGCGGGACCAAGGACGCGGTGGCACAAGGGGTGCTCTATGGCTCCGCATCAACCGCGTTACTCACCTTTAGGTCGGAGTGGAAATCGTCATGAAGCGCAGCCTCCTCACGGGTCTTGGTCTCTCTCTCCTCGGTTCCATGCAGCTCATGGGCTGCGCCACGGATGACGCCGAGGACGCCAACGAGTGTCTCCCCGGTGACATCGACTGCGCGACCGACGATGGTGGCGACGGTGGCAAGGGGGACGGCTTCGACTACAAGAACAGCCCCGAGCGCATGTCGCAGCGCCTCAACTACACGCTCGCCCAGCTGCCCAAGAAGGGCACGCTCGCGACCCCGACGTGGAAAGACAAGTACCCCGCGGCCGTCGGCAAGGTGCCGGTTGCCTGGGCGGACACCTACTGGCCGACCTACGGCGGCTCGCACAACGCTCGCTGGCAGGGCGCGACGTCGAGGTCGCCGATCGAGAAGTACGACCAGGCTTTCAACAACGCCGCCGGTTGCGCGACGCAGCCCGCGAGCATCTCCGGCACCGGCGCGAAGGCCGCGTGGGACACCTACTATGGCTGCGCCGGCCCCGCCACGAAGTGGCAGAGCAAGGAATTCCAGGGCGGCGGCGACATGCACGACGGCATCGACAATGATGGCGACGGCAAGATCGACCAGGCGAACGCCGACGGCGAGATCGACGGCATCGCGACGTGGTGGGGCACCTGCCACGCCTGGGCGCCTGTCTCGCTCGTCGTTCCCGAGCCGCAGAAGGCCGTCACGGTCAACGGCGTCAAGTTCGAGGTCGCCGACATCAAGGCCCTCATCCAGAACAGCCACGACTCGACGGCCGCCGTCATGCTCGGCGGTCGCTGCAACTCCAAGGAGATCATGCACTCGGCCACTGGCTCGGCCAACGACGAGTGCGCGGACTTGAACCCCGGCGCGCTCCACGTCGTGATGACGAACTTCCTCGGCATCGCGCAGCTGCCGCTCGTCGAGGACCGCACGGCGAACTACGAAGTCTGGAACCAGCCGGTCGTCGGCTACGAGATCACCAAGCAGGCGCAGATCTCGAACACCGCGGCCAACACCTGCGTCGGCGGCACCGGCGGCAGCACGTGGACGTACAACCGCGACGCCAAGCAGCTGTACGAAGTCCGCATGACGGTCAAGTACGTCACCGAGGGTGACGCGAGCGCGACGCCGCTCGGCTTCGCGAGCTACACCCGCAGCGACGCCTACCACTACATCCTCGAGCTCAACTCGCTCGGCAAGGTCATCGGCGGCCGCTACTGCACCGACAGCGAGAACGACCACGTCGACTTCCTGTGGTCGCCCACCGGTAACCACAGCCCGACGAACCCGTTCGTCAGGACCGACAAGGTCAACGAGCTCGTCGCCAAGGCGATCGCGACCGACACCGGCGGCGGCACCACCCCGGCCAACACGTTCTCGGCGACCCCGGGCACGTCGATCCCCGACAACAACACGACCGGCATCACGGTCGACGTCCCGGTCACCGGCGTCACCGGCTCGCTCGGCCTGACGGTCTCGGTCGACATCACGCACACCTACAAGGGCGACCTCAAGGTCTCGCTCCTCAAGGACGGCGTAGAGAAGAAGGTCCTCCACGACCGCACGGGTGGCTCGCAGCAGAACATCGTGCAGAGCTACACGCTGACCGCGGCCGAGGCCGGCCCGGCAAACGGTCGCTGGACGCTCAAGGTCGTCGACACCGCCGCGCAGGACGTCGGCAAGGTCAACAAGGTCACGCTCTCGTTCCAGTAGCCTTCGCTTCTTAGCTTACAAACGCAAAACGCCCCGGCATTCGAGCCGGGGCGTTTCACGTTCGGGAGGCTGTGCGACTACAAGATGACGTCGTTGATGCAGAAGCCGTTCGCGTTGCACGGCACGTTGTTGCAGCACAGGTTCGTCGCATCGCACGCCTGGCCGTAGCTCGAGCAGCCCTGCGGAGCGCCGCAGAAGCCCGACGGAGCACCCGGCTCGAGGGTGCACGGCAGACCCGCACAGCAATCGGTGTCCGTCGTGCAGACCGCGCCGCTCGGCTGACACGTCGAGCCGCAGACCGACTCGAACTCCGAGCCCGGCACCGGCACGCACGGCAGGCCGCAGCAGTCCGCGCTCGTCGCGCAGGTGCTACCGACCGGCGGCGTCGTGCAGTCGACGCCGACGCCGACGCTGCAGCGCGGGATGCCGAGCGCGTCCTTGTGGCAGGTATCGAACTGCAGCACGTTACCGGCGCAGCAGTTCGCGTTCGCGTTGCACGAGACCGACTGCAGGCGGCAGATCGCGCCGGCCGGCGAGCACGAGTTGCCGTTGTTGCAGCGACCGATCGTGAAGCCGGCTTCCTTCTCGCAGGTCACGTTCGAGACGTCACCGTCGGGGCTGCCGATCGAGCCGCAGCAGTCGCTGTCCGCCGAGCAGAGCTCGCCGGTCGGCTTGCATCCGCTCGGGGGCTGGCAGACCAGGATGCCGGTCGGGCCGTACGGGAAGCAGGCGCGGCTGCAGCACTCGCCGCCGCAGGTCGGCAGCGGGCCACCTGCGTAATCCGCGCCCTCGGCGCAGACCTCGCCAGCGCCGGCGCAGCCGGTGGCGCCACCCGCGGGGACCTGCTCGCACGTGCCGAGCGTCGCGCCGGCCGCGATCTGGCAGAGCCCGCCGCAGCACTCGTTGTTCGCCGTGCAGGTATCGCCGACCTGGGTGCAGAACGACGGGCTGTTCGAGCACGTCCCGCCGTCGCAGAACTTCGAGCAGCACTCGGTGTTCGCGCCGCACGTGTTGCCCGACGTCTTGCACGACGGGTTGAGCGGGGTGCAGGTATCGCCGTCGCCGCAGATGCCGCCGCAGCACTCGCTGTCGTTGTCACACGACGCACCATCGGATGTGCACTGATCGCCCGAGCACAGCCCGTTGTCGCAACGAAAGCTGCAGCAGTCGGGTCCGGTCTGGCAGTCGTTGTCGGCGGCGACACAGGCACCCGGAATCCGCGTGCATGTCCCGGTCAACGCGTCGCAGTTCGCCGAGCAGCAGTCCTCGTTGACCGTGCAGGCCGCTGTGAGCGCGGTGCACTCGCCACCCTTCGCCTTGTTGTCACCACCACAGGCGGCAAACAGCACGAGGGCAAAACACATCCAGATCGCGTTCTTCATTTGGCGAGGCTCCCCTGGTTAGTATCGACTAAACGTGACGAGAGGAGCTGCGATCCCCCGCAGCTCCTCCCGGATGGTACCTGGTTACAGGATCGTACCGATGCAGCAGCCGTTCGAGCAGTAGGTGCCGGTCGCACACGCGTTGTCAGGACCGCAGAGCACCTGACCGTTCGGGCACATCTGCATGTTGCACTCGGCCGGTAGGTCCTCCTGGGTCTGGCCGGGGCACAGGATGCAGCTCGCGCCGCCGCAGGTCCCGTTACCGCACATCGTGTTCTTCACGCAGCGCAGGCACTTGGTGTCGTCCGCGAGCGTGTCCTGCGTGCAGTTCGGCGACGTGCTGGGATTGGTCGCGATGTCGTAGCACTGGTTCGTCGTCGCATCGCAGAGCGTGCAGCAGCCGAAGCAGTCGCAACCCGGTGGCGCGAGCTTGCCGCAGGTGTCGATGCACTTCTGCGTCAGCATGCCCGACCCGAGCGGCGCCGGGCACTTCGTGACGTCGTAACGGTTCGCGCCGATCGGGCACGTCGCCTTCGACGTCGCGCCGAGCAGACAGCACACGTGGATGCTGCAGCCGTCGTTGCCGGCGCCCGAGTCGCCGTCGAAGAAGCAGTCCTGATCGACCGCGTCGATGTTATCGCCCGGGATGCCCGTCGAGAACGACCCCTCGTCGTTGTCGAGCGGACCGGTGCACTGGATGTCGAAGCCGTCGACCTTGCCGTCGCCATCGTCGTCCATGCAGTTCGAGCACTGCGGTGCGGTTGCATTGGGCGTGCACATGCCGCTGAACGGCGCGTCGGTGATGATGAAGCCGGCGTCGCCATCCCCGTCCATCACGTCATTGTCCGCGTCGTTGGCGCTGTCGGTGTTGTTGCCCTTGTTACTGCCACAGGCGATGGCAAGTACGGCAAGGCTCGCGAGGATCCAGGTCTTCATCAGTGTGCTCCCTTCAAACGGTCGAGTAGTTGGCGGGCGTCAGCTGCATTGGCGCCGCGCGGAAAGCGGCGCAGGTAGATCGAGAGAAGTGTCTCGGCACGATCGTCGTGCCGATCGGCGGCGAGTCTGCCAGCCGCGAACAGCGCGACCTCGGCCCACGGGCCCGAGCGACGCGACAGCTCGAGGTAGCCGGCGAGGGCGGCCGCGGGGTCACTGACCTCGGCTGCAGTGAGCCGCTCGTACTTCACGCGGTCGTCTTCGATCGCGGACAGCTCCGTGGTCGGTCGCGGCTCGACGGATGCGGCCGGCGTTGCCGTCACGTGCGCCGGCAGCTCCGAGCTCCACGACTGGCCAGGACCGACGCGGACGGTCGTCCCCTGGAACGTGATCTCGACCAGTCCATGCTGGACCTCGACGGTCGCGAGCTCCTCGGAGCGCGCCACCCGGAACCGCGTACCGACGACGCGCACGATCGTATCGCCGGCGACGACCACGAACGGGTGGCCGCTGCGCTTCGCGATGGCGAACCACGCGCCACCGCGCTCGAGCATGGCGTTCGAGGTGCCGTCGCTCGACATCACGACGGCGCTGTCCGCATCGAGCGTGATGTGCGCATCGCCAAACGAGATCGAGGAGGGCGCGGTCGACGAGACGACGCGGGTCGGGTTGTCGGCGACAGCCGGCGCGTGCTGATCGCCGGTGCTGACGACGACTGCCGCGACAGCCGCGGCGGCGAGTGCGGGCGCCGCGATCCACCACCACCGCCGCGAGGGCCGATCCGCGATCATCACCGGCGCGGCGCCATCGAGCCGCGCCCACAGCCCACGCTCGACGCGTGCCCACGACAGATCGGAGAACGCCTCGACCTCGGGAGGGCCCAGCTGCGATGGCCGATCCTGGTGATCGCTCATCGCGCGCCGCCTTCCAGCTCGGCGAGGAACGACGACAGCACCGCGTCCTTGGCCGCGCGCTTCATCAGGTCCTTGCGAGCGCGCCACACCCGGGTCTTGACCGCCACGATCGAGCTCTCGGTGAGCTGCGCGACCTCCTGCATAGAGCGGCCGTCGATCGTGGCGAGCGCGAACGCGATCCGCTGCTTCGGATCGAGGCGATCGAGCGCGGCGTAGAGCCGGCGAGCCGCCTCGCGAGCCTGCGCGTGCCGGCGGGTGTCGTCATCGCCCGCGATCAGCTCCTCGACCAGGGCGAGGTCGACCGCGGGCGGCTTGCGGCGGCTGATCGCGAGGTACGCGGTGCGCGTCGCGATCGTCTGGCACCAGCGGGTCAGCGTGCTGTCGCCGCGGAACGAAGCGAGCGCGCGGAAGATCTCGACGAAGGCGTCCTGGACGAGATCCTCGAGCTCGCGGTTCGAGCCGAGGATCCGGAACAGCGTGTGGTGAACCGAGCCGCGCTGCGCGAGAAACACGTCTCGCTGGGCCGCGCGATCGCCACCCGACGCTCGACGCGCGAGCGCGAGGTCCTGTTCGCGTACCGCTGCTTGTGCAGTCCCCACGTGAAGACTAGTGGGCCAGACAACGGCGAAGGTCGCAACGATTTCACCGACTCAGATCCGCGGCGAACATCACACCGATCGCGAGCGCGAAAGGTGGGACCTCAAAGAACTCCTGCCCGTTATTCGATCTGGTGTAGGTGAGTGTGTTGGCGACAACGTCCACACCAAGCGTGGCGCCAACGCTCACCGCACCGACGCGATAGCGAACCCAGACCCCGCCGCGCACGAGGACGAGGGTGTCGCGCTCGAAGCGTGCCTCCATCGCGTCGATGCCGTCGACCTGCGAGCGAGTGATACCCACGCCGACATGCGGCTCGAACTGCCACTGCGAGCGTTCGATACGGTCATTTGCGAAGGTCCAGCTCACCAAGCCGAGGACGGACCAATCGCTCCAGGTCCCCTTGAAGCCGGCGTGCTGGATGTCGGTTGCCGGACCGATCTCGCCGACGAGCCCGAGCCGCAAGACGAGCCGCGAGGACGGTTGCACCATCACGCCGCCACCGACGCGGGGTGCGATCGCTGTCTCGAGGCCACGTGCGATCCGCGTCGCGAGCCCGGCGTGGACGCGGAGCACGGACCGGCCGGGCGCGTGATCGATGGTCGGATCGACGGCCGGATCGATGGTCGGATCGACGGCCGGATCGATGGCCGGATCGATGGCCGGATCGATGGTCGGATCGATGGCCGGGTCGACGGCTGGATCGACGGCTGGATCGACGCCCACGTCGACGGCGCGCTCGTCCGGTCGATGGTGTTGTCGACGATCTTGTCGATGATTCGGTCTCTCGGTCGACGGTGCCGTGCCAGCTCCGGGCCGCCCTGTCGACTCGCTCGCCGGATCGGGATTCGCGACGGTCGGCGGTGGTAACCGCATCAACGTCTTCACCGTCAGCGCCGCCGCGGCCGCGCTGACCGGGTCGAGCGCACCGGTCTTGGCCTGGCGCCGCTCGACGTCGCCGCGCTCGCGGTCGAAGACGACGAGATCGCCATCTCGTCGCCACACCACGAACCGCGCGGACTGCGCGTCCGCACGATCCCGCGCCGCGTTGGTGTCGAGCGGCGGCACAGGCTCGACGACGACCACGAGATGCCACGGCGCGAGCGTCGCCTCGATCGCACGACGCAGCTCGGGATCGGTATCGGCGAGCACCACGCGCGAGTCTCGTGGCTCGGCGTGCACGGGTGTCGCGAGCGCGTACGCGAAGATCGCGCCGAGCACGAGCCGAGCGATCAGTGAGGACACGGACTGACGGCCCCTTGCAACGAGAACGACACCGAGCGCAGGACGGGCACGTGCGCGAGCAGCGCGTCGTCGAGCTCGCTCGTGCGTGCACCGAACGGGTACGCGAACGCGGTCACCGCGTAGCCATCGCGCCGCAGCACCTCGATCGAGGGTACGGCCTCGTCGTCGAGGTACGCCTGCAGGCCATTCTCCTCGACGTATGACGGCGCGCGATAATGCGCGACGCTGTGCGCGGCGATGTCGTGGCCGTCGTCGGCGAGCACGCGGAGCTGTGCGCGATAGTCGTCGCTGAACACGCCGTAGCGGGTCACGAAGAACGTGACGCGCGCGCCGTACTGCTGGAACAGCGGGCGCGCGGACATCCAGTTCGGCACGCCGGAGTCGTCGAACGACAGCGCGAGCCCGGGACGCACGTCGGTGCCGGCAGCGAAGTCGGCGTACGTCACGAACGCGAGCCCACGATCGCGCGCGGCGGCGAGCACGTGCTCGAGCTTCGCGAGCGGCACGGTGACGCCGGGCTTGTGCGCGTAGAGCTCGACGACCTCGCCGCGCTCGAGTGCGCGATCGAGGGCCGCGTCGACGCTCTCGACGGTGTTGCCGGCGGCATCGTCGAGGTTGATCGCGCAGTGCACCGCGCGGCCATCGCCATCGTAGAACGCACCATCGACCTCGGCGACCTCGGCGCGACAACCGGCGAGGCTCGCGACGACGCCGAGCGGGATCGCCCATGCTACCGTCGCGCGGTGCGACGCACGCTCGCGGTCCTCGTGACGCTCGCGGGTTATCCGCACGCGGCCGCTGCCGACGCCGATGACCTCGTCGGTCGTCCGCTCGTCCTCGCGCGCGATCAGATCGAGCTGCGGCTGTCGCTCGAGCTGAACCTCGCCGCGCGGCTGGTCGGTCAGCCCACGTCGCTCGCGCCCGACGCCTGGCTTGGCGTCACCGAGCGCTGGACGCTGGGAGTCATTCACGGCAACGGGAGCGTAGATCGGATCGCGAGCGGAGCGAGCTTCTGCGTGCGGCAGAGCGAGGGTCACGCGGCGTCGTTACCGGGCGCGTGTGACAGACTTTACCGGGGCGGCGGCCTCGACGCGCGCTGGCAGTGGCGTGACGGATCGCTCGCGGTCGCGCCGCGTGCCCGGCTGCTCGTGCGCGATGTCGATCCATGGAAGCCCGCAGTCACGCTCGGTGCGCTCGCACGGTGGACCCGGGGCCGCACCGCGATCACGACTGACCCGTACCTCCGCCTCGGCCTCGCGAATCGCGACCGCGGCAACCGCGCCGCCCTCGTCGTTCCACTCTGGCTCGCCGTCCAGCCGACGTGCCGCTGGATGGTCGCGCTCCATACCGGCGTCGATGGCGATCTCGCCGTCTGGCGTGACGGCTGGCACGTCCCCCTGTCGTTCGTCGTGACCGCGCGCGCGACCTCGCAGCTCGACCTCACCGTCGAGGCAGGCTTCCCGCAGCTGTTCGGCCCGCAGAACGACTACAAGCAGCGCGCCCTCATCCTGTCCGCCGGCTGGACGCGCCCTATGCGGAGGCGGCGGTGAGCGGTGCCTGCTCGCGGGTCTGCAGGAACCGGAGCTGCGGATAGTCGAGCTTGGCGCGGTTGAGTTGCCACTCGTTGCGCGCGAGGAACACGGTGGCGCCCGAGTGATCCTCGGCGATGTTGTCGCGGTTCGCGTCGGCGAACTTCTTGATCAGCTTCGGGTCGTCCGCGTCGACCCAGCGCGCGACCTCGAACGACGTCGCCTCGAAGTGGCAGGGCAGGTTGTACTCCGAGCGAATGCGATCGGCGAGCACGTCGAATTGCAGCGCGCCGACGACCCCGACCACGAAGTCCGAGCCGAGGAACATGCGGAACACCTGCGCGCCGCCCTCCTCGGCGATCTGCTCGAGGGCGCGGCCGAGGTGCTTGGCCTTCATCGGATCGTCGGCGCGGACGCGGCGCAGGAACTCCGGTGCGAAGCTCGGGATGCCGGTGAAGTGCAGGGCCTCGCCCTCGGTGAGCGCGTCGCCGATCCGCAGCGTGCCGTGGTTCGGGATGCCGATGATGTCGCCGGCCCACGCCTCCTCGGCGAGCTCGCGCTCGTTCGCCTGGAACAGCATCGCGTTGTGGACGCCGAGCGCCTTGCCGGTCCGCGGGTTCGTGAGGCGCATGCCGCGCGTGAAGTGCCCCGAGGCGAGGCGCACGAACGCGATCCGATCGCGGTGCTGGGGATCCATGTTCGCCTGGATCTTGAACACGAAGCCCGAGACCTTCGGCTCGCGCGGCGACACGTTGCGCTCGCGAGCCGGCTGATCGCGCGGCGGTGGCGCGAGGCGGGCTACGCCAGCGAGCAGCTCGCGGACACCGAAGTTGTTGACCGCGCTGCCGAAGAACACCGGCGTCATGTGGCCTTCGCGATAGAACTCGAGATCGAACGCCGGGCACAGGCCGCGCACCATGCCGACGTCCTCGCGCAGCTTCGCGACCGCGGTGTCGGGCAGCAGCTGGTCGAGCTTCGGGTCGGTCAGGCCGGCGACCGTGATGCCTTCCTGCAGATACTCGCCCTTCGTGCGCTCCATCAGGATCAGCTGATCGGCGAACAGGTCGTAGCAACCACGGAACTCGCGCCCCGCGCCGATCGGCCAGCTCGCCGGGGTCACCTCGAGCTGCAGATCCTTCGCGACCTCGTCGAGTAGCTCGAACGGATCGCGACCCTCGCGGTCCATCTTGTTGATGAACGTGACGATCGGGACGTTGCGTAGCCGGCACACCTCGAACAGCTTGCGGGTCTGGGTCTCGATGCCCTTCGCGGCGTCGATCACCATGACGGCGGAGTCGACCGCGGTCAGCGTGCGGTAGGTGTCCTCGGAGAAGTCCTCGTGGCCCGGCGTGTCGAGCAGGTTGAACGTGCAGCCCGCGTACTCGAACGTCATCACCGACGTCGTCACCGAGATGCCGCGCTCGCGCTCGACCTTCATCCAGTCACTGCGTGCGCGCCGTCGATCGCCACGCGCCTTGACCGCGCCCGCGAGCTGGATCGCACCGCCGAACAGCAGCAGCTTCTCGGTGAGCGTGGTCTTGCCGGCGTCGGGGTGCGCGATGATCGCGAACGTGCGGCGCTTCGCGATGGCCGCTGGGAGCTCGACGGACGACATGCCGGCGGGAATCTACAGGATCACTAGCGTTCGAGCACGAGGCCACAGTCCGAGCAGGCGCCTTCGACGAGCGGCGCCGCCGTCCCGCAGGCCGGGCACGGTGGCTCGTCGCCCACGAGCTCGCCGGCTGCGAGCTGGACGACCGGCAGGCCTTCGCGTGCGAGCACATCGCGCCACTCGTTGCGCAGCAGCACGCCGAGCTCGTCGAGATCTTCCTCCTGGACCAGGAGGTGCGTCTTGGTCCCTCAACCCTTGCCGGCGCCAGGTGGCGAGCCGACCAGCGCCGGGATGCCGGCCTCGAGGCAGCGCTCGCGGAGTGTCTTCATCTCGGGGATCGAGCCCGTCATCGCAGGCACGAGCGGCAAGCCTTCGAGCAGCTCCTCGGCGGTACGCGCATCCATCGATCCCTCGTAGCATCTGTCTCGCCGTGGACCCAAGTGGGAAGATCCCTGGGGGCGGATAGACCCAGGAAAGCGGTGTAAGTACGCGTGTCTTGTCATGGATCCATGGCCACGCAATTGCTGTCATTCGCCGCGTGGCTGGGTGATGATGCCTCCCGCGATCCTGGATATGGGGGCGATCGCCAACACCGCTTGAGATTCAATCGGTGTAGTGTCCGACCAACTTTTTTTCTGGAGAGGGAAATGCACAATCTCAAGTTCGGTGTCCTCGTGTGCGGTGTTCTGGGCCTTATTGGCGTCTTCTTGCCGATGATCAGCTTCGGTGACCAGTCGATCTCGCTGTGGGCGGCTCGCGAGGCGCCGGGTGGCGCGGCGCAGGTCTACATGGTGATGGCCGGCTTTGCGGCGGCGGCTGCGATGGGTGCCATGGGCGCCGCGAAGGGCATGCAGCGCTGGATGTCGATCGTCGCGATCATCGGGTTCGCGTTCGTCCTCTTCAAGTTCCGCGATGGCCTGTTCGACCTCTTCAAGATGGCGATCGGCGCGAAGCTCATGGGTATCGGCGCGTTCGCCGGTCTCGTGTTCGCAATCCTCACCCTCACGAAGCCCGAGCCCGCGAAGTAAGTAACCACCGGTTACTGCGCGAGAGGCCCCAGCGATGGGGCCTTTCGTCGTTTGGGGGACGAAGCTGAGCGAGCTATCGGGGGATCAGCTCGACGACCTTGGCGGCTAGCAGGTCGATCTGGGTCGACTTGAGGTCCTCGGCCTCTTTACGGCGCGTCCGCTCCTTCAGCAGCTCTGTCAACACGTCCTCGATCGGCCGCTTCTCGACTGCGCTCTGCTCGATCGCGAACAGCGTCCACATCCGCTCGCGAATGTCGGGAGGCAGCACGTTGTCGAGGTACTCGAGCGCGACCCCGCGCAGGGTCGGATCTTCGCTGTGGAGGCCGACGAACGCCGTCCGGATCGGGTCGGCCGGCAGCACGAGCGCGAGTAGCGTCGCGAGGTGCTCGACCTCGCGAGAGAGCGATGGTGGTCCGCCCTCCAGCGCGACCTGCGCGGCCTCCTGTTTCGCCTCGTGGAGCGCCTTCCAGATCGCCGGGTCGACCGCGAGCTCGCGGCGGATCCCGTCGAACACCGCAGCCTCGTCGAACTTGAGCCTTGGGTCGTGCTCGTGCAGCTTCGCGAGCCCCTCAGCCGCCTTCGCGCGGATCTCGAACTCGGGATCGGCGAGGCACGCGATCAACCCGGCCCGCGCGAGCTCGACACGCGCCTTGACCTCGTCGGCGCTCAGCTTGGTGGTCGCGGCCTCGACGATCAGTGCCGGCAGCTGCGTGCGGACGGCGATCGGCAGCAGCGGATCGCGCACGGCATCTGCGAGCTGGCCGATGCAGGCGCCGGCGACCTTGCGCAGCGCCGGCATCACCGCGTCGGCGAGCTCGGGCTTCGCGAGCAGCGGCACTGCATACGCGACGCCCGCCGGTGACAGGATGTGCTCGGCCAGCACCTGCCGGATCCGCACGGGATTGTTCGAGGTCAGCTCGCCGAGCCGGCGCAGCGTCGGATCGAGCTGGCCGCGCTCGGGTTCGTGAGGCGGGCGCTTCTTGAAAGGCCGCCACCGCATGCTGGTCTTCGCCATCTGCCCGCTGGTGCCGCTCGTGCGCTGCGCGACCATCTCGAGGGTGTTGCGCGTCGTGCGGTCGCGCGGCTCCTGGTCGTCGAGCTCGATCGCGTGCGCGACGAGGCTGCGCTCGAGCGCCTCGACGTAGCTCTGCTGCGCCTTGAGCGCGACGATCACGCCGAACCCCGATAGCCCGATCGCGATGACCAGCAGCACCAGCGTCGACGGCACGACGAACGCGAGGATCGCGATCACGAGCAAGCCGCCGAGGACGTCGCCGAACCGCTCGACGCCGACGTCGATCACGGTCTTCGTGGTGCGCCGCTCGTGGGCCAGCAGGGGCGTGTAGAAGACCTCGTAGGCCTCGCGGTAGAGCGAGTTGCGCACGACGTTCTCCGCGCCACGCAGCGCGACGATCGGGCCGATGCCGGGGACAAGCACGGCCGTGACGCCGAAGGCGATCACCGCGCCCGGCAGCGTCGCGAGCGTGCGCGCGAGGCCGAACCTCTGCAGCGCCCAGCGGCCGAGCACCCACTGCACGAACGCCGTCAGCACGCCGACGACGCCGTGGAACAACGCGAACACGCGCGCGAGGTCATCCGGTGCAATTGCCGCGGTCGCGTGGGCCTTGAACACGTAGTCGAGCGCCGCGGCCGAGACCGTGACGATGATCGTGATCAACGCGAGGCGGCGGAGCAGCGAGATTCGCTTGATGTGTGCCCAGCCCTCGCCGACGACCGGCTCTTCTTCGGGCGGCGTGGTGCGCTTGCAGCCGTGGCTGACGACGTGGAGGCGCCACATCGCGACGAGCTGGAGTCCGGCGATCGCGAGTAGCAGCGCGTTGGTGCCGGCCATCGCGGCGACGCGCTCGGCGATCACCGCGCCGATCACCGCGCCGACCGTCGCGCCGGTCCCCACCGTGCCGAGCACCCGCCGCGCGGTCCGCGGATCGAAGCACTCGGACATCACCGACCAGAACCCGGAGACCAGGATGGGCCCGAGCAGCATCTGGTGCATGAAGATCAGCGTCGCGACAGGGCGGGGGTAGTGATCGAGAAGCAGGTACTCGATCACCAGCAGCACCGCGGACACCAGATTCGTGATCTGGACGAGGCGGATCGGGTTACCCCGGCTCATCCGCCGCGCGTAGAAGAACGTCACGCCTACGGCGAGCGCCGCCGACACCGCGATCAGCAGCGGCAGGTTCGTGACCGCGAACCGCTGCAGGAAGATCGCGTCGCGGGCAGCCTTGCCTGCGAGCTGGCTGGCGAGCACGACCGCGGCGCAGGTTGTCGCGGCGAGGACGAGCCGGCGCGGAGCCCCGGAATCAGTCGGCGGCGCTTCCATGCTTCCTGGCGTCCGCCGCCGGGCCGGCGGCTCGTGCGGGCCTGGACTTCTTGTGCGGCTCCTGACGGTCGTGCTCGCGCCCGACCAGCACCGCCAGCAGAATCCAGGCTGTCACGAAGCCAACGTTGACACAGGCGAACAGCCGGGGCGAGAGCATCAGGTAGCTTCCGACCCAGACCACGCCGGCGGCGAGCACATCACCGAACCGCACGAAGAACGTATCGACCGCGGACTTCGCCTTGTACTTGGCCTCGGGCGACGTCGGCAGCCACAGCATCTGCCGCACGGTGTTGTGCAGCGAGTAGTCGGTGCTGTTCTCGGTGATCTTGACCGCCTTGATCCACATGAGGATCGGGATCGTCGCGATCATCGTGTACCCGCCGAGCGCGATCGCCGGCAGGATCATCAGCGCGACGCGTACGCCGACATACTTGACGATGCGCGACACCACGAAGGCCTGGAGGACCGCGGCGATGACGTTCACCCACGTGAAGAAGTTGCCGTAGAACTCGCCGATGATCTGCTTGGCGACTTCCTGGTCGCCGTTCGCGGTCGCAAACGCGGCGTCGGTGACGACCTTGCCGAGGATGTACTCGCCGGTCGTGTTCACGAGGTTGTAGAGCACGATCATGATCGCGATCAGCCGGAGGTACTTCACCTTGAGCACGAGCCGGAAGCCGCCCTCCTTCTCGAGCGGCGCCTCGTTGACGTCGTGGTCCTCGTCCTCGGCGGTGCGTGGGACCTTGCGCGCCAGCCTCGCGCCGACAAACGTGAGCATGATGCAGGCGACGAGCAGACCGGCCGCGACCAGCATGAGCGGGCTGATCCCCAGCGGCTTGATCAGCGACTTCGCCGCGTACGAGCCGGCGATCGCCCCGATCGTGCCGCCGATCGCGATGATCGGGAACAGCCGCTTGCCCTGCGCGGGCGAGAACAGCTCGTTGGCGAGCGACCAGAACTGGGCGATCACCATCATGTTGAAGATGCCGAGCCACAGGTAGAACGGGATGCCGACGGCGACCCCGCCCTGGTAGAGCGACCAGAACAGCACGAACGATCCGGCGAACAGCGCGGTCACGCCGTTGACGAGCACCATCCGCGGCACCCGGCTGGCGACGTAGCCGTAGAGCGGGACGAGCATGATCAGCAGCACGGCCTGGCCTCCGGCGGCGTAGCTCTTCACCTCGGCGCCACCGCCGGCCAAGATCAGCGGCTCGCGAACGACCTTGAGCAGGTAATACGCGGTGAGGATCAGGAACAGATCGACGAGCAGGATGACGACGGGGAGGCCTTCACCGGGCTGGACCTTCGAGAACACCGCCGCGATTCGGTTCAGCGGCCCGGGCTTTGACATGGTGCACCGTACCTATTGAAAAGTGAGCGCGCTGATCGAGCGCCGGAGACTCACGGGCACCTTGCTGTGCAGAGGGGGCGCATGTGCGCTTGCGCGCGAGCCCTCGGCGAATGACGTCGCTACTTCTTGAAGAACTTGTCGAATGCGCGACGCATGGCGCCGCTCTTCTTCGACTGCTGATAGTCGTTCGTGTACGCGATCCGCGCCGACGGGTCGATGCCGTACTGGATGTACAGCGACAGCAGGTCGTGGACCATCGCCGAGATCCCGGTGGTACGCAGGTCGTACGACAGGCAGTAGCTGTCCGGCTTGTTCCGGATCATCGCCTTCGCGATGATCATCATGATCGTGGGATCGATCAGCTCGCCGTTGCCGTCGAGGTAGTGCTTGTAGCTGAAGAACCGATCCTCGGGCGCGAGCTGCTCGGCGCCGAGGCCCTCGGGCTTGGGCGCGCGCATGTTCTGGATCGTCCGGTACTCGTGATCGATGTACGCGGCGATCGAGTTGTTCTCGTCGCGCTTCTCGTACTCGACGAACTTACGAAACGCGTCGAACAGGTTCTTCGGGTTCGCGTAGGCGCCGCTGATCAGATAGTAGAAGACCGCGCCCAGCGAGTAGATGTCGGCGGGGCGGCCGACGCTCTTCACGACGCGACCACGCACGTTGATCTCGCTCGGCTCGGCGAACGGCCGGTTCAGCAGGATCTTCTTGCGCGTGCGGTCCGCGGCGGCGATCGAGTACATCTCGTTGCGGTTGAACAGCGAGAACGTGTCGTGCTCGTAGATGTCGATGTAGAAGTCCTCGAAGAACTCGACCTCGGGCGAGCCCTGCGTGCAGTTCACGAGGATCTCGAACGTGTTGGTCTCCTGCTCGGGGCTCTGGAAGTACAGCGTGCCGGGCACCGCCTGGAACCGCGTCATCGAGACGTCGAGATCGGCGTCGGCGACCTTGCCGACGTTGAAGTCGGCGAGCTTCACCTTCATCTGCGCGCCGCGCAGGTTCGGATCGGGGAGCTTGACGAGGATGTTTGCGGGCTTGATGTCGCGATGACAGGTATCGCGGACGAGGTGAGAGAACTCGACCGCCGTCGCGACCGGCACGGTGTACTCGAGGACGCGGAAGATCCGCTCGCGCAGCGGCACCGCGAGCAGGTCATCGCGGCGCCGCTTCTGGCGCGCACCCTTGAGCCGTTCCTCGAGCGACATGTCGAGGAGCTCGAGGATCATGAAATCGTTCTCGACGCGCTCGCGCACCGCGGGCGGGATGAACCCGGCGCTGTCGCCTTCGCCGGACCCGAGCAGCTCGACGATGTTCGGGTGACCCTGGACGCGCTCCAGGATCTCCTTCTCCATCTGAAACCGCATCTGGTCCTCGCCGGTCACCCCGCGCTGCAGGCACTTGATCGCGACGGGCCGGCGCAGCGTGGTCTTCGACTCGACCCAGCGCTCCTCACCGAGATACGCCTTCGCGAACCGGCCGGAGCCGAGCTCGATCGGATTGCCGGTCTCGTCGACGACGAACGCGTAGACGCGGCTGCGCGAGACGTACGGCGTGGCATGCGCGATCGTGCCGGAGACCGTCATCTGCGAGAACTCGGTCATCCCCGAGCCCTGGTTCGGCGTATACGCCGGCGCCTGACCGTAGAGCTGCTGCGGACCGCCGACGTGCGTGAGCTGCGGCGACGGACTCGCGAACTGCATCTGTTGCGGCACGTGCTGCGGCTGTGGGCGCGGCGTGCCCTGAGGTGGGTGAGTCTGCTGATGATTCTGCGGATGACCCTGACCCTGACCGCCCTGCATCTGGTTGATGCTGGTCGGGTCGCCCTCGAACTCCCCGTAGTCCTCCTGGCTCGGCTGTACCGACCCCGCCTTGTTGCGAGGTGGCGGGCCGCCGGGAGGAGTCGGAGTGTGGGCCATGGACGTGGGACGTGGACTAGCGATTAGCGACGACGCGTCTTGGGGATGGTCCGCCCCCGAGTGTAAACGAAGTAAGCATCCGATCCGGGGCCGAAATCGAACAAGATCGGGTCCGTGCAGTCGTCGAGGCCGACCGCGACCAGTTCGCTGCCAATGGGGAAAACCAGGTGTCCCTGGTTGTCGGCCGAGCCGTTCGCGACGCGGACGTGCCCGATCTCCTGAGCGCGGGGCGTCACCAACGCGACGTCGCTCGGCTGGTCGAGCTGCACCGCCGGTGATGGTCGGCCGCCGAGATGCGCGACGAAGCAGGTCAAGCCCTTGACGTGGATCACCCGGCCGCCGCCCGGGCCGTTGATGAACGTCACCCGGATCTTGCTCGCCTGGCCGCCGGTCAGATCGGTGACGTCGTTGGTGACGAGCACGAAGTGGACCTGGCGGTCGGCGACCTGCTGTGGCGTCTCGGCGAGCGGCAGCCGGCGCGGCGCTCCGGTCGTTCGCGGCAACGTCGCCATCCACGGCTGCCGGACCTCCGGCGGCACCCACGACTTCGCGAACGCCGGCATCGCGGGGGGCGTCGGGATCGAGTGCGCCGACCCGCCATCGGCAGGCTTGGCGTCCGCGGGCTGTGCATCGGTGGGCTTCGTGGTCGCGGTCTCGGGCGTGCCGCTGGGCGGCGTCACCGATGGGTGTGATGCCGCCGGGGTCACCGGGTAGGTCGCCTCGACGGCGATGAACTGCGACGAGATCTTCTGGATCTCCTCGGTCACCGGCTCGAGCGCGGCGGCCAGCTCGGTCGCGAGCTCCTCGACCATCGCCAGCCGCTTCTTGGGATCGAACGCGAGGGCCTTGGTGAGCAGCGCGATCACGCTCGCCGGCACGCCGAGCGGCTGCAGCGCATCGCGCACGACGGCATCGCCCTGGCGCCGCTTCTTGTAACCGGCGTAGACGTCCTCGTCGGCGAACACCGCCTTGCCCGACAGCATGTAGATCGCGACGACCGCGAGCGAGTAGATGTCGGTCGTGGCGCTGACCGGCTGGCCGGCGAGCTGCTCGGGTGCGGCCCAGCTCGGCGAGTACATCGCGAGCTTCTGGCCCGCGACGATCGCGGTGTCCTCGGCGCGCCTGCCCTCCCGCTCGACCAGCTCGTCGCTCCACTTCGCGATCCCGAAGTCGGCGAGCTTCGGCAGCTTCGTCGTGCCGACGGTCGCGAACAGGATGTTCTGCGGCTTGATGTCGCGATGGACGATCCCGAGCGCATGCGCTTCGGAGAGTGCGGCGCACATCGCACTGACCACGCGCACCGTCTCGGCGAGCGGTTGCTTGCCCTGCTCGCGCACCACGTTCGACAGCGTGCCGCCGTTCATGTACTCGCAGACCTGGAGCGGCATGCCATCCTGGTCCTTCGCACCGAGGTGGCCGAAGTCGTAGATCCGCAGCGTGTTCGGGTGGGTCAGCCGGGACAGCGCGAATGCTTCCTGGACGAAGTGCTCGTAGCTCGTCCGGCCAACGCCCGACTTGCCGCCGAGGCCCGAGAACACCTTGATGCAGACCGGTCGCGACAGCCGCTCGTCGGTACCGCGGAACACCACGCTGTGGCCGCCCGCGGCGATCTGCTCGACGACGCGATAGCGGTCGAGGACGATATCGCCGATGCCAACCTTGATCGCTGGCGTCGGTCCTTTCGGCCCTTGCGGCGCCGTCCCCATCTGAACGGAGACTACCCCGAATCCGAGATGGACCCCGGTCCGCCCGTCGGGTCGCTTCTGACCCCGGCTATCAGTAGTTCTTCGCGTCCGCGAGGTTCCCGCAGGTGCCGGCGCTCGAGCTCAGAGCGCTTCGACGGTGAGCCGGTACGGCGCGGGGAACAGATCGTGGTGGTAGACGAAATCCGCGATGATCAGCGGCGCACCGGCGGGCACGACGGCGACACCGGTGTTCGCGAGCTGGCGGAGCACGCCGCCCTCGGTGATCGCGAGCGACGGCCGCGCGTTCGCCGACGTGATCGTCTCGGTGATCTGGGTCGTGCCGGGCAGCGTCGCGGTGTAGAAGCGGACGTCACCGTCGATAGTCCCGTTGTCGCCGTTTGCGAGATCGAGCGCGACGGGCATCGGCGTCAGCTGATCGAGTGTGACGTAGTAGCAGCTCGTGCCGTCGGGGCTGCCCGCCGGCGGCAGGCTCGCGAGCGCGGCCCCGTCGATTCGTGGCAGTAGCGTGCGACTGTCGGTCAGGTAGACGTGGTACGTGCCCGCGGCGGGCAGGTAGAGCTGGCGCTGCGAGGTGTCCGTCGCGAAGCCGAGGCCGAGCCGCTCGAAGCTCGCCAGCGGTGCCGTCGTCGACGTGGCGAGCACGAGGAAGCCGGCAGCGAGCCCGCCGACGCCATCGGCCGTGATCTCGAGGAGCGTCGGCTCGGTGACGGTCAGCAGGTAGCGATCGAGATCCGCCGTCGTGTTCGAGGTCGGCTGGATACAGCCGTGGATCACGAAGCCATCGCTGCCGACCGGCTCGAGCATGATGTCACCGGCGGGCGTCGCGTCACCCTCGAGACCGTTCGGCTCGAGGCCTTCCTCGAGATCGATCGCGAGCTCCGCAGTCGGGTCCTGGCAAATGCCGTTGACGAGCAGGAGGCCCGGCCCGCAGGCCGACGGATCGGCGACGCAGCGGTCCATCGTGATCGGGTCGAGCCGCGTCCCGGCACCGCAGACGATCCCGGTGGTTCCGCCGCCAGGCTCGCACTCGCCGTCGTCGTCGTCGTCGTTCGTGCCGGGGCCACAGAGCTTGGAGTTATCGCCGCAGCCCCCGAGCAGCGCGAACAAGCTGGCCATCACGAGGAGCTGGGTGCGCATCATCGTCGCGCAATATGCGCTGCCTCCTGCACGCGGCTCAATGCCCCGGCGAGAGATCCGGGCGTGGATGCCGACGCGTGGTCGTGCTATTTCGATAGCTCGTGACCCCTCGTCACATCCTCCTCGCCGCCGGCGCGGTCCTCGTGCTCGGGATGAGCGTGTATCTCGTGCTCGAGGTCAGCCGTCCGCCTGTCGCAGCCCAGGCAAGCGGCCCGACGAGCGCACGCCGGCCGACCGTTGCCGACCGACCGAGCGTGACCGAGCCCACGGAGCGTGACTCCGACGTGGTGCGTGCGCCGCTCCCCACGCAGGTCACCGGGCGTCCCCCCGTCGAGGACCGCCCGAACGTCACCGATCCGCCGGTGCCCGGCGTCGAGATCGAGCCCGGCGCGGCGACCGTCATGAAGGCGAACCCCAAGCTCGATGCGGTCATGAGCGAGGCGAACAAGGCCTACGACCGTGGCGACTTCGACGACGCCAAGGCCATCGCGCTGAAGGTGCTCGCGAAGACCCCGAACAACGTCCGGATGCTGCGCATCCTGGTGTCGTCGGATTGCATCCTCGGTGACAACGCCGAGGCGCAGAAGCATTACCAGCTGCTACCGCCCGGGGATCGCGCGCAGATGCGGACGCGGTGCGAACGCTATGGCGTCACGTTCCCGCCGGAGTGAGACCCCGGTGATGCTCGCGGCCTGCGGGCTGGACGCACTGCGTGATGGGCACTAAGGTACGCGCCATCGATCATCGCTGAACCCAAGGCCGAAGGATGTGTGTGATGGCGACTCTCGTCGAGCAGATTGGCAAGGACCCCGTACGACCGCAGGTGATCGCCGACTGCGTCGATCTCATCGATGCACAGGTCAAGCAGAAGGGGTTCATGATCAAGAGCGCCTACGCGATGATCAAAGGGATCAAGAAGAAGTTCATTCCTGAGGTCGTCGACACCCTGCTCGATGACTGGCTCGGCAAGATCCAGCCGCACTACGACAAGTGGGCCGCTACGTCGATCTCCCCCCCGGCGTCGAGCTTCTCGGACTACGTGATCGCGCGCTCCGATGATGTCGCCGAGGATCTGCTCTCGGTGACCGACGCGCGCGCCGAGAAGACGTCGCACACGACGGCGAAGAAGATGTACGGCCGGATGCGCGCAGGCGCCAAGAAGGACGTCATCGAGGCGATGCCCGAGCTGTCGAAGATGATCGAGCGGCACCTCGCCGCGATCCCGAAGTCCGCGGCGCAGTAGTCGCGATCTACTGCTGGTCGAGCAGGTAGACCATCAGGTAGCCCTCGGCCGTGCGGCGAGGACCGGGCGCACCCGACATCAAGCGGAAGTCGGCGGCGAGCTGACGACGCTGAAAGCTGCGGTAGAGCGCCATCGGATCGATCTCGTGCGAGTGCTCGAGATCCTCGATCTGGCGGCCCAGGATCTCGGCGGCCCACGCCGGGCTCGCAGCGGACAGGTGCTGCTGCTGCATCGCGCGGCGCAACGTGGCGAGCTCCTCGCTCGTCATGTTGAAGAGGAACTCCTCGAACGCGGCGCTCTCGTCGGCGGACATCCCGTCGCGGCCGAAGAACTCGAGGACCTCGGGGCTACAGTCCTCGGTCACGAGCCGGAACGTCTCGGTGGCGCCGAGCAACGTGCCGTACGCCGAGTTGATCCGGTTGCGGGCGTGCCACGCGGACTCGAGCAGGGGCGCGAAGTCGTCGATCTCGAGCGCGGCGTCGTCCCACACGGTGATCAGCTGATCCGCCGCGCGCTGCTTCGTGCGACGGGTCACATCGGGCTTGCGCAGCAGGGCGAGGAAGAGCTCCTCGGCGAGCAACGTGTAGATCGACTGGGCCAGCTCCTCGCGGAGGTCGTGGGTCATCCGGGCCGAGCCCGGGACATCGACCAGTACGGACGTCGCCTTCACGAAGCCGCGCAGGAAGTTGATCTTGGTGATCAGGTAGGTCCGCGATAGCGTCGCCTTGAGCGGCAGTGCGAGATCGCCAGACAGGCCGTCGATCGTGCACAGATGATCGATCAGCGTCTGCTCGTTGCGGGGCTCGCCGCCGAGCTGCGTGGGCCGGCGCAGCGGGCGCTGGCGGTCGAGCAATGACGACGTCGCCTTGAGCTCCTCGATCAGTCCCCTGAGGATCTCGGCGTCGGCCGGCGAGTTGGAGTTGACCGCGGCAAGTGCCTGCTCGACCAGCTCCGTCTCGTGACGGTCGAGGACGCTGACCGCGAAGGCCGGAGCACCCAACGTCATGCTCGAAGAAGCTAGCACGGACGGCGACGGGGATGCGGCGGTGTTCACCGGCGGCTCCGTGGGGGTTCGCTCTGGGTACGACACAGTACTTCGACCTGGGTTGTCGCCGATTTAATCACTCGACGAGGGGGTCTTGATCGGGGTCACGATCGCCTCGGGATTCTTCTGCTCGCGTCGACGGCGTAGCACGAACCTGACCACCACGGCCACAATGGCTAACACCACCACGGCGGCGATGACGAGGTCAACCCGCTTGGCCTTGGCAGCGATCGCCTCCCAGTTCGCGCCCAGCTGGTAGCCGACGACCATCAGGCCGCCGCCCCAGATGGTGGCTCCCAGGAAGGTCAGCGTTAGGAACGAGGGCAGGGGCATCCGCGCGATGCCGGCAGGGATCGAGATCAGGTGGCGAACCACTGGCAAGAAGCGGCCGATGAAGATGGTCTTGCCGCCGTGGCGGGCAAAGTACGCCTCTGTCTTCTCGATGTCCTTGGGCCGCACGAAGCGTCATGTTGCAGCTGAACTTCGACGTGGAATCCAGGCTCACGCCTTCGAGCTGGAACACCATGAACGGCGGTTCCTTATGGTACGCGCGGTGCACCTCGGCGCGAGATGCTAGCTAGCCCGTCTGCGCGCGCGCCCAGTCGGGGCGGACCGTGCGGCTGGGCACGTCCACCGTGCAGCTGGGATCGCAGGACACAGAGCAGCGAACATCGGCACGTCCGGAGATCGTCGCGACCGCCGCAAGCTCACGATGAGTGAGCTCGCGATCTGTCGGTATTGCGACACCGTACACCGGCGTTCAGAGGTCCCGCGGCGCGGGACGCCGCGGTGCGTGACGTGCGACTCGCCCCTCTACCACCGCAACAACGACCTCGGCGCGATGCTCGCGGTCACGCTCACCGCGACGATCGCACTCGTGGTCGCGAATGGCTTTCCGCTCATCACGATGTCGGTCAATGGTCTCCGGACCGAGGCGACCTTGTGGAGCGCGATCCTCGCTTCGTATGACCACGAGCTACCGCTCGTCGCAGCGGCCCTCGCGATCACCCTCATCATCGCGCCTTTCATCGAGCTCTTCCTCTTGCTCTGGGTCCTGGTGCCGCTGCGTGCAGGCGCGCGGCCACTCGGATTCTCCACGATCATGCGGGCCATCCACATCATGCGTCCCTGGCGGATGGTCGAGGTGTTCCTGCTCGGTCTCGTCGTCGCCGTGGTCAAGCTCGCGGGGCTCGCGTCCACGGTGCCGGGGTGGGGCGCGTTCGGGATCGTCGTGTTGACCCTCGCGCTCGCATCGCTTGCATCATTCGATACCAGTGCTCTCTGGCGGCGGGCCGACCAGGTGCGCGCGTGACGCGAGCGAGCGACATCGGGCTCGTGGGGTGCGAGAGCTGCGAGCTCGTGATGCGTGCGCAGGAACCCGTCTCGGGGACCTGCCCGCGGTGCGGCGAGCGGATCCACCGGCGCAAACCGAGATCGATCATGCGTCCGCTCGCCTTCCTGGTCGCTGCGGTCGCGCTGTACTGGCCCGCGAACACGCTGCCGATGATGGTGACGGATCAGTTCCCGGTCCACCGCTCCGACACGATCCTCTCCGGCGTCGCCTTCCTGTGGAGCGAAGGCTCGTGGTTACTCGCCGCGCTCGTGTTCACCGCGAGCTTCGTGGTTCCAATGCTCAAGGTCGGGGCCCTGGGAACGTTGCTGGTGACCTCGGCGCGTCGCTCGGCCTGGCAACCGCGAGGCCGCACGAAGGTCTACCGCGTGCTCGAGATCGTCGGGCACTGGTCCATGCTCGACGTCTTCGTGGTCGCGCTGCTCGCGGCAGTCGTCCAGCTGGGACGGTTCGCGAGCGTCGAGCCGGGACCCGCGGTGGTTCCATTTGCGGGCGTGGTCCTTTTGACCATGCTCGCGTCGGCGTCCTTTGATCCGCGATCGATCTGGGATCACCTGGGAGCGAGGAGCGTGTATGGACGCGAATGAGAACGAGTTTCCGGTACCCGCCATTCACACCCACAAACGAGGTCGCCCGTCAGCCGTCTGGATCATTCCGATCCTCGCGATCGTGGCGGCAGGCGCACTCGCCGTCAGGACCTATCTGCGCATCGGGCCGACGATCTACATCACGTTCGAGAGCGCGGAAGGCATCGAGGCCGGAAAGTCCGAGGTGCGCTGGAAGAACGTTCCTGTGGGCAAGGTGACGGCCGTCGACATCAGCGACGATCACACGCGCATCATCGCGAGCGTCGAGCTGAAGCACGGTACCGGGGTCGCGGTCCGCGGTTCACAGTTCTGGGTCGAGCGCCCGCGCATCGGAGTCGGAGGCGTGTCGGGGCTCGGAACCCTGATCTCGGGCGCCTTCATCCAGGTGGATGTCGGCAACTCGAAAGAGAAGCAAGACAAGTTTCTCGGGCTCGAGAAACCGCCTGGCGTGACGCAACATCAACAGGGCAGGCGGTTCCGGCTGACCGCGAGCGACGGCGGCTCGCTCGCTACGCAGTCGCCGGTCTATCTGCGCCGCCAGCCGGTCGGAACCATTACGGGGATCGAGCTCGCCCCCGACGGCAAGTCCGTCGAGATCGACCTCTTTGTCTATGCGCCCTACGAGCGACTCGTCACCGAGAATGCCGTGTTCTGGAATGCGAGCGGTATGGACGTGACACTCGATGCCACCGGCCTTCGCGTCAACACGCAATCGCTCGCGACGGTGATCGCAGGTGGCGTCGCCTTCGGCGTTCGCGATCCAGAAGCGAGCTCCAAGCCTGCCGCCGAGAACGCCACGTTCAAGCTCTTCGAGGACCGCAGTCATGCGCTCGCGAGCCCCGACCAGGGCGGGTTACCGCTCGCGATGCGGTTCCATCAACCCATCCGCGGCCTCGGCAAGGGTGTCGGCGTCAATATCGAGTTCGAAGGCCTCCACATCGGAGACGTTTTTGCGGTCCGTCCCGGCTACGACACCGCGACGCAGTCCTTCTTCTTCGACGTCGATGCCAAGGTCTTCCCGCAGCGGCTCGGTGCAGCCTACGTGAGTCTCACCGAGGAAGGCGCGAAGTCCGGCAAGACGGGACCGCAGATGTTGCAGGCACTCGTCGCACGGGGGCTTCGCGCGCAACTTCGATCCGCCAACATCGTGACGGGATCGTTCTACATCGCGCTCACCTGGTTCCCGGCCGAGCGCCGCAAGGCGGGCTTGCCACCCGAGCAAGACGGGGTGTGGGTCGTCCCGACCGTGCGCGGTGGCACCGAGCAGATCCAGGATACGGTCGCCAGCATCCTGGCCAAGGTCGACAAGATTCCGTTCGAGGCGATCGGTGGTGATGTCCAGAATGCGAGCCGCGCGGCCGCGACGCTCCTCGGACATCTCGACCGTGACGTCGTGCCCCAGACGCAGGCGTTGTTCGTGAACGCTGCAGGCGCGATGGAAGCGTTACGCGAAGCGCTCACGTCGCTGCGCGACAACGTCGCGGCACCTGACTCCGCGATCCAGCAGGCGACCCGGGGGACCCTCGAGCAGCTGGAGCGCGCGGCCTTCTCGTTGCGAGGCCTCGCCGAGTACATCAAGCACCATCCCGAGTCGCTGTTGCGGGGGCGCGCCCCGGGTCGCCAACCAAAGCCCGGCCGATGAAGCTCGCCCATCCCGTTCTCGCGCTCGTCGTGGTCCTCGGCTGTCGCTCGGCCGGCAACCACTACTACACGCTCGTCGCCGCCCCCGACGCGGAGCCGGCTGCTGCGACGCACGAGCTCCAGGTCGATGTCCTGCCCGTCGATGTCCCACCCGAGGTCGATCGCGCCGAGATCGTCGTCCGTGAAGGCCCTGGCAAGCTGACGCCAGTCGACACGCGTTCGTGGATCGCGCCGTTGTCGCTCGAGATTCGCCGCGCGTTCTCCGACGAGCTCAGCCGCATCCTCGGAGCCAGAGACATCGCCGGCGTGACGCCCGCGGCCGGCCTTCCCACCTACCGGATCAAGCTCGTGGTGCAACGGTTCGAGTCGATGCTGGGCAAGCGAGCGGTGATCGACGCCATCTCGACCGTTCACGAGCTGACCGGCGCGCGGCCAACGCTCGTGTGCTCGCACCACGCGAGCGAGTCAGCTCGGCCGGGTTACGACGGCCTGGCCGAAGCTCACCAGCGAGCCCTCGTGCAGATCGCAAAGCAAGTGGCGGCCTCGGTGCGTTCGTTTGCCGGCGAGACAGCCGCCTGTTCCGCGCCCGCTAAGCGGTGACCGCGAGGTCGCGTGCGGCCTCGACGGCGTCGTTCAGTCGATGCGCTCGATGCGCGCCGGGACGTGCTTGTGCCACGGCGTGCCGACAAATGGATCGCGATCTCCGGCCGACGTCAGCTCGTTGGGCGCGACGCCTGTCATGACATCTCCGGCCGCACCATCTGCAGCGGGGTAGCCGAGCCCGAGGCCGTTCGGCAGCGCGATGTGACCGCGCTGCATCGTGGTCGAAACATCGATCGGCACGATCACCGAATCCCGGCGCGTGGTCAGGCGCACTGACTGACCCGACGCGACACCGAGCGCGGCGGCATCGTCGGGATTGATCCGCAACGCCCCGGCCGGGTCCTTCCTGCGCCACGACGGATCGCGAATGATCGTGTTGGCGGTAAACGATCGGCGCTCGCCAGCGGTGAGCACGAACAGAAACTCGGGATCGGCGACGCTCGCCGGCTGCGCAAGCGTCGCCAGCTCGGCGAGCAGATCGGGAAGCTCGACGTGGATCTTGCGGTCCTTCGTCTTGATCCGCTTCATCACGTCGGACCATTCGTCGACGGCGAACACGACGCCAGATTCGTGGCCGAGGATCGCATCGAACAGTGTGCATGCAGCTTCGAGCGGACTGCCGCCGAAGCCGGCACGCGCGAGCGGGGCCGCCGCAGCCATCGCGGCCCGCAGCGCCAATCCGAAGACCACGGCACCTTCGCGGAGGTCGTCCGGCAACTCGAGCGTGCGGTACAGGATCACCGGCGCCAGGCCGCCCAGCCGCGGGTCGGCGATCAGCGCCATCAGCTTCATCGCGTACGCCCTTCGACCCAGCTTCGCTGCGGCTCGAAACGGCGCGTAGTCTGCGTCGGTGATCGCGCCGAGTGCCTCGACGATCCGCGCGTGGATCTCGGCCTCGGGGAGCGTCCCGGCCGTCGGTGCCAGTAGCCGGCGCCGCAGGTGAAAGTAATTGTGCGGGAAATCGAAGTTGAAGAACGTCGCTTCCGCCTTCTCGAATTGAGTCGATGCCGGGAGCACGTAGTGCGCGAGTCGCGCGGTCTCGGTCATCGCAATGTCGATGACGACGAGCGTGTCGAGCGACGTCATCGCCTCGCGCATGGCTTTGGAATCGGCGAGCGAGTGGGCGGGATTCGTCGCTTCGACAATCATCGCGCGGTAGCGCTTGGGATGGTCGGTGAGGATTTCCTCGGCGATCACGTTGCACGGGACCAGACCGCCGACGATGCGCGCGCCGACGACCGGGCTCGTGTGCTTGGATTCGCCATTGCCGATGTCGACCAGCGTCGTCGGAATGAAATGCGTGCCGGGTTTGCCGATGCTGCCGGTCAGGACGATCAGGAGGCGATGCAGATAGCTGACCAGCGTCGAGTTGCGATTCATCTGAACGCCGAGATCCTCGAAGCTCGCAAATGCGCGAGCACCGCCGATCACCCGCGCGGTGCGGCGAACGAGCGCTTCCTCGAGGCCCGTACGTGCGCAGGCGTCCGCGATCGAAATCGCACGCAGCGCAGCGAGCACGGGCGCGATCTCCCCTGCGGCAACGTGACTCGCGACGAAGTCGTGCGCGATCAGGTCTTCTTCGATCAGGATCGCGAGGAGCGCGGCGACAAGCCACGCATCGGTCCCGGGCTTCACCGCGAGGTGGATGTCCGCGAGCTCCGCGGTCTCGGTGCGTCGCGGGTCGACAACGATCAGGGTCCGCGCGGGGTCCTGGGAGATCTGCTTGAGCGTGGTGCGTGCGCGCGGGATCGAGTGCGAGTGCCACGGGTTCTTGCCGAGAAACATCGCGACGTCGCAGTGATCGAAGTCGGCGCGGGTTGCGCTGCCCATCATGCGATCGCTGATCCAGAACTCGCCGGTCTTCTCCTGGGCGAGCGCACTCGAGCGATAGCGAATGCCGAGCGCGCGTCGGGTCGCGGTCGCGTAGGCCCCAGGTAGGTGATTGCCCTGGCCGCCGCCGCCGTAATAGAAGATCGAGTCGCCGCCGTGGGTGTCGCGCACGGTAGCGAGCCGCGCTGCCACTTCGCGGATCGCGGTGTCCCAGTCGATCGCCTCGAACGTGCCGTCCGCGCGCCGTCGAAGCGGCGAGGTCACGCGATCGCGACCGTGCTGATAGAGATCGAGGCGATGCGGCTTCTCGCACGCGTAGCCTTGCGACGATGGATGTCGCTTGTCACCGCGTAGCTTGACGAGATGTCGGCCGGCTTCGCCGCCGAGCTCGACCTCGAGGCCGCAGTTGCACTCGCACAGGATGCACGCCGTCGCACGCCACTCGGCCATGACGCAGTCTCGAATATCGGGGCGCACAATGCACGCTCGGCGCGTGCACACAGGACGACCGAGATGATCATCGGCCGATCGATGAGGTCGGCAAGGGCGTGCCCACCGCTAGCGGGGCCGCAGCCACGCATCGAGGTCGGCGACGGCCTTGTCGTCGCCTGCCGCGACCAGCACCTTGCGAGCGGCCCGCGCCATCGCGCTCCCGCGCGCGCGGTCGCGACCGCTGGCCACCAGCGCACGGGCGAGCGCAGCGTGTAGCGA
>JACCTC010000345.1 GCA_013812655.1 Deltaproteobacteria bacterium | reverse complement strand
AAGCCCTCGCCGTGATCGACGGCGCCACCGTGATCGCCGCCTCGCGCGCGCCGACCGACGCGCGGGCCGATTCGCAGGCCACCGACGCAGAGATCAACCTCGATCCATCTTCACGGAGCCTCGGCGTCCCGTGGCGCGGCCGGCTGCGGGGTGCCGAGCGGCTGCCGGCCGGCGAGGGCTACCGGATCCGGCGGCCCACCCGCGCGTTCGGCGCGGCCCACGTCGTCGATCACCTGCAGCGCGCGATCACGATCGTCCGCGCGCTCTATCCCGACGTCCACACGCTCGCGATCGGAGATCTGTCCGCGCAGCACGGCGGCAAGCTCGACAACCATCGCTCGCACCAGTCCGGGCTCGACGTCGATCTCGGCTTCTACTTCCACGCGATGCCTGCTGGCTATCCGGACCGCTTCGCGAGCGCGAACGCGGACCTCGATCTCGGCGCGACGTGGGCGCTGCTCACGGCGTTCGCGCGCACGAGTGACCTCGACGACGGCGTGCAGATGATCTTCCTCGATCACGCCGTCCAGGCTCGGCTCTACAAGTGGGCGCGCAACCGCGGCACCCCCGACGATCAGCTCGCCGACATCCTCCAGTATCCGCGCGGCAAGGACACCCAGGTCGGGCTCGTCCGCCACTGGCCGCACCACGGCGACCACCTGCACGTCCGGTTCAAGCCCGAGCGCTGATCAGCCCGGGTCGTGGACGCGCGCGGTCGGCAGCGTGGGGCCGCTCGCGATCGTCTCGGCGGCGCGTGTGAACAGCCCGGCGAGCGAGATCAGCGCAGCGATGCTGGCACCCGCGCCGATCAACGCGAGCAGGATGAAGCCGTTCTGGCTCGACGCCTTGAACAGCTGGCTCGTGATCGCGATGCCGCTGGCCGACAGCACCACGAACAGCAGGGTGCGCACCGACGCGGCCTCGCGCAGCTCGTCATTCGCACGCGCCGCGGCGTAGGACGAGATCGCGGAGCCGGCGAGCGCGAGGCCAGCAGTGGCCGCGAGCGGCCCGAGGATCGACCACGCCTGCAACCATTCGGCGTTGTCGCGGATGCCGCCGAACGAGCCGTCGATGCTGCGGTAGAGCCACAGTAGCTGGTGGAGCTGCACGCCCGCCCACCAGATCGTGATGGTCGCGCCGAGCACGATCCGCCAGCGCGGGAGGTCGGGCAACGCGCCGCGCACCGCAGCAAGCAGGCCGAGCGTGCAGACGACCATGCTCGCGAGGATCACCGCCGGGCCGCCGATCATCGCGAGCTTGAGCCCGCCGGCCGATCTCACCATCCCGACCATCGCGACCGCGATCACGATCGCGACGATGACGCGAAACCGCAGCGCTGATGCCGCGAGCCGCAGCCCCGACGCCGTGATGGCCCCGTCCGTGGTGGACTCCGCGTGATCGCCGTCGATCAGCATCGCGAGCCACGCCAGGCCTGCGGTCCACATCATCCCGATCACCATCCAGTACACGACGCCAACCGTCTGGTTCTCCCACAGGTACCGGTGCAAGCTCTCGCCGATGTACGGCACCCAGCCGCGCGCGAGCACCGCGATGATCATCAGGAAGGCAGCCGCCGGAGCGCGCACGAAGCCGCGAGCCACGACGATCACGACGATCGCCACCACGAGCGACAGCACACCAACCGCGACGTAGCTGTAGCGGTGGACCTCGATGATCCACTCGCTGCCAATGTAGAACACGTCGAGTACGGGCCGGGTGGAGTGCCACACCAGCAGCGCCGCGTAGATCCCGGCCGCGACGCGGAGCAGCGTGCGGGCCTGCCCTGTCGCCCGGCGTGCGAGCTCGAAGAGGCCAACCGTGATGAGCAGGTACTCGGCCGCGAACAGTCCGAGCCAGAACAGCTCCCAGCGGATCGAGCGATCGAACACGTCGTTCCGCGCGAGCCCGGTCACGAGCTGCAGGAGGTCGCCGAGCATGCCGACCAGCAGACCGACCAGGAGCGCGGGTGGGAGCGATCGCTTCAGCACGCGCCGACGGTAGCGGAAAGGCCGCGGCGCGCCACCTAGAAACCTTCGGTCTTCGCGATCACCTCGTTCATGATCTCGCGCGTGCCGCCGCCGATCGGATAGAGCCGCGCGTCGCGGTACAGCCGCTCGACGAGGGTCTCGCGCATGTAGCCGTAGCCGCCGTGGATCTGCACGGACTGATCGCACACGAAGCTGCACATGTCCGTCGCGACGTTCTTCGCCATCGACGCGAGGCCCGCACCCGACTCGCCGCGCAGCACGCGAACGACCGCCTCGCCAGTGAGCGCGCGCGCCGCCGCGATCCGGCTCGCCATGTCGGCGAGCTTGTGGCGGGTGACCTGGAAGCCGGTCAGCGGCTTGCCGAATGCCTGGCGCTCGCGCGCGTAGGTGATCGACTCGCGATACGCGAGCTCGGCGATCGCGACGCACTGACCGGCGAGCATCAGCCGCTCGCCCGCGAAGTTCACCATGATCATCGGGAACGCACCGTGCTCTGGGCCGATGCGGTTGGCCACCGGAACGCGACAGCCATCGAAGTGGAGCTCGGCGGTATCGCTCGCCCACCACCCGGTCTTGCGGAGCTTCTTGCTGACCGTGAAGCCGGGCGTGCCGCGCTCGATCACGAGCATCGAGACGCCGCCATGCCCCGGGCCACCGGTGCGGACCGCCGTCGTCACGAAGTCGGCGCGCGTCCCCGAGGTGATGAAGGTCTTCGCACCGGTCACCACGTAGTGATCGCCATCGCGCTCGGCACGGGTCGCGAGCGAGGCAACGTCGCTTCCGCCACCGGGCTCGGTCACCGCGAGCGCCGCGATCTTGCCGTCGGTGATGCATGGTCGGACAAAGCGCTCCTGCTGCTCCGCGGTCCCGA
The DNA here is from genome assembly GCA_013812655.1 of Deltaproteobacteria bacterium. Taxonomy (GTDB): domain Bacteria; phylum Myxococcota_A; class Polyangia; order Haliangiales; family Haliangiaceae; genus JABFXX01. The sequence continues at coordinate 6,980 of JACCTC010000345.1, read as the reverse complement.
ACCGGACGATCGGCGGCAGCGCGATGCCATGGCTGCCGAGCCCGACCACGGTGCCGACCGAGCGCCCGCGGATCACGAGCTCGTCGGACGCGGCCAGCACGTGCCCGAGGTCCCCGCCCTGCCCGCCGACTGCCTCGGGATAGCCGACGCCGACGATGCCAGCCGTCGCCGCCGTCTTGTACAGCTCGATCGGAAACTCCTCGTCCTCCTCCCACTCCGCGCTGCGCGGCGCGATGTGGGTCTCGGCGAAGCGCCGCATCGTCGCGCGGATCGCGGCGTGCTCCTCGGTCTCGAACAGGTAGGCCATCGCCTCGCAGCATACGCGTACGCGTGAGGACGGACGACAGTCACCAGTGTTACCAACGGGTATGTCGTCCGTCTCGTCCGTCCCGCCGCGGCTGCGGCGGTCGCGTCACCTCTCGTGGTTCGGCCACATGGGCGCGGTGTACCTGTTCCACGATCTCTACGGCTACCTCATGGAGATGAGCCCGGACATCGCCGCCATGATCGAGTCGTTCGATGACGGCGTCGATACCGAGGAGACGCTCAGGTATTACGAGGGCAAGTTCGGCGACGCAGACCCGCGCCAGTTCGTCGAGGTGCTCGTCGGCCACGCCGTGCTCGTCGATCCGAAGGAGGACGAGATCGACGGGATCTGGGCGTTCGTGCCGATCAAGGGCAAGTGGAACATCTGGAAGCGTCGCGAGGATCGCTTGACGCTGTACACGGCGTGGGGCGAGAGCCCGGTGCAGCAGATCATGCTCGACGAGGTCGAGACCAAGATCTGGGACGCCTTCGACGGCACCAAGCGGCTGATCGAGATGCGCCATCACCACGACAACGACCGGCTCGTCGCGCTCGTCCGCCGGCTCGTGCACAGCGATGTCCAGGCGCTGAAGCTGTCGATGATGCCGTGGTCGGTCTACGCGAAGCGGCCGGCGATGGCGCCGCCGTACCTGACGTCGACGATGCCGTACGCGCGCTGGAAGCCTGGCACGCCGGTGCCCGCGCAGGCCGTGCTGCTCGATTATCACCGCGAGGACATCGTCGACGCCGACGCGCAGTTCGATCACCAGGAGACGACGCTGTCGCACCTGCTCCGGGTTCCGCATCCCGCACTGCGCGGCCGCACCTATGGCGGGGCGCTCGTCGACGCGATGGTCGGCAAGCAGGCGATCCGCGAGGGCAAGCTGCGCGTGCTCGAGATCGGTGCCGGCCTCGGCTATGTCGCGCGTGACGTGATCGCGCGGCTCCGCGAGCTCGGCCGCGAGGTCGAGTACACGATCGTCGAGCTCTCGCCCGCCCTTGCCGCGGCGCAACGCACCCGGATCGGTGAGGCTGCGACGTGGATCGCCGGCGACGTGCTCGCGGTGACGCTGCCCGACGGCGCGTTCGACTTCATCCTCAGTAACGAGATGGCCGGCGACCTCGACGCCAGGAAGCTGTCGCGCCCCGACGTCGGCCTCGATCCCGACGGCACCGGCACGGTCGATCGCGACAAGCTCCGCGCATATGGCGGTGGCGCCGCGCTCGCGGCCGACCTCGGCATCAACCTCGACGACGCCACCGAGCCGTTCTACTTGCAGACCGGCGCGTTCGAGCTGGTCAGCCGGATCGCGCGCTGGCTCGCGCCCGGCGGCACCGCGGTCGTCACCGAGTTCGGCGATGTCGCGAAGTGGCCGACGCTGTCGACGCACCTCGACCACCCCGAGCTGTCGACGCACTTCGGTCAGCTCCTGCAGGTCGCGCGCGCGAGCGGCCTCGAGGGCAAGATCGAGTTCGTGATCGATCTGCTCGACTTCGATCGCGATCAGCAGGGCCTCGCGACGACGCGCAGTCACTTTCGCGCGCTGCGTGCACTCGCGCGGGACGCCGGGGTCGAGCTCGCGAAGGTCGGGTACACACCGGCGATGCTCGCCGAGGTCGTCGGCGACAAGCTCGATCTCGAGCACGTCGGCGAGCTGCGGTGGGACCGCATCGAAGACCGCCTGATGGGCCTCGTGCCTCACGAGTTCAAGGCGCTGATCGTCCGCCGCACGACCTGACCCAGGCGCGCGGGCACGGCGAGGTATCCCGTCGTTGTTCGCAGCTTGCTGCTACGCTAGCTGCGATGAACCAGCGACCCCGTGCCTCGTTCCTGCTCGCCCTCCTCGGGCTGGTCGGACTTGCGGGCGGTTGTGGCCTCTCCTACTCGGGTGGCGCCAGGCCGGTGACCCCGACCGAGCTCGATGGCGAATGGCTGCGCGCGGCGCCGACCCCGATCGTCCGTCAGCGTGCGCATTCGGATTGCGGACTCGCCGCGCTCGCGATGGTCGCTGGCGCGTGGGGGCACACCTGGACGCTCGTCGACCTCAGCCGGCACGTGAAGATCACCGAGCAGGGCGTCAAGCTCGGCGCCTTGCGCGACCTCGCGCGGGCTCGCGGGCTCGAGGCCTACGCGATCAGCGGCAAGCACGCGGACCTGCAGCGCGAGCTGGCGAAGGGGCGCCCCGTGCTGCTCGGCCTGCTGCTGCCGTTCGGGCAACGACGCGGCCTCAGCCACTACGAAGTTGTCGTCGCGCTGGACCCACGTGACGGCAGCGTCGTGACCCTCGATCCCTCGACCGGCAAGCACATGAGGAGAACCCGCAAGGTCCTCGAGGCCGAGTGGAAGTACGGCGGCTTCCCGACGCTTGTCGTCGTCGGTGATCGATCAGCCGATCCGGCAGCAGATCGTGCGGCTGCGCGCGGTGATGCGCCCGAGGAACGCGCCGGCATGTGACCGGCATGTGATCTGGCGCGCAGCCCGGTCTTCGACTGGTACGTCTGATGCTCCTGGAGATGGCTAAGGAGATCAGCCATGAAACGTCTCGTTCGCTTTCGTAGCCTATTCGTTGCGGCCGCATTGCTCGTGGTGCCGGCCGCCTGCAAGGACAACGCTGCGGGTCGGGCCGAGAAGGCCGCCGAGCGTGTTCAGGACAAGGCCGAGGATCTGCGCGAGGAGGAGAGCGAGCTGGCGAAGGAAGTTCGCGAGCAGCGCGAGGATGCGGCCCGGGACCAGGACCGCGCCGACCGGTTGACGCGCGAGGACGGTGTCGAGGGGCTGCCCGATCGCGTCGGCGACCGGCTCGCCACCGGCGACGTCGACGATGACATCGAGGACGTTGCCGACGAGGCTCGCGACGTCACCGACAAGGCCGTCGACCTCGCGAAGGCGGAGGACCAGTTCGCGATGGAGAAGCAGACGCGGATCAGTGAGTTGCGCGCCCTGCACCAGGTGATCGCGTCACAGCCGATGCTGATCAACGCACTCTCCGGAGCGGCGCCGCTGACCGATCGTGCCCGCGCGGACGTCAGCGAGAAGATGCAGATCTTCCAGATGCGCCTCGACGAGGCCGGCAACGTCATCGAGAGCCTGACCACCGCGACCGCCGAGGACTGGGAGATCCGCGAGGACACCGCGTCCGACGCGACGGACAAGCTCGAGAACGCGCGCGCGGATGCTTGGGAGGCCCTCCACGACGGCGACCGCATCGGCTCGTCGTAACGCGCACCTTCCGTCCTCTCACCCGCCCGGCGTGGTGATAGCGTCGCGTCGTATGGCCAAGCCCCTCGAGTACAACGCGACGCTGAAGGAGCGCATCGATCTCACCGATGCGCTCTCGATCTTCCGCATCGAGCCGGACCAGCCGCCCACACGCCCGTGGTTCGTGCCGGGGCAGTACTGCGTGCTCGGGGCGAACAACCTCGAGAAGCCCGAGCTCGGCTCGGTGCGGCGGTCGATGTCGATCGCGTCGGCACCGGAAGACGAGGGGCCGACCGAGTTCTACATCCGCTGGGTGGCGAAGCCCGAGTCCGAGAACCCGTTCACGCACCTGCTGTGGAAGATCAAGGCCGGCGACCGCATGTACATGCGTCCGGTCGCTGCCGGCGTCTTCACGATCAAGGACACGATCGGGCTCGAGGACACGCGGCTGCGCGTGATGGTCGCGGCCGGCACTGGCTCGGCGCCGTTCGTCAGCATGGTGCGCAGCGAGCTGAACCGGAACCCGAAGGCGGACCTGTCCAAGTGGGTGCTGCTGCACGGCGCGTCGTACCCGGCGGACCTCGGCTATCGCGAGGAGCTGATGCGGCTCTCCGAGACCAATGGCCTCAAGTACTGGGGCACCGTGAGCCGTCCCAAGGAGGCGCCGGGCTGGACCGGTGACGTCGGTCGCGTCGAGAGCTTCTTCGATGCCGCGCGGCTGCCCGATCTCGAGAAGCGGCTCGGCCTGCCGCCCGGCGGCTTCACGCCGCAGAACGTCGTGATCTACATCTGCGGCCTGACCGGCACGATCACCGGGACCGTGATCCCGCTGATCGATCGTGCGTTCATCCCCGACTTCAAGCGGATCCGCGAGGCGCTCGGTGTGCCCGCCGATGCCAAGGACAGCGTGTTCTACGAGCAGTACGACACCGAGCCGGTGATCAACGTCAAGGATCCCTCGGTCGTCGAGCCGCTCCGCGAGCGCATGCAGGCTGCGCTGGCCCGGTTGTGACTGCGTTCGTCCTCGGCGCGACCGGCTTCGTCGGGCGCGAGGTCGTGCGTCAGCTATGCGTGCGCGGCGTCCGCACGGTCGCCCACGTCCGACCCGACTCGTCGTCACTCGAGGCCTGGCGCACGCGGTTCGCTGCGCTCGGCGCCGCGGTCGACACGACCGCGTGGGAGGAGACTGCGTTGACCGCGCGGCTGCGCGAGCTCACACCGGCGCAGCTCTACGTGCTGATCGGCACCACCCGCGCGAAGGCGAAGATCGATCGGGTCGACGGCGATATCTACGAGGCAGTCGATCTACGGCTCACGCAGCTCGCGGTCACCGCGGCGCGCGCGTCGGAGACCCGGCCGCGCATCGTGTTCCTGTCGAGCGTCGGTGCTGCTCGCGGAGCGCGGTCACCGTACCTGCGCGCGCGTGGCAAGGCGGAGGATGTGGTGACCGGTTCTGGGCTGCCCTGGGTGATCGCGCGGCCCTCGTTCATCATCGGTGATCGCGATGAAGCGCGGCGCGGCGAGCGTGGTGCAGCGCTCGTCGGCGATAGCCTGCTCGCAGTGGCCGGTGCGTTCGGTGGCAAGCAGGTTCGCGACAAGTACAGCTCGACCACACCCGACGTGCTCGCGTCCGCGCTGATCCGGATCGCCGAGGCGCCGGAGCACGATCGAATCGCCGAGGGCGGAGCGCTGCGCTAGTCGAGCCGCGGGAACGGCGGGACCTCGACGACAACCACCTCGGCCTTCTCGGGGATCGGCACGCACTGGAGGATGAGCTTGTCGAGGTTGGTCTCGACCTTCTTGTTCAGCGTCGGGTCGGCGAGATCCGCGGGCAGCGCGATCGCGCATGCACTCGCGGCACCCTCAGGCACATCGGACATCGTCGCGAACAGATCACCGGCGCGCGCCTGTGCGACCACGGCGGCCGGAGCATGCTCGCCCTCGAGTTGCCGCGCCGCGCGCTCGTTGATACCCGTCATGCCCTTGCGCAGCTCTCGCGCCGACATCGTCAGCACCTTGCCGGAGATCACGAGCACTGCGCCATTGACCACCGGGGCCCCGACGGTACTGCGCACGAGCACGTGGATGACGCGCTTTGTCGAGGGCACCGTCAGCACGATCCCGCGGATCGTCGGCGTCTTGAGGTGCAGCGTGCGCGCGATTCCGGTTCGCGTCGTGTCGCCTTCGATGGCAGTGAACACGCGGAGCGTGCCGCGCGGCAGCCCCCCGAGCGCGAACGTACCGTCGGCAGTTACCGCGGTCGCCCAGGTCGCCCTGAACTCGGGCCTGGTCGGATCGGTCGCGACGACGACCACGGTCACCGGAGGATGGCCGGCGAGCTCGACGCGTCCCTCGACCAGGCTTGTCGGCTCGAGCTTCAGCGTGACCGTGTCGGCGATCGGGATCGGGCGCGATCGAAGCTCGCCGTGCTGCGCGATGATCGCACCGATCTCGCTGGCGTCGGCGATCTCGAACGTGCCGTCCGGTCCCGTTGTCGCGTAGCGCAGGCCGCCGTCCGCCGCGAGCGCGATGGTGTGCTGGTTGCCGTCGATCCGCTTGCCTGCCACGACCCTGGCGCCGCCGACCGGCGCACCTGACCTGTCGACGACACGGCCCTTGATGCGGCGTGCCGGCTCGTTCGGCTCGGGGCGGTACAGTCGCTCGAGCGTCGCCGTCGCGCCCGCGACGTCACCGCCGTGGAACTGCCAGTTCGCGAGGGTCATGTCGATCGCGCGCACGATATCGTCGTCCGCTCCGAGTCGCTCGACGGCGCGCAACCGCCATGCGTCGAGCGTCGGCTGGATCGCCGCGAGGTCCTCGGGTGTCGCGCGTCCCAGACGCATCTTGATGATCGCGAGGCCCTGCCCGAGCTCGGCGGCGATGCGGTTGCGTGCGGCATAGCCCTGCATCGCGCTCTCCGCCCGCGCGATCGCCTCGGTGAGCTGGTCGGCGCGGCGCGCGACCTCGGAGCGCAGACCCTCGATCGCGGCGGCAACGTCGGGCTGCGAGACGCGCTGGCTCGCGACCTCGGCGAGCTTCAGCTTGCTCGTGATCGTCGTGCCGAGCATGGCGCTCTCGAACGCGAGCGCCGCCGTGGTCAGCGCGATCTCGGCACGCACGCGCTCGTCGTCGCACCGCTCGGCGTCGCTCGCAGCGTCGGCGAGCCTTCGCTCGCGCTCGGCCGGCGTGCCGGTCGTGGCCGCGAACATGTGCGCGAACGCGGCTGCGCACGGCTCGCGCTTGACCTGCTCGACGAGCGTCTGCGTGGTCTCCTGCTTGGTTCGCCCAAGGGTCACGCTCTCGCGCATCCCGGTCGCGAGCGCGATCCGTAGCTCGGGCGTCGCGAGGTGAAGTCGTGGTGGAGGCGTGGCCGCGCAGACCGCCGGATCGATCAGGTACGCGCCGGGATCGACGTGGCGCATCCCCGCGAGCGCCTCGACGCCACGCGCGACCGCGTCGAGCCGCGACAGCACGC
>JACCTC010000342.1 GCA_013812655.1 Deltaproteobacteria bacterium | reverse complement strand
GCCGACGTCCGCGCCGCCGTCGTCGAGGAAGCGAGTCGCGCGGCGTTGCCCGTCGATCTTGCGCCCGCGCTCGGCCCGCTGTGGTCGCGGCTCGTCCAGCTCCGCGCGAAGCTGCGGGCACACGCCTCGCCGCGATCGCGCGCGACCCGCGCCTCGGCGACGTGGGCCTTCGATCCACACGGGGCGATGATCACGTGGAAGGAACGCGAGCGCGTCGTCCGCAGCCGCGACTACGGCACGTTCTCGCTCGTCACCCGGCTGACGATGCCGGGCGGCGGTACGCCCCAGCTCGAGTGCAGCTGTGAGGTCCGCGAGGCAACCTGCACGCACGCGGTCGCGCTCGTCGATGCCACGCTCGACGTGCTCGCCGATCCGGCGCGCGCGGACCTCGCTCGCACCGTCGCCGACGAGCTGCTGCGGCCGGCGTGGGCACGCGCGCTCGCCGAGCTCGATCGCATGGAGGCGCGCGCCGTCGAGCCGCGCACCGCGATCGAGGTGTGGTGGCACGTCGAGCACGAGCTGGGCACGCCGGCGCTGACGCCGACCGTCAAGAAGCAGACCAAGCGCGGCGGCATGAGCGCGGGCCAGCGGATGACGCCGGCGCGGCTGCTCGACGAGCATGGCGCGAGCCTCGCCGAGCAGGATCGCCGGATCGCCGAGGACCTCGCGGCGTGGATCCCGGCGAAGAATACGGGTTCGTATCCGGCGCGTGCGTTCCTCGCGCTCGTCGGTCATCCGCGGGTCACCAGCGATCACGACGACGAACCGATCGAGGTCGTGCGCGCCGAGCTCGGCTTCCAGGCGCTCGCCGCGGACGATCAGATCCGGCTCGAGCCCGCGGTCGCCGGCGCGCGGTTCAGCCCGCGGCTCCTCGGCGCGCTGCTCCAGAGTCATCCGCCCGGCGAGCCACTGTTCGTGCCCGAGCCCGAGCGCGGGCGCTGCCTGCTCCTCGAGGTCAGCGACGACGCGCGCCAGCTGTGGAGGGTGCTCGACCGTCACGGCGACGCGTTTCCGCCCGAGAGTCACGCCGCGCTGCTCGAGCGGCTCGCGCGCATGGAAGGCCGGTTGCCGGTCTCGGTACCGCACGCGCTGAAGGGCAGGGAGCACGTCGCGGATATTGCCGTCGTCGTCCGCCTGCGCCTCTTGCCCGACGTCACGCTCGAGCTCGAGCTGTTCGTCCGACCCGGACCAGGCGCGCCCCTGTATCGGCCGGGCACAGGCCCGCGCGACGTGATGATCGTACGCGGCGGCGAGCGCGGCTACGTCCGCCGTGATCTCGGCAGCGAGCTCGCGCACGCCCGCGGGCTGTTCGCGCGGCTGCCGATCGAGGACGCCGAGGAGGGCCCGCCGCAGTGCTTCCGGATCGGTGAGCCCGATGCCGCGCTCCAGCTCGTCGAGGCGCTGCAGTCGCCGCCGGACGGGCTCGAGGTCGAATGGGTGGATCACCCCGTCAGCGTCGGCGGCCTGCTCACGCCCGACGCGCTGCGCGTGCACGTCGAGAAGAAGCGCGACTGGTTCGGGCTGACCGGCGAGATCAAGATCGAGGCGGGTCGGCTGGAGCTCGCGGTGCTGCTCGATGCCGCACGTCGCCAGCAGCGCTACGTCCGCGTCGACGAGCGGCGCTGGGTCGAGCTCTCGGATACGTTGCGACAGCGCCTGCAGGCGGTCGCCGATCAGACGTTCCGCGCGCGCGATCACCTCGAGCTGTCGCCGGGCGCGGTGCCCGCGATGCGTGCGCTCGCTGACGCCGGCGCCCAGGTCCAGGCGGCCGAGCCATGGCGCGAGCTCACCGAGCGGCTCGCGTCGTCGCGCGCGCTGCGCCCACGCCCACCATCGACGCTGGTCGCCACGCTGCGCGACTACCAGACCGAGGGCCACGCGTGGCTGACCCGGCTCGCGGCGTGGGGCACCGGTGCGTGCCTCGCCGACGACATGGGCCTCGGCAAGACGATCCAGGCGATCGCCGTGCTCCTCGATCGCGCGAAGCTGGGGCCGGCGCTCGTCCTCGCACCGACGTCGGTCGCGATCAACTGGGTGCGCGAACTCGCGCGGTTCGCGCCGTCGCTGAACCCGATCCTCTACACCGAGCAGGCCGAGCGCACGACGTCGCTCGCGACGCTGAAGAAGAAGGACGTGATGATCGCGAGCTACGGCCTGCTCGTGCGCGACGCCGCCGAGCTCGCGGCGACCCGGTTCGCGACGCTCGTGATCGACGAGGCGCAGGCACTCAAGAACCCGACGACCCAGCGTGCACGGGCGGCACGCAACCTCGACGCCGCGTTCCGGATCGCGCTGACCGGCACGCCGCTCGAGAATCACATCGGCGAGCTGTGGAGCCTGTTCGCGACGGTGTTCCCCGGGATGCTCGGGAGCTGGGAACAGTTCCGAGAGCGCTACGCGGTGCCGATCGAGAAGGGCAAGGATCCCGACGCGCGCGCCGCGCTGTCGCGCGTGATCCGGCCGTTCCTCTTGCGCCGCACGAAGCAGGAGGTCGCGCGCGAGCTGCCATCGCGTACCGAGATCGAGGTGCCGGTCGCGATGTCCGCCGAGGAGCTGGCGCTCTACGACGATGCGCGGCTCGCCGCGGTCGCCGAGCTCACCGCGAAGGGCGCCGGGATGCGCGATCAGCAGCGTCGGTTCCAGGTGCTCGCCGCGCTGACCCGACTACGTTTGCTCGCGTCGCACCCGCGGCTCTACGACGCGACCTCGACGGTACCGTCGTCGAAGCTGCGCCGCGCGGTCGAGCTCCTCGAGGAGCTACGAAGCGAGGGCCACCGCGCGCTCGTGTTCAGCCAGTTCACGTCGCACCTCGCGCTCGTTCGCAGCGCACTCGCCGACGCCGGCTTCAAGGCGCTCTACCTCGACGGCGCGACGCCCGCTCGCCAGCGCGCGAAGCTCGTCGACAGCTTCCAGGCCGGCGAGGCCGACGTCTTCCTGATCTCGCTCAAGGCGGGCGGCACCGGCATCAACCTGACCGCTGCCGACTACGTCCTGCACCTCGATCCGTGGTGGAACCCGGCCGTCGAGGACCAGGCCACCGATCGCGCCCACCGGATCGGCCAGACGCGCCCGGTCACGGTCTACCGGCTGATCACGCGCGGCACGATCGAGGAGCAGATCGTTGCGCTTCACCGCGACAAGCGCGCACTGGTTGCGGGGATTCTCGAGGGCACCGACGTCGCCGCCCGGCTGTCCGCGCGGGACCTGATGTCGCTACTCCAGGCCCCCGAGCCGCGCTGATCGGGCGCTGGCGGTCACCTGGACGCACCTGCGATCGCACGCCGTGCGCGGGCGACGTAGGCAAGCTTCTGAGCAGTGCCCCGCCACCATCGGTGGGGCCCGTGCGCCGGGGCACGCCACGTGCAGCATGGCCTCTCGCTCGACATCCACAGGGGGAAAGCCGATGCGTGGTCTGACGACGTTGCTAGCGGTCTGGGTGGTCGCGGTGGGCGCGTGCGCGTCCGATCCGGGCACGCCCGGAGAGCCAGCCGACCCGTCCGAGACCACCGACGAGCCCGCCGACGACCCGGCGCCCGACGACCCGACCACCCCGCTCGCGGCCACCGACTGGGCGAGCACGCCGATCCCGTTCGTCGCCTACTTCCACGATGTCAGCGTCGCCTACACGATCCGGTGGACGGCCTCTGCCGATGCCGCGATGACCGCCCCGATCGATGCGGTCGTCGGCCTCGCGAACGGCCGGGTCGACGCGCTCACCGATCTCGGCCCGATCGTCCGGCTCAACCCCGACGGCTTCCTCGATGTCCGCGATGGCGCCACGTATCGCGCCGATGCCGTGGTCGACTACCGCAACGCGCCGGTCGCGATCGTGATGTCGATCGACCTCGAGAACCGCCGCTACTCGGTCGAGGCCAACGGCGTCCAGATCGCCACGAACTACGGCTTCCTCGCCGAGCAAGCCCAGATGGTCCGCGTCGACACGATCGCCTCGCGCGTCGAGACCGACGGCGCCACCATCGAGATCGCGGATCTCGTGGTCGGCCCGGAGTGGTGCTCGGTCGCAGGTCAGGGCTGGGTCAACCTCGAGTTCCCGGCGCAGAGCGGTGCGTTCCGCGTGCAGTTCGACGCCCAGGTGCCGTACGACGCGACGGATGCCGTGATCGGCCTTTCCACCGGCGCACCCGCGGCGCAGGCAGACCTCGCCGCCGCCGTCCGCTTCAACCCGAGCGGCAAGCTCGAGGCGCGCAACGGCAGCAGCTACGCCGCATCGCAGCCGATCGGCTACGCGGCCTACGGCATCTATCGCGTCACGATGGAGGTCGACGTCGCTGCGAAGCGCTACTCGGTCAACGTCGCGCCGAAGGACGAAGCAGGCCCCGGCCCGCGCCTCGCCGGCGACTACGCGTTCCGCACCGAGCAGAACGCCGCGGCCGCGCTGACCCGCATCGGCATGCTCGCCGGTGGCAACGGGTACGTCCGGGTCTGCAACGTGATGGTCTGGAACTACTGAGCGCTCGGTCCTCTCACGAGGCGTGCGACGCCGGTCCGCGCCACTCGCCGATCTCGGGATGCCCGGAGTCCTCGTCGAGGCTGCTCGCCTTGTGCGAGACCAGGCGGCACGGCTCGCAGCGGAACTCGAAGCGACCGAGGCCCGTCGTCGAGCGGTCGCGCACCGGAGTCTGCCACTCGCCGCCGCATCCGGGGCAGGGCCGGTCCTCCTCGCCGGGGCGGCCCCAGTAGCGCATCAGATAGTAGTACGTGGGAAATCCGATCGCGAGCTCGACATCGCGTGCGAGCTCGCGGCCGTCCTGCGAGAGCTCCGCATGTGGATCCGCGAGCTGGCGATAGGCGTCGATCTCGAGCGGGCCGCAGTCGAGCTGGACCTCGTCGTACATCCGGTACTTCTTCATCCACGAGAACAGCTGCTCGCGCGTCTCCTCGGACAGCGGCAGCAGGTAGAGCGGGATGGGATCGCCGTCGGTGCCCGCGCAGACCGGCGAGGTCTGCTCGAAGACATGCGTGAAGAAGAAGAGGCTCTTCTCGTCGCGCCAGCTCCGCGGATCACCGGTGCGATCGTCGACGACGCTCCACTGCGGTGGCTCGGCGCACAGCGCACGCACGCTCGCGAGCGCGTTACGGACGATCGCCGACGCGTGGCGATCATCGAGCGAGTCGCAGCCCGGGACGCGACAGGTCACCCGGCGCGCGCCCTCGACCCATCCCGCGACGTGGTCGCCCCAGATCTGACCGTTCTGATGGAGCCCGGCAAACAGCGCGTCGACCGCATCGACGAGCTCGTCGCGCTTCCCCGGGAGCGGGAAAAACGCGTACTCGGCAATCAGGACCAGCATCAGCTCCACGCTACGCGCAAAGCTCGCTCGCCGTCATGGCACGGCGCGGTTCTAACGGGCGAGCCACCAGGCGATCGAGCGGGTCACCATCGCGCGCGGCACCACGTGGTCGCCATCGAACTCGACGTACTCGACGTCGTACTTCAGGCGCTGGAGCCGGGGCACGATGCGCCGGCTGGTCCGCGCGATCGGCAGGATCGGGTCGCCGGTGCCATGCGCGACGAAGATCCGCGGCATCCCGCGCCGTCGCGGTGGGTTCTGGAAGCCTGGCGAGAACGCGAGGATCGTGCGAAACAGCGTGCCGTTCGCGATGCCGATCGTCAGCGCGTACGAGGCGCCGTCGGAGAATCCACCGATCGCGAGGCGTTCCGGATCGATCGCGTACTCGTCGAACAGCGCCGCCAGGATGGCGTCGAGCCGTGCGACGTCGGGGCCGAGGCCACCGTCGATGAGGTCCCAGCTCGCGGCGGTCGACTTCGGCGCGATCACGATGAAGCCCGAGCGATTCGCCGCCTTCTTGAGCCACGTGAGAGGGCCCTTGGGCTTGCCGTTCGCGCCGTGGAGCATGACGAGTGCGCCGACGGGCTTGTCGGGCCGGTAGCTCTCCGGGACATAGATGTCCGCGCCCGCGAACGTGCGGGATCCCGTGCCGCCGGCAGCATCGGCGCGCGGCGCGTGCGGCCGGATCGCGAGCTGCGCCGCCGCGTGGGCAGCTTCGATCGCGACGTCGAGGACCGCGTACATGCCCTCCACCGTGGAAGCGATCACACCGGCATGCAACCGGAAGTGGCGACATCCGATGAGGAGCATTTCGCGCTACATGATCATTCATGATGCGAACGACCTCGTGGCTCTCCCTGACGGTGATGGTGGCGGCGTGCGGCGGTGGGGACAGCGGTCCTCCACCGCTCGCCGAGGTCTCCGGCAGCCTGAAGCAGCTCGCGATCAACGACACCTCGATCTTCGCGATCGACACCACCGACAGCAAGGTGATCGAGATCGGGCTCGACGGGACCGTGATCGGCAAGCTTCCGACCAGCGGTGCCGTCAACGAGGTCGTCGCCGCCGGCAACTGGGTCGCATGGGTCGAGGTCGAAGGCAGCGGCAAGATCATCAACCGCCGCGTCGGGACGGCGATCGAGTCGATGCGGACGTTTGCGCCGCACATCGTCGGATCCGCGGAGGGCCTGTTCTACAGCGACACCGGGCTCGTCGCGATCTGGACCGCCGGCAGCGTGCCCGAGCGGATCGCGACGTCGAGCACCGACGCCCGGGTGATCGCGGTGGACGCCTCGTTCGCGTACATGGTCGAGGCGGACACGTCGGTCACGCGGTATCCCCGGCTCGGCGATACCTCGGAGATCCTGCAGCCGACCTCGATGGCCGCGACGGTCAAGGATGGCCAGATCGCGCATCGCACCGCAGAGGGCATCCGGCTGCGCGACCTCTTGACCGGCTTCGATCGCGTCGTCGGTGCGCCACCAGCTGACTATCCGTGCGAGCTGCTGATCGCCGCCGACGGCGTGCTGTGCGGCAAGTATCACGCGCTCAACGGCATGCTCGAGGAGCGGCTGCGCGATCCGGTGACCGGCTACGTCGTGACCGACACCGTCGTCCACTGGATCCGGGCGGACGGCGGCACCTCGGAGCTCCATCGCACGGACCTCGCGGAAGCCGAGTAGAGGCCGGACAGCTCGATCGGCCTCCGTGCGCTACAGTATCGGGATGCGCAGCGCCCTGATCGTCGTCGCCACGCTCGCGGCCTTGCTCGGTGGCTGTGCGAGCCCGCCGGTGGCCCTGGCGCCGCCCGAGGTCGGTATCCGCTACATCACGATCGGCACCGATGCGATCGCGACCGCGCGGGAGGTCGCGGGGGACCACGCCAGCTTCGAGGTGCTCGAGGCCGGCGCCGAGGTCGCGGTGCTCGCCGTCGACGCCGCGGATCTCGAGGCGCTGTCCGAGCAGATGCACGAGCAGCACAGCCGGTGCGGCGGCTTCGTGCTGCACGAGTCGATCGATGAGGCGCGCGCGGCAGCGCGAGATGTCGACGACGACGATGCCCGCGGTCAGTCGGCCGTCGCGGTCGACTACACGATCGATCAGGGTGCGAGCGTCCACCTCGCGATGGCGGCGCTCGATCGCAGGGTGATCGTCGACACGATCCGCACGCTGTCGGCGATGCCGAACCGTCACTATCGCTCCGCGACCGGCGCGGAGGCCTCGCTGTGGCTGCGCGATCGCTGGCGCGGGCTCACGACGCGCACCGACGTCACCGTCGAGCTGTTCGATCACGGCTATCCGCAGCAGTCGGTGATCCTCACGATCCCCGGCAGGGCCCGTGCCGGCGAGATCGTCGTGCTCGGCGCGCACCTCGACTCGATCGCGCTCGGTGGCTCGGCGAGCACGGCGCCCGGCGCCGACGACGATGCCTCGGGCATCGCGACGCTCACCGAGATCGCGCGCGTGCTGCTCGCCGCCGACTACCGGCCCGCGCGCACGGTCCAGTTCATGGCCTACGCCGCCGAGGAGGTCGGTCTCCGCGGATCGCAAGGCATCGTCCGCGCGTACAAGCAGCGCAAGGTCAACGTCGTCGGCGCGCTGCAGCTCGACATGACGAACTACCAGGGGTCCGAGAAGGACATCTGGCTCATGAAGGACTTCACGAACGCCGCGCAGAACACGTTCTTGACCGAGCTGATCGAGACCTACGTCGGCGCGACGTGGGGCCTCGATGCCTGCGGCTACGCGTGCTCCGATCACGCGGCCTGGTATCGCGCCGGCGTCCCGGCATCGATGCCGTTCGAGTCGCGGATGAGCCAGCGCAACAAGTCGATCCACACGTCGAAGGACACGCTCGAGACGAGCGGCAACAACGCCGCCCACGCCCTCAAGTTCGCGCGCCTTGGCATTGCCTACGCGATCGAGCTCGCGAAGGGCGAGTTGGCCCCGGCCACGACGGCTGCCGCTGCGCCGTACAGCCCGCGACAGGTCTCGTGGGGCCTCCTCGCCGCCTTCGCGAGCCTCGGCCTCCTCGGCGCGGGTGCGTGGCTGTCGCGCGTCGCGCTGCGCGGGATCTCGCTGCGCTGACCGCTACGAGATCCTCGTCCCATTCCACTTCGTCGCGCATCCGCGCGCGCGGTGAGCTAAGAGTTGCGTCGCTTTCGAGTACCGCCCGGTAGGACCGAGGCGAGCTCCTCGATGGGTAGAACCTCGACGCGCTTGTCGAGGCGATAGCGCCGTGGCCCCGGGTAGACGACATAGAGTGCGTCGAGGCGGAGATCGGCGAGCGCGATGTGCATCGACTTGGTCATCGCAGGTGCATCGCCCCACTTGGCTTCGAAGGCGACGAGTCTGGCGCCGCGCTTCCAGACGAAGTCGACCTCGGCGCCCGCGTGGGTCGACCAGAAGTAGACGTCACGCTCCGAGACGCGGCCGACGAGCTCCTCGAGCACGAGCCCTTCCCACGAGGCGCCGAGCGACGGATGCCCTTCGAGCTCGCGGAAGCTGCGGACTCCGAGGAGAGCGTGCAACACGCCGGAGTCGCGGATGAAGACCTTCGGCGACTTGACCAGGCGTTTCTCGAGGTTCGGGAGCCACGGTTGGAGCTGACGCAGCACGAGGGCTCCGGTCAAGAGGTCCACGTGGCGCTTCACCGTCGGGTACGACTCGCCGAGCGACGCTGCCAGCGACGCGCCGCTCCAGACCTGGGCGTGACGATGGGCGAGCATCGACCAGAGCCGCCGCAGGTTGCTCGGAGAACGGATCTGGGCGCCGAGGGCAGGGATGTCCCGCTCGATGAACGTCCGGATGAAGTCCTCACGCCATTCAAAGCTCGCGCCGTCGGACGCGGCCAGGTACGAGCGCGGGAAGCCGCCGCGCACCAGCCGCCGCTGCAGGAACCTTCGATCGATCTCGTCGAGGGAAAATCCGGGCAGCTCGACGAAGCGGATCCGGCCGGCCAGCGATTCGGACGACTGTCGGAGTAGCTCGGGGGCGGCGCTCCCGAGAACCAGGAAGCGCGCGGGAAGCGGACGCCGATCCGCCAGCACGCGCAGGATCGGGAACAGCTCGGGAGCTCGTTGGATCTCGTCGATGACGACGAGACCGCGCAGTCCCTCCAGCGCGGTCATCGGTTGCCCGATCCGCTGCAGATCGCGCGGGTCCTCGAGGTCGAAGCGGTCGCCGTTCGTCGTGAGCCGCAGCGCCTGGAGCGCGAGCGTCGTCTTGCCGGACTGACGAGGCCCGAGCAGGGCGACGACCGGGCTGTCGCGCAAGAGTGCGCGAATCCGCTCGAGCAAGGCGGTTCGCGGGATCAGCACCATCCACGATAATCTATATGTCGACATATAGGATTTCAAGCATCACAAATAGCGTGTCCACGACCCCACCTTCGCGAGCTCGCGCTCGAGGCCCGCGACCTCGTCGGCGAGTGGGTTCCTGCGCGACTTGCGACCGCGCTTCTTCCGGCGCGAGCCTTGGCCTCCGCGGTCTGGGCGCGTGGCTCTCGCGCGTCGCGATGCGCGGGATCTCGCTGCGCTGACCGGATCGCCACGAGTCAGACCCCCGCGCTATACGCGAGCGCGAGGTATCCATGAGCTTCGGACGAAATCCCCACGTGGCGAAGGCGGAAGCCGCCGAGCAGAAGGCGCTCAACGCCAAGGACGCGGCGTCGTACGAGCGCGCCTGGCGCGAGTGCGGGCACCTGTGGGAGCGCGCCGCGGACCGCGAGACCGATGCCAAGCGCCGTGCCCAGTACGTCGCGAACGCCGAGCGAGCCCGGGCGGCCGCCGATGGACCTCAGGAGTCTGCCGACGACGCCGACCCTGCGAGCTTGCCGCCGCCGAACCCGCACCTCAACTGATCCGCGCAGGCCTGCTCGACCCGAACGCGGACCCCGCGCGCGGGAGTTCCACGTACAATGGGGCGTGTTGGCGCGCTGGCTCTTGATGGTCGTGGTGGTCGCCGTGATGGTCGCCGGTTGCGGCGGCGGCGCCGCGCCCGATCTGATCGGCCTCGTCGATCAGATCGCGGTCGTTGGTCACGAGCTGGTGCTCGAGCTCGAGGGCGTCGATCCGGACGGCGACGCGCTGACCTACAGCGTCAAGGCAACGGACCTCGAGCTCGAGGGCAACGCGACGGTGACCCAGACGCCCGGCGGCCGCGGCGTGTTCCGGTGGACGCCGGTCGGCACCGACGTCGGGATGCACGCCTTCGACTTCACGGTGTCGGACGGCTCCAACGACACGACCGTCACGATCACCATCGACGTCCGCTCGTCGGCCGGCGGCCTCCCGATCTTTCGCGAGCCGCTCGGGGCAGGGCGCGTCATCAACCTCGCGACCGATCCGTGCATCGAGGTATCGATCGTGGTCGAGGATCAAGATACCGCGCAGCTGACGATCGCGGAGGAAGACCCGGCGATCACCGGTGCGATGCTCGATCAGCTCGACGGCCAGACCGCGCGCTGGCGCTGGTGCCCGACGCCCGCGCAGATCGCAGCTTCCAACCGCTACACGCTCGTGCTGTCGGCCGATGACGCGGAGAACCCGAAGGCGATCAAGAACTACGTCATCGCGTTCGGTGGTGGTGCCTCGCCGGGCATCGTGATCAACGAGGTCGACTACGACAACGTCGGCACCGACTCCGCGGAGTACCTCGAGCTGTTCAATCCGTCCGCCGCGACCACGTCGCTCGCGGGCCTCAAGATCGTCCTCGTCAACGGCGCGACGAACACCGCGTACAGCACGATCGATCTGTCGTCGGTCGGATCGCTCGCCGCGGGCAAGTACCTCGTGATCGCGGGCCCGGGCGTCAGCGTCCCGACATCGGCGCAGAAGCTCAATCCCGCATGGACGCAGGACCAGATCCAGAACGGTCCGCCCGATGGCATCGCGCTGATCGATGACGTCGCTCACACCTTGATCGATGCATTCTCGTACGAGGGCGCGATCACGGCCGCGACGATCGCCGGCTTCCCGGCACCGGTCTCGCTCGTCGAGGGAACCGCGCTCGACGCCGCGATCGCCGACTCGAACACCGTGACGCTCACCTTGTGTCGCAGTCCGAACGGCAAGGATACGAACCAGGCCGCGGCGGACTGGAAGAGCTGCAATACGCGCACGCCCGGCACCGCGAACGTGCCCTGAACGCGCTACGGTCGCGCCGTCGCGGCTTGGCTCCGTGTCGCGGCCAAAAGTCGGAAATATTCCGGCGTCGACGGGGCGTAGGCGGAGATGGCGATGCGCAATCACGGTCTCGTTCTGGTTTGCCTGGCGCTGGCGGGCGCGTGCGGCGGCGGTGGCAGCAAGGGGCCGAAGGACCTCGCCGTCACCGGTACTCCGACCGGCGTGGTCGACGGCCAGCTGCGCGTCGTCCTCTCGTTCTCGAAGCCGATGGTCGCGCGCGATCAGCTCGACAAGCCGGTCGCATCGCCGCCGCTCCGCGTCGCCCCGGCGATCGAAGGTGAGGCCCGATGGGCCGATGACAAGACGCTCGTGCTCGTGCCGTCGAAGAGCCTGCCGGTCTCCACGAAATTCGTCGCGAGCGTGCCGGAGGGAACCAAGGCGCTCGATGGCAGCCAGCTCGGCAAGACCACGACGTTCGAGTTCATGACCGAGCGCCTCGGCGGCGTGATCGAGGTCGTCGGCTCGAAGCAGCGCGCCCCCCGCGAGCCGCTGGTCAAGCTGACGTTCACCCAGGAGGTGCCGTTCGAGCAGGTCACCAAGCACTGCAGCTTCGCCGCCGGCTCGACGACCGCGCCGGTCAAGCTCGCCGCCGACAGTAGCCCTGGCCCCGGCCGGAGCTACACGATCACGCCGGCCGCGCCGCTCGCGCTCGACACCGACTGGGTCGCGAGCTGTCGTCCGGACCTCCGCGGCACCACGGGCAACCTCGGACCCGCCGAGAAGCTCGAGGAGAAGTTCCGCACCTACGGGCCACTGCGGTTCGTCAGCCTCGATCCCGACAGCGACGACGTCGTGCCCGACGAGAACCTTCGCCTCGCGATCGCATTCACGAACCCGCTCAAGGCGCCGTACCAGATCAAGATCTCGCCGGCCGTCCCGGGGTTCCCGGCGCAGTGCCACGCGCTCGGCGACGCTCAGCCCGGGCTCAGCTGCGCGGCCCAGCTCGAGGCGCGCACGACATACACGCTGACGATCGACGCCTCGCAGCGCGACGTATTCGGGCAGCAGCTCGACAAGCCGCAGACGCTCGAGTTTCGCACCGCCGACGCCGAGCCCACGATCTCGCTGGAGTCGGGCTACTTCGTCGCCGAGCTCAAGCGACCGGTGCTGCCGGTGTGGACCCGCAACGTCACCGAGCTCGACATCCGGGTCGTCGACATCACCCAGGCGAACTTCCACGAGCTGCAGCCTCGGCTCGACTGGTGGGAGTCCAAGCCGATCGACTTCACGAAGTCCAGGCTCGTGCCGCGCGACAAGAAGCTCGCGATCGCCAGCGTCAAGAACAAGTGGGGCCAGCGCCCGATCGACCCCGCGGAGCTCGTCGGCAAGAAGCCGGGCCCGGGCATGTACTACATCGAGCTCGGCTCGAAGCAGGTCGACCGGCCTCCGTACGACGACAACGGTCGGCAAAAAGTCCTCGTCAACTTCACGGACATCGGCGTCGTCAGCAAGCTGTCGCCGACACGCGGCCTCGTGTGGGCCACCCAGCTCTCGACCGGCAAGCCGCTGCCCGGCGCGACGGTCACGGTTCGTGACGCGACCGGCAAGCTGACGTGGACGGGCACCACCGATGGCGAGGGCATCGCGGTCCTCCCGGGCACGGGGAAGCTCGCCGGCCCGCAGGCCATCCTCGCGGACGACGACGGCGGCGATAGCGACGCGATGCGGGTCTACGTCCAGCACGGTGCCGACTGGACGATGGTCAACCCGGTCCGCTCCGGTGGCCTGTCCCCGTGGGCCTTCAACGTCGACGTCGATCGCGAGACCGCGCCGGTCAAGCTACGCGGCTTCATGCACACCGATCGCGGGCTCTATCGCCCCGGCGAGAAGGTGCACGTCAAGGGGCTCGCGCGCGTGACCCGGCTCGGCGAGCCGCTCTCGATCGCCGGCGAAGGCAAGAAGGTCAAGGTCGAGGTCGATGGTCCGCAGGGCAAGACGTTCACCACCGCCGAGGCAAAGCTCAGCGCGTTCGGCGGCTTCTGGTTCGATCTCGATCTGCCCGGTGACGCGCGGCTCGGCGACTACGTGATCCGCGCACAGCTCGAGCACGGCACGTTCACCCGCGAGTTCACCGTCGAGGAGTATCGCGCGGCGACGTTCGAGGTCACCGGCACGGCGAAGACTCCCCGCGTCGTCCGCCGCGGCACGCTCGAGGCCACGATTGCCGCGAACTATCTCTACGGCGCGCCGCTGCGCTCCGGCGAGGTCGCGGTCACCGTGCACAGCCGGCCGCGGCGCGTCGCGTTCGAGCAGCATGCCGGCTTTCAGTTCCTCGACGAGCGTCGCTACGAGTCCTACTACCACGGCGCCTCCGAGCACTCGCAGACCCTGGTCACCGAGGACCACGTCGCGCTCGACGCCAAGGGCAACGCGGCGCTCTCGGTCGCGGTGACTCCCGACGACATCCACCGAGATGCCGACTTGCTGATCCGCGCGAGCGTCGCATCACCGTCGAACGAGGTGATCAACAAGACGTTCACGGTCCCGTACTTTCACGCCCGCAAGTACTTCGGCATCAAGTCGCCGGGCTGGTTCGTCGACGTCAAGAAGCCGCAGCGCTTCGCGGTCCTCGCGGTCAGCCCCGACGGCAAGGTCGTCGACGGTCCGGCGAAGGTCACCGTGTCCCGGCGCGACTGGAACTGCGCGTGGGAGGACTGGGGATATCGCGGCTCGTACCAGTGCACCGAGAGCACGAAGGTGATCGTCGACAAGACGTTGCAGATCACCGGCGGCAAGCCCGTCGACCTCGAGTTCACGCCGGAGTCCGGCGGCCAGTACTGGGTCGTCGTCCAGGGCGCGAGCGATCGCGACGAGGCCGCGGTGGCCGCGCTCGAGATCTACGCGTGGGGCGATGGCGGCGGCTCGTGGCGCAGCGACGACACGCTGGCGATGGCGATCGTCGCCGACAAGAAGGAGTACAAGGCCGGCGATACCGCGACCTTGATCCTCAAGACCGATCTCGCCGAGGCGACCGGCCTCGTCACGATCGAGCGTGACGGCGTGATCGAGAAGCGGCTGATCAAGGTCACGCCGACCACGAAGCACCTCACCGTGCCGATCACCGCGAACCACGCGCCGAACGTCTACGTCTCGGTCGCGCTCGTCCAGGGCCGCATGGGCGAGGGCCCGCGCGGCAAGCCGCGGATGCGGATGGGGCTCGTCAACCTGCCGGTACGGCCCGAGGACACCACGCTCACCGTCGCGGTCGAGACCGATCGCAAGGACTACCGGCCGGGCGCACCGGTGACCGCGACGATCAAGGTCACCGACAAGAGTGGGGCGCCGGTCTCCGCCGAGGTCTCGATCGCGGCTGCCGACGAGGGCGTGCTGTCGCTGATCGGCTTCGAGACGCCGAACCCGGTGCCGACGTTCTACGCGCCGTGGGGCATCGGCGTGACGACGGCGACCCAGCTCGAGTACATCCGCGACATCCCGGGCCCAAACCTCGATCGCCCGGCAACCGGTGGCGATGCCGCGGGCACGCTGCGCTCGCGGTTCGCGTCGACGGCCGTCTGGGCGCCCGGCGCGGTGACGAACGCAGCGGGGGTCGCGACCGTGAAGTTCGCGGCGCCCGATAACCTGACCGCGTTCCGGATCATGGCGGTCGCCGCCGACAAGGGCTACCGGTTTGGCTCGGGCGACAAGCGGTTCACGGTCTCGAAGCCGCTGCAGCTCCACGCCGCGCTGCCGCGCTTCCTCAACCTCGGCGACGAGCTGAAGGGCGGTGTGATCGTGCACAACGAGACCGGCAAGGCCGGCACCGCGATCGTCAAGCTCGTCACCGACAAGCGGTTGACCGCGGCCGGTGGCACCGAGCGCGGCATCGAACGCACGATCACGCTGGCCAAGGACGCGCGCGTGCCCGTGCTGTTCGATCTCACCGCCGCCGAGCTCGGCACGTCGACGCTGCAGTTCTCGGTGACGATGAACGGCGAGGGTGACGCGGTCGCCCTGTCGCTGCCCGTCCAGCACCCGTCGCCGGTGCTCGTCCAGCCGGTCGCGAGTGGCTCGACGAAGGATGCCAGGACCATCCCGGTCGCGCTGCCGCCCGATGCGATCCCCACGTCCGCCGAGCTCGTCGTGTCGGTCGATCCCGATGGGCTCGCCGGGCTCGAGAATGGCCTGCGCGACCTGGTTCAGTATCCGTACGGCTGCCTCGAGCAGACGACGTCGAAGGTGATCCCGATGATCGCGGTTCGCGATCTCGCGGAGTCGCTCGCGATCGACGGGCTCTCCGGCCCCGCGCTCGAGAAGTTCGTGAAGGCGGGCATCGCGAAGATCGGCCGCCACCAGACGGCGTACGGTGGGTTCTCGCTGTGGCCGGGCGGCCAGCCCGAGGCCTACTACACGGCGTACGCGCTGTGGGGGCTCCACCTCGCGAAGCAGGCGGGTTATCCGGTCGACGCGCAGCGCATGGCGGACGGCCTCGAGTACTTGAAGAATGACGGCCAGCGTCCCGACTCGTCACATCCCTACTACAGCGAGGCCGGCAACCTCGGGTCGCAAGCCTTCGCGCTCTACGTGCGCGCCGTGCTCGGCGACAAGGACACCCAGGCCGCGACGACGTTGATCGCGAACCCCAAGCTGCCGGTCTACGGCAAGGCGTTCCTCGCCCGCGCGCTCGCAGCCGGAACCGGCGCGAAGGATCCCGCGGTCGGCAAGCTCGTCGCCGAGCTGGCCACGCTCGCGAGCACGGCGACGGGGGCCGACGCGCTGATCGACGAGCCTGATGGCGACCTCGATGGCTACATGTCGAGCTCGCTGCGCACCACCGCGATCGTACTCGGCGCGCTCGTCGAGCTCGATCCGAAGAACGCCGCGATCAAGCCGCTCGTCCGCGTCGTGATGGCCAAGCGGCGCGCGAGCCGTTACATGGATACCCAGCAGAACCTCTACGCGCTGCTCGCGTTGACGAGCTACGCGCGCACGGTCGCGGGTCAGGCGCCGTCGGTGACCGTCGAGGTCGACGACAAGAGCGTGCTCGCGGCGACGCTCGGCGGCAAGCAGCGGCTGCGCGTCGTGACCGTGCTGATGCCGGCGAGCGGGAACGTCAAGATCACGCCGAAGGGCGACGTCAACTACCACGTCGAGGTTCGCCATCGCCGCGCGCCCGGCTCGATCAAGGCGGAGGCGAACGGCCTCGTGCTGTCGCGCGACTACCTCGACGAGGCGGGCAAGCCGAAGACCTCGTTCACCGTCGGTGACCTTGTCGTCGTGCGGCTCGCGACCCAGCTGAAAGACGATGAAGCGCACCTGATCGTCTCGGATCCCCTGCCGGCAGGCTTCGAGGCGCTCAACACCCGGCTCGCCACCGTCGGCACGACGGGCATCAAGCAGTCGAAGCAATGGAGCACGTTCCGCGAGATGCGTGACGATCGCGTCGACTTCGCGTCGGAGTGGACGTGGCAGGGCGGCTACGTGCACGAGTACACCATGCGGGCGATCGCGGTCGGCAAGTTCACCCGCCCGCCGACGGTGGCCGAGCTGATGTACGAGCCCGCGACGAACGCGCATACCGCGCTCGACGTCCTCGAGATCAAGGCGAAGTAGTGGAAGCTCTGCGGCATGCGTGGCGCGTCGCGCGCAGCCCTCGGCTGCGGTGGCCGCGGCGTGTCGTCACCGCGTTCGCGGCGCTCGGCGTGCTCGCATGCGTGACCTGGTGGGTCGCGGTGCGGGCCGCCACGTTCCCGGCTCATCTCCTCGACAAGGCCTCGGCGACGTCACTCGTGGTCGTCGATGCGAACGGCGTGCTGCTGCGGCAGGAGGCGACGAGTGCGGGGACGCGCGAGCGCTGGGTCCCGCTCGACGAGATCTCGCCGCACCTCGTGAATGCGACGCTCGCCTCCGAGGACAATGCGTTCCACGATCACGCCGGCGTCGACTGGAGCGCGCTGGCCCGCGCCGCGTGGCTCAACGTCAAGGGCGGTGAGTTCGGCGGCTCGACGATCACGATGCAGCTCGTGCGGCTCACCGCGGGCACGCCGCGCAGCCTGTCGGGCAAGCTCCGCCAGATGGTGCTCGCGGCGCGGCTCGAGCGGTCGCTGTCGAAGCGCGAGATCCTCGAGCAGTACTTCAACCGCGTCTACTACGGGAACGGTGCGTGGGGCGCCGAGCAGGCCGCACGCGTGTACTTCGACAAGCGCGCCGTGAACCTCTCAATCGGCGAGGCGGCCTTGCTCGCGGTGATGCCGCGTGGCCCGACCTACTACGACCCGTTCCGCCACCGCGCGCGCGTGATGAGCCGCCGCAGCCACATCCTCGGGCTGATGGTGAAGCATGGCCACCTCACCGCTGACGACCGCGCCCTCGCCGAGCGCATCGCGCTCGATCTCGAGCGCACGCGGCCGAGCTTCCGCGCGCCGCACTTCGTCGAGCTGATCAAGGAGCGCCTGCCGTCCGCGTTCCAGCGCGGCGCGACGATCCGGACGACGCTCGACTGGGACCTCCAGCGCCACGTCGAGGTCTCGCTCGGCACGCACCTCGACCGGCTCGGCTCGCGCAACGTGACCCAGGCGGCGCTCGTCGTGCTGCGCAACTCCGACGGCGCGATCCTCGCCCTCGTCGGCTCGAAGGACTTCCACGACAGCGCCGCGAATGGCGCGTTCAATGCGGTCACCGCACGGCTGCGGCCGGGCTCGACCCTCAAGCCCTTCGTCTACGGCGCCGCGTTCGAGATCGGCGACACCCCCGCGACGATCGCCGAGGACGTCGTGCTCCCCGAGGACGCGCACCAGTTCTACAGCAAGGATGTCCGCAGCCACGGCTTCGCGCGGTATCGCGAGTCGCTCGCCGGCTCGTACAACCTGTCGGCGGTTCACACGCTCCAGCGCGTCGGCATGAAGCCGGTGCTCCACAAGCTGCGGACCGCGGGCCTCGCGACGCTCGATCGTCCCGATGCCGACTACGACTGGGGCCTCGCGATCGGCCACGCCGAGACCCGGCTCCTCGATCTCGCCGCGGCGTTCACGACGTTCGGGCGGGCAGGGCAGCCGGTCGCGCCGCGCGCCGTCGACAGCGCCACCACGAGCGATGGCCGGAGCTGGATCGAGCCCGTCGTCACCCGCGATCGCGTGTTCTCCGAGGAGGTCGCATATCTGCTGTTCGACATCCTCAGCGATCCCGACGCACGCAAGCCGATGTTCGGCGACCGCGTCCCGCTGAACCTGCCGTTCCCGGTCGCGCTCAAGACCGGAACGACGAAGGCGTACACCGATCTGTGGGCGATCGGCGTGACCCGCGAGTACACCGTCGGCGTGTGGGCCGGCAACTTCGACGGCTCGCCGACGCATCACGTGATGTCGACCGAGGGCGCGACGCCGCTCGTCCGCGCGGCGTACACCGCGATCGCGGCGCGCTACGGCGATCCGACGGCGCCGCCACGTCCCGCGACGATCGTCAGCGGCTCGATCTGTCCGCTCTCGGGCAAGCGGCCGGGACCGCACTGCGAGCACCACAAGCGCGAGCTGTTCATCACAGGTCACATCCCGGACGCGACCTGCGACTGGCACCAGCTCGTCTGCGGCGTACCGGCCGTCGTCTATCCACCAGCGATCCGATCGTGGGCCCGCTTCTACGGCCGTGCCACGCCACCGCGCTGCGAGGTCGATGACACCGGGGCTGCGGTCAGCATCACGTATCCCGTCGAGGGCGCGCGCTTCCTCCTCGAGCCGCACCGCCCGCGCGAGGCGCAGCGTCCGCCGCTCGCCGCGCTGCCGGCATCACCTGATCTGCAGTGGACGATCGACGGCGAGCCCGCCGATCGCTGGATCCCGACGCCCGGCACGCACCGCGTGCAGGTCGCCCGCGGCGATCGCGTCGACGCCGTGACGATCACCTACGAGTGATCACCTACGAGTGATCATCTACGACTGATCAATCCACGAGTGATCTATCTATGCCTGACGGCGGCGCGGCCGGCGCGCGAGCACCCACGCCACGATGAAGCCGAGCATCGACACGCCGAACGGCGCGCGCTCGCCGGCGTCACAGCAGCCACCGCCGTCGCCGGGGTCGGTGTCGCCCGCGAGATCGGTGTCGCCGCCGCAGCTCGGACCGGTCGCGCCGAACTGGGTCTGCAGCGCCGGCCACATCTGCTGATCGCAGACATCGCGGCCGACGGTGCCGGCCGGGCACGTGACGGGCCCCGCGAGCTCGACGAACCGGAAGATCTTCTGCCACTGCGCCGCGTCGCTGGAGCGGCCCACCGCCATGAAGTCGGGATCCCAGTTCGGCGCGCAGCCGACCAGCGTGCCGTCGCTGCGCTTCGCGAGGCAGCCGAGCTGCGGGGAGCCAGCGACCGGCGCAAA
The DNA here is from genome assembly GCA_013812655.1 of Deltaproteobacteria bacterium. Lineage (GTDB taxonomy): Bacteria > Myxococcota_A > Polyangia > Haliangiales > Haliangiaceae > JABFXX01. The sequence goes on along the minus strand of JACCTC010000342.1, from coordinate 44,020 downwards.
CGTCACGCCGCGATCGTCGGAGCGAAACACGCCGCCGGCGCCGGCGACGACGTGCACCGCGGTGTCGCGGATCACGACGTCCGCGATCGGCAGGTCGGTCGCGAGCACCTCGGTGAACGTCACGCCCGCGTCGGCCGAGCGATACAGCCGGTCGCCCGTGTTGTTCGCGCCGACCGAGCGGAGGAACAAGATCTGCGGGTCCGTCGGATCGACCGCCGCGACCATCACGATCGGCGTCGGTGCGAAGGCCACGTCGGTCAGCGTGATCTCCGTCCACGCCGCGCCCCCATCGGCCGTCGTGAACAGATGCGCGGCCGGCGCCGGGTTCGCGACCTGGTAGCCCGTCACGTAGATCTGCATCGCATCCGACGGTGCGACCGCGAGGCTCTTCCACCAGACCGTCGCCGAGCTGAGCCCGGCCTTGGTGAACGTGATGCCGTTGTCGGTCGAGCGATACACGTCGTTCGGCTGGCCACTCTCCGCGGTCGCGACCCAGACATCACCGGTCGGCCCGATGTCGATCGCGTCGACCCAGAGGTTCGCGATCCGTCCGGGATCACCGGCCGGCAGCTCGGCGGTCGCGGTCGTGAAGCTGCACCCACCGTCGCGGCTGACCCGTAGCCCGCCGAACGTCGTCGCGAACACCGTGCCGTCGGCCGCGATCTCGTACTTCGGATCGAACATCCCGCCGTAGCCGATGTTCTGCTCGCAGACCCAGCGAAACGTGCAGCCGTCGTCGTGGCTGATCAGGAGTCCGAACGTCGAGCGCACGTAGACCGAGTCGTTGTCAGCAGGCGCGAAGTACACGCCGTTCGTTGCCGGCGAGCGCCCGTTCGCGTGGGCAACGCTTGCCAGCGCAGCAACGAATCCGACGGCAGCGGCGAGCCTCACGGTGCATCCAGTCTGCTCTGGCACCGGACGCAAAGGCAAGCACGGGTCTGCCGGCTTCCCGGGCGTGACCGGGCTCACCGCGGGTGCGCGGGTGGTGTCCAGCGCGACAGAGCGTGAACGGCGGTCGCGCGCAGCAGGCACGCATCGAGCTGCGCACCTTCGCCCTCCGCGGACCGTGCGCAGGCGCGTAGCGCTTCGAGGCCGGTGACCGCGAGGAAGCCCGGCGTGATCGTCGCCTGATCGGACCAGATCGCGCGCTCGATCGCGCCCCACTTGATGTCGGACCGCGCACCGGCAAGCCTGTCGATCGCGTGGATCGCGTTGTCGAGCTGATGGGCCGGCAGCCCACGCGACCGCCCGAGATAATAGCGCTCCGCCTCGGTGCGCGCGGCCGGATCTGTCCACAGCGTCCCGATCAGCAGCCGCACGAGGTCCTCGCGAGCACGCGCCGCGAGCGTCTGGTCCTTCGGCATCATCCCGAACGCGACCTGATCGGTCATCTGGACGACCAGCGCGCGTGGCAGCTCGCCACCTCGCAGATCGTACGGCTGATCGTCGGCGTCGGGGTTGTCGGTGTACGGCACCTCGTCGTGACAGTCAGTGCACAACGCATCGAGCTTCGTCCGCAGCGCGGAGCTCACGACGACGCTGCCCTTGGCACCTTTGCGCGCCGGTGCGGCCTTCGCAGGCGCCTCCGTCTTCGCCGCGCGCGCCTCCTGGCGATGGTGTTCCGCATAGCGCTCGAGCGCGATCTTCATCGGCGGCTTGAACGTGCCGGTGTGCTCGACCGCGGCTTCGATCGCGCGAAGGTCGTCGGCGGTCGCGCGCTCGCCGAGCACGTAGCTGACGAAGTGACTCGCCATGCACGCCTTGAAGTCGGGTTGCGCGGTCGCGAGCTTCGCGAACCCGATCGGCGTGAGCGGTGCTTCGCCGCGGTGATCGGCAAGGTCGGTACCGTAGAGCGGCCCGCTCGCCGTCGATGCCAGCGCGGGATTGAAGTGCGTGCTCGCGCGGCTGTCCGGATAGCCCATGAAGAACTGGAAGCCATAGTCGAGGCGCGCGTGGCAGTTCGTGCAGAGCTCGGTGTGCGCGAGCTTCTGCCAGGAGTCGGTGACGAACGAGTTGTTACCGGTGTTGAGCTCGAGCACCTTGTGCGTGGTCGCGCCGAAGCTGTTGCGGAGGTTGCACCACAGCATCTCGTAGTACGCGCGCTGGCGCTGCCGGCGATCGGGAAGCCAGTGGAGGATCTGCGGCGACGTCAGGAGCCCCGCGTGCTGACCCGCCGAGACCTCGTCGCGTATCGCCCACTTGCCGTCGCGCGGCCACGCATCGAGGTCCGCGAGCTCGGGCTCGACGTCCTTGATCTCGAGCGCGTTGATCTTCTGGCGGCGGTAGTAGAGCTCGACGTTGCGATCGCGGAACGTCGCGCTCTCGGTGAACAGCGAGGCCATCGGCAGATCGTGCTGGACGACGTACGCCGTCGTCTGCTTGACCTCGTTCATCAGGCTCGCAGTGAACTCGCTGTACTGCTGCTCGTCGCGCAGGCAGCGGATCAAATTTGGTCCGCATCCGCACAGCGAGCTGGTCTCGAGCTCGGGCGATCCGATCTGGCTGTCGCAGGTCAGCACCGAGCGCGTGCGGTACGTGTGCTCGTGTGCCGCCATCGACCACTTCTCGGGGCGGTAGGCATCGGGGCACACCCGGACCTCGGTGCCAAGGTCCCACCACGGATGCACGGTGACTGCCTCCGTCGACGTGCACGGCGCACGCAGGTAGAGCGGGGCGTTGGTTTCGGGCGAACGCTTGAGGACGAACGCCGACGGCAGCGCGTAGTAGTTGCGCACGTTGACGTAGGCGCCGAACACGAGTGCCGGGACGACCTCGCGGGCGAACCGGTCGGATGCGAGGAGCTCGTCGATGTAGCTCGCGAGCGGCACCTGGCCGCCGTCGATCTTGCGCGCCCACTTCGTGAGGTGCGGTGGATCGGCGACGACGCCGACGAGCGTCGCCATCGAGCCGAGCAGCGCCACGGTGTCCTCGGTCGCCGTGGTCGGCTGCGGGTTCGAGGCGGCCGACGAGCACGCCGCTACCCCGAGCACGATCGCGAGCCCCCGCCTCACGACGTCCCGTGGAGCAAGAAGTCGCAGATCCGGCCGCTGTACCCGTAGCGCTCGGGATCGAGCCCGCCGAGGTGGAGCATCGTGGCGCCGAGATCGTCGAGGAACGGCACGCGCCCGGCGGCGCCGGCCTCACCGGTCTTGTACGAGATCGGCAGCCCTTCCATCCGCCGCCCGGTCTTGCCGAACGACTTGCCGGGCCGGATGCCGGGACCGGCCATCAAAAACGACGTTTGCGGCAGGTGATCCTTGCCGAGCATGTCGTTCTGGTGCGGAAACCGACCGAGCTCGGAGCCGACGATCGTCACGGTGCGATCGGCGAGCACACCATGGCGATTCTTGCGCGCGCGCAGCGCCGCCATGTAGTCGTCGAAGAACTGCACGAAGTGGCCGTTCATCTCGGCCTGCTTGGTCTCGTTGCGGACGTGGCTGTCCCAGCCGAGCAACCCGAGATCGACGACGACACCACAGCAGAGGTCGTGCTCGAGCAGCCAGAGCGCGCGATCGAAACTCTCCGACATTGTCTGTGCGACGTAGTCCGCGGATGACTCGGCTATCTCCATGCGTGGCACGACGGCGACCTGCTCGAAGAAGTCGGCGACCTCGCCGAGGTAACGCGCGGACTGCTCGGCCTCGCGCCAGCCCGGGCTGCTGCGCGAGAGATCGCTCGCCTGCCGGCGCAGCGCCTTCGCGAGGGCGGCGAGCTCGTCGGGGCTCGACCGGGCGACCTGCTCGAAGATGTCGCCCTTGCCGAAGTAGAACGCATCGGCCGTTCCGAAGTACGCGGGCGAGTGCATGATCCGCGACGACAGGTTCAGGTACGCGACCCCGAGTGGCTGGCCTGTACGGTGCGTGGCGATCAGGTCGAGCGCGGTTGGCATGCCGTCGACGATGTTCGTCTTCAGGTGAGTGAACTGCTTGTGCCCGGTGTCGTGGTTCACCGTCCGCACCTGCACGCCATTCAGCACCGTGAGCTCGGAGCCCCAGCGCGCGAGCGGCGCGAAGTGCGGGCCGAGCCGGATCTCGCCGGTGCCGGCGCCGGTCGTCACGACCCGCGGATCGCTCGGCAGCGACACCATGCTGTCGACCTCCGGCGTGGACTTCGGATCCGTCGTGTAGAGCGTGTCGTGGCCGCCCGACAGCAGGATCTGCACCCAGTAACGCGGGTGCGCCGTCGTGGTGTGCTGGCGCTTGCCGCCGCATCCGAGTGACGCGGCTGCGATCGCGACACCGGACCCCAGCGCCAGCTTCACGAAATCGCGTCGCGTAGACATTTCTGCAGGACCACGGTAACACGAGTGCTGCGGCGCTCGGCTCGGCGCAAATCGCAGCCGACTCCAGCCAAACCCGTTACGTGTTGTGGCGTTGAGAAAAACTCTCGCCCGGCCGACTACGACGTAAACTGAATAGATGACGCAACGCCACCGTATCTGGGCGATCAACGCCACGGCCATCGGCCGTCTACTCGGCTGGCTCACGGCCGGACTGCTCGTCATGGCGTGCTCGTCCTCGGACTCGAAGCCCGCTGCGGCCAAGGGCCGGATCATCGTCGCCGTCACGATCGACTGGGAGGGTGCAGTCCTCGACGATGACGCGCTCGACGCGCTCGACGCCCTCCGCGACACGCTCGGCCCGACACCGATCACCCACTTCGTCTCGGCTGCGTACTTCACGAAGCAGCCCCCTGACGCCACCGCGAGCGCGGCGATCCGACAGGCCGTACGCCCAGGCGACGAGCTCGCCGTCCACCTCCATGCCTGGCGCTCGCTCGCGAAGGCGAGCGAGATCGAACCGAAGCTGGCCCCATCGTTCTTGACGGGCACCGACAAGCTCCTCGAGTTCCCCGACGGTGACGTCGGATTCGATGTCGACGTCGATGCCTACAGCGTCGCCGACCTCCGCGCGCTCCTGCGCACCAGCCGAAAGCTGCTCGAGGCAGCCGGCACGGTCTCGAAGTCATTCCGTGCCGGTGGCTACCTCGGCACCCCGAAAATGCTGCAGGCGATTCGCGACGAGGGCTATCGCGTCGATTCATCGGCGACCGACCACCGCCAGCTCGATCTGAGCACGGACGAGGTCCTGGCGAGGCGGGTCGCCGAGATCTGGCCGAAGATCGACGTGACGAGCCAGCCGTTCCTCGTGCCGGGTCCCGGTCGTCCGCTCGTCGAGATCCCGATCGCCGCGTTCGCCGACGACGCGACCGCCGTCGAGATGGTCGCGGTGTTCGACGCGGCACACGCCCGATTGCGGAAGGAGCCGACCCGCGACGTGTTCGTCGTCCTGGGATTTCACCAGGAGACTGCGACCGAGTTCGCGAGCCGGATCGCCGAGGTGGTCGCCGCGGTGCGTGCACGCCGGGAGATCGCCGGTCAGCTGCTGTTCACGACGATCGAGTACGCCGGCGAGCTCGCGCGCGGCACCTTGGTACCGGCGCCCTGAGCATCGTGAGGACAGTCACGAGCACCGAGCTCCACGAGCTTTCAACTTATCCGACGTGACGCGCAGCAGTAGCGTTATGCTGTGCGAGCCATGCATGCATTGCTGATCGCGACGTTGTTGTTCATGACGGCTTGCGGAGATGACGGGACCAGCCCGCCAGCGGCGAAGTGGCAGCTGCTCGGCGAGCGACTACCATCCTCATTGCTCGCGACCTGGGCGCCGAGCCTCGACAACGTGTGGGTCGTCGGCGGACGTGAAGGTGTCGGACTCGGACCGACCGTCTTTCACTACGACGGCACGGCATGGTCGAAGCTCGAGACGAACGAGGTCGACGTCGATCTCTGGCAGGTCTTCGGGTTCGCCGACGGCACCGTGTTCCTCGGCGGATCGAAGGGCACGATCCTGCGCTATCGCGACGGCGTGTTCACGAAGCTGCAGACGCCCTCGACCGACATCGTGTTCGGGCTGTGGGGCAGCTCGTCCGACGACGTCTGGGCCGTCGGCGGTCAGACATCGAGCAACGCGTTCGTCTGGCGTTATCGCGGCACCGCCTTCGAGAGCGTCGACGGAGTCCCGACCGAGCTCGCGCAGGGCACGGTCTGGAAGGTCACCGGACGCGCCGCGAACGACGTCTGGATGTCGTGCTCGCGCGGGCTGATCTTGCACTGGGATGGCAACACGTTGACGAAGGAGCAGGTCGGGACGGTCGAGGAGTCGCTGTTCTCCATGGGCTGCGGCACCGAGCGGTGTGTGGCGGTCGGGACGAACCTGTCGACGGGCGTCATCCACGAGAACGCGGGGCAGGGCTGGATGCTCGTGCCGGCGGAGGGCCCGATCTGGCGCGGCATGACGCCGACCGGCGATGACTCGTACGTCGTCGGCATGTCGGGCGGCGTGGTCCGCCGGACCGATACCGGCTGGGTTCCCGACCGACATCTGCTGACCACCAAGCCACTACATGCCGCGTGGGCGGACGACGACGGCAACCTGTTCGTGGTCGGTGGTGAGTTCGATCGCGCGCTCACCCTCGACGGCGTGTTGTTGTTCAAGGGAAGCGCGACGCTGCCTCCGTTACCGTGAACATCGAGCGGATCTCGGCATTCGTCTCAGAGACGAGCTGCTTGAATCCCTTGACGACGCGATCCTTGGCTGTCGTCTGCGATCGCGGAGACCTCGCCGCGATTGGGCGCGCGCTACGTGCTAGAATGGGTCGCTGTCGGGCTCGTCGCCGGACGCCTCCACTGAAGCTCCCAAAGGACGACCGATCGATGTCCACGGCTCCCACCCCCTCCACGCCCAAGGCTCCGCGCGCCCCCCAGAACAACTTCGGTCTCCAAAAAGCTACGAACGGCGGCATCACCCTCCTCTCGATGGAGGGCACGATCAACGAGGACTTCGAGGGTCGCAAGGTCGCCGAGGGCATCAAGACCAAGAAGCTCGTCGTCTCGATGCGCGGCGTCCGCCGCTTCGCATCGTGGGGCATGTCCGAGTGGATGGACTTCCTGCGAATCAACGCGAACACCGACCTCTATCTCGTCGAGTGCTCGAGCTATGCGGTGAGCCAGATCACGATGGTCACCGGCCTGCTGGGGCATGCCAAGCTGGTCAGCTTCTACGTCTCGTATCTCTGCGGTAGTTGCGGTGAGGAGCGCGAGACCCTGTTCATCGTGCCGCGCGACCGCGAGGAGATTCGCGATCTTCTGGGCAGCCATCAGGAGTGCGCCACGTGCGGCGGCCGGGCTCGGCCCGGGGACTATCCGGCGTCGTTCTTCGAGTCCACCTGCGAGCGGCCCGCGTTCGACATCGACGACGAGGTCCTCAAATACCTGCGCAGCGAGCTCAAGTACGAGATCGCGCCCGACCTCACGCGGTTCCGCGCATTCCGCGCTGTCAAGGACAAGTACACGTATCTGCGGCTCTCGGGCAGCCTCGCGCTGCTGCGGCCGGAGCTCGTCGTCGACGCTTCGGCGGGCACGACGATCGTCGACCTCGAGGGTGCCATCTTCGATCCAGTGCAGATCGCGCCATGGCGTGCTTACGTCAAGGGCGCGCTGGCGACGGTGACCGGGCTGCAGCTGATCAACTGTCCGATCGGCTTCCTCGAGCACGCGGTGCTCCCCGAAGATCTGCACGACAAGCTCAAGATCCGAACGTTCGCGATCGCCTATGACTGCTCGCGTTGCGATACGACCTCGGCCCAGCTCGTCGATGTCGCTACGAATCTCGAGCAGCTCGTCGGTGGTGTCGCACCGCCGGCTCGCTGCCCGACCTGCAGCTCGAAGCTGATTGCCACGCTGTCGCCGAGCCAGGTGTCGTGTCTGCGCTCGCTGCCGGCGCGCGATCGCGATCCCGCGCTCGACGCGTTCCTCGTCAAGGCGCGCACCGAACCGTCGGACAAGCTCGAGAACCTCCTCACCGCGACCAAGAAGCCGGTGAAGGCGACGGCAGCGGTCGGCGGGCGCGCCATCTACATCGCGCTCGGCCTCAGCGCCCTTCTCATCGCCGGCCTGGTCATGCTCGGGATCGTGCTCTGGGAGCGCACCGCAAACCCCCCTGTCGTCGCAACCACGACCAACCCCACCGTCACGCCGGAACCTCCGCGGCCGACCATTAACCGGCCCGAGTGGATCCTGTCGGACGTGCCGTCGTCGGCGTACTGCCACGACATGATCAACCGGCTGATGTGCGTCGGCGTGTCGTCGTACCGGCCCACCCGCGACGAGGCCGTCACTGACGCGAACGACGCTGCCCTCGAGCAGCTCGTGAGCGCGGTCGGCATCAAGATCTCCGACCCATTCTTCCGCGAGAACGTGCTCGGCGGGTATAGCGATGTCCGCGCCAAGGCGCTGGCCGCGCTGCAGACGGCTGACATTGATCGCTCCAGCGCGACATACGCTGCCGCCAACGACACCGTCAACAAGGCGCGCAAGCGGGTCGTCGAAATCCTCCAGCGCTCGGCGGGCGCGGCAGCGCCGACCCAGCGCTCGGACTGGTACTGGGAGGAGTACGCGGGCGAGAAGGGCAAGGGCAACGAGGTCCTCGTGTTCGTCCGCTACGACGTCAGCCTCGACGCGTTACGCGCGCTGGTGGACCGCTACTCGACGCCCACATCGACGATGGGGACGGTCGCGATGACCGCGTTCCCGGGGCTTGCGTGGAACCACGCCGACTTTGCCGGCGGCGCGGTCCTCACCAAGGTCGGCAAGCAGCTCACCCGCGCCGGCATCGCGCCGAAGCAGCTCGTGACTGCTGTCAACGAGCAGCCAGTCAGCGACGCGACCGGCTTCGCACGGCACCTCGAAGACGGGCTCAAGGGCACCGGCGATCTGACGTTGACGGTGAAGGCCGGTGACGCACCGGCGGCCATCGTCCCGATCAAGCGCTAGCTGCGTCTCCTACCCTCGGCCGGCTCGCCAAGCGACGTGCTATCAGCTCGGACGCACGAGCATGTACATCACGATCGCGATCACGACGATGACGCCGGTCGTGATGAGGATGGTCATGACCGAGATCCCGCCGCGCGGGATCTTGATGTGCACCGCCGGGAGATCGACGGGGGGGGGTGGCGCCGTCAGCGGTATTGGTGTCGTCGACGGGATCGGCGCCGAGGCCCGCTTGACCGGGCCGGTCGCGGGCTTCGGCATCGGAGCCGTCGGCTCCTGAGTGCGTGGTCCGGCTGGTGGAATCACCGCGGAGCGCTGCGTCGTCGCTCGTGGCGGGACCGCGAGGTTCTGTTGGGTGGTCGAGCGCGGCATCGGCGATACCGAATGCGGCGCGCTGTCGAACATCCCCGACGTCCTCACGACCTCGACACGCGACATCTCGGTGTCGCCGACGCCCATCTCGTCGGGGAACAGCTGCGCCAACAGATTCGCGATGCTCGGGCCCGAGCTCTCCATGCCGTAGGCGCGCGCGATATCGGTCAGCTCGGCGACGACCTCCTGGCCGCGCTGTGGGCGGTCATCGGGGTTCGGCGCGAGGAGGCGCGAGACGAGGATGGCGAGGCGATCTGGAACCGGCACCAGCTCCTGGAGCGGCTTGTACTGGCCGGCGCGGATCTTCTTGACGATGTCCTTCGGCTCCTTGCCGGTGAACGGCATGAAGCCCGAGCACAGCAAGTAGAGGATCACGCCGAGCGAGAACAGATCCGATCGGTGATCGATCTGCGCGTTCGTCGTGGTCTCGGGCGACATGTACAGCCACTTGCCGACGATCATCGTCTCGGCGTGCTCCGTCACCGCGGACATCGCGACGCCGAAGTCGAGCAGCTTCACGGTGCCCTCGTAGCCCATGATGATGTTCTGCGGCGAGACATCGCGGTGGACGACGGACAGCCGCTTGCCGTCCATGTCCATCGACCAGTACGCGTGATGGAGCGCCTGCGCGACCTCCTTCACGATGTAGCAGGCCTCGCCGAGCGGCATCGTGGTGCGGCCCTGCTGGAGCTTCTTGATGACGTCGCGAAGATCCTTGCCGTGGACGTACTCCATCGCGAGGTAGAGCGCGCCCTGGACCTCGCCGACGTCGAGCACCTGCACGATGTTCGGGTGGGTCAATCGGCCGGCGATCTTCGCCTCGTTGAGGAACATGTCGATCGCGAGGTGACGGCTATCGAGCAGCTTGCGCTGGATGCGCTTGAGCGCGACCGGCTTCTCGAAGCCACCGATGCCGACCTGCTTGGCGAGGAAGACCTCGGCCATGCCGCCCTCGGAGAGCCGGCGAACGATCTTGTACTTGCCGAGGATCGTGTCATCCGCGCCGATGTTCGCGGTCGCGCTCTCGCCGGCCTGGGCGACGTTTGCATCGGTCAACGCACGCGACAGGATCTCGTCGCGCTGGCGGATCAGCTTGGCGCTCGCGGGCGGCGTGCTCGTGCTCGCCTTCTGGAGCGGCAGCAGGGACTCGGCTGGCAGCTTGTTCTGCGTGGTGCCGCCGCAGGTCGTACAGACGCGATCCTCGAAGTTGCGCGGCCAGTTCGTGGTCAGCAGGGTCTCGCTCTCGCGGGAAGTTCGGCCGCACTCGACGCACGTGTACGGGACGAGCACCGAGGCCACGGCGAGGTTTCGCGCGAGCGTCAGCGTGTCGCCGGCGCCGGCGAGCACGGACTCGTTCATGTCGACCAGCGTGACCGCGGTGACCTGGCCGGCGAGGCTCTTGAGCAGCCGCCGCCATTCCTTCTGCCCGGCGGTGTCGAAGCGCTCGACCTCGGCGAGATCGATGACGACCTCGCCCTCGGCGCCGACCAGGAATGGCCGCGCGCGGAACATCGAGCCGATCGCGCCGCTGATGCGGAAGTAGGTGACCGAGCCATGAACCAGCTTGATGATCTTTGGCGGCTTCTCGGCAGCGCTGTCGAGCGAGGTGTAGAGGTTCAGCGACGCGAGCAGCTGAGTGGCCGCGGGGGCGATGCTCGACGCGGCATACTTGCTGATGAACGCGAAGTAGCTCTCGGGCGTCTCGTCGAACTCGAGCTTGCCGCCGCACTTCGCGCACTCCTTCTCGGGAAGCCCGCCCTTGGCGAGGTTCGCGCGCTCGGCGAGCACGTCGATCGTCTCGCCGGATTCGACGCCACACGACGGGCAGGTATAGGGCGCGACGACCGTGAGGATCTTGCTCTGGCCGCCGAAGTTCAGAACCATGTTGAGCTGGTCGACGAAGAACGTCGGGCAGCCGAGCATGTAGAGATCGGCGATCGTCTTCGGCAGTGCGTCCATCGCCTTGAGCCACTGGCGGACGCCGAACGAGGTCATCCGGGTCATTCCGGACACGTTGATGACGAGCGTCTTCATCCCGCCGACGTCGCCGAAGCCGAGGAAGCGTTCGTCGACGAGGCCCGAGACGCTCACCAGCGACGCGTCGCCCTTGGTCACCAGCTCGACGGCGGCTTTCGACCGCGCGGCGGCTTGGGGTGAAGTGCTCGGCTTGGCATCTCGCGACATGCTTCCCTGTTCTTTACACGAGGGTTATCGAAGCTGGAACGACCGGCGCGGCGCTCGTCAGGTGCAACGGCGCGCTCGATGCGCGACACCACATAGCTGACGTCCAGCTGACTTGCCTCACCACTTGCAAGATACCACCGAACCCGCGCCGGAGGGTCGAGGGTTGCGCAATGTTGGGCAGGGCGTGGGGGACGTCGGCTCGTCGCGGTGGAAGGGTTGCAGTTCGGTGGTCCTCGGAGTCGTGACGTGGTCGTGACCAGCCGATGCGTGGACGCACCGACGGGTCGACAGATCGCCGCTCGACACGCGCCGAACCGGTGGCCGCGCACACAATCGCGATCGGCAGTAGTGGTATTATGTCGGCGGTGAGATCGATCGTGTGGATGTCGGAGCCGCTCACGCAGGCGTTGCGCGAGTGTGCTCCTGCGGAGATTACTGTCGTGAAGACCGCGCGCGAGTTCATGGAAGCCCGCCGCGATTCCTCGACGGTGTCGTTCGTCGACGATACGACGCTACCGTTGCTCGGCACGGGCGAGACCTGGCCCGGGCACATCATCGTGGTTTGTGACGACTCGCTGCAGACCGCGGTGAGCTGGTTGCCGACTCATCCGTGGCTCGCGCACGTCGTGAGCTCCCCGATGCTGCAGCATCCGATGGCGAGGGAGCATCTCGGCAACGTGATGGCGACCCTGACCAAGGAAGGCGCGCCACGCTTGCTCGACTGGCTCGGCCCGACGATCGCGGGTCGCCGGATCCGGCTGACCCACGCGAGCAAGCGCGTCGAGCGCCTCGAGCGGATGAGCGAATATCTCGACTCGAAGGGGATCGGCACGCGGACGGTACAGCTGCTGCGCGATGCAGCCGAGGAGCTGCTGACGAATGCCTTTTACGACGCGCCGGTTGCGGCAGGCGCCCTCGATCACGCGATCTCCCGCACCCAGGACGTCTCGCTCCCCGACGACAGCGCCTGCGACATGGTCTATGGCTGCCGCGATGATCTCGCGGTGGTTCGCGTGCGCGATCCGTTCGGCTCGCTGAACCGGGCGCGGCTCGTCGAGACCTTGCTGCGCTGCTCGCGGACCGACGGCAAGGTCGAGGTCGACGAGACGATGGGTGGAGCCGGCCTCGGGCTCTGGCGAATCTTCTCGGTCGCGTCGTTCGCGGCGATCTCGGTCGTCAACAACCGCCACACCGAGTTCCTCGTGGGGATCGGCAAGAAGGCCCCGGGTCCGCGCCCGTTCGCGTTCCACATGTTCTGGCGCGAGGGTGCGCGCCGGAGGTTCTGGAAGCTGCAAGAAGAGAATTCGAGCAGGCCCTCGGTGAACCACTCGGTCACCATCGTGCCGAAGTAATCGCGCGAAGGGCGCGATCACGAACAAGTCATGAGCCAAGACAAGTCCAGGACGGCGGCCGGGGCGCGCTCCAAGGCCAGCCTCGAGGTGGCGACGGTTGGCGAGGCGTCGATGGTGAGCGTCTCCGGACTCGTCGACGAAACGTTCCGCGGGTTCGGCGACGTCGGCGCGAGCAGGACCCTCGTCATCAACGTGAGCGGGATGACCCGCATGACATCGTTCGGCGTGCGGCAGTGGCTGAACGGCATGGACGCGTTGCCGAAGACCGTCACCGCTCTGTACTTGCTCGGCTGCCCGACGTTCTTCGTCGATCAGCTCAACATGGTTCTCAACTTCGGTGGCACCAGCAAGATCCTCACGGTCGTCGCCCCGTACACATGCCCGTCGTGCGGCGTCGAGTCCGGAGAGCTGATCGACGTGCTCGCCGAGCGCGCGAACCTCGCCAAGGGCGGGCTTCCCGAGAAGGAATGCTCGAAGTGCGGCGGCAAGCTCGAGTTCGACGAGACGCCCGAGAGCTACTTCGCGTTCGTCAACAAGTACGCCGCGTCGAGCATCCAGCCGGCCGCCGCGCACATGCTCGGCTCGCTCGGCCTCTACACGTCGCTCGATAGCGCCACCGAGAAGCCGCCGCGGATCATCAAGCTCGTCCACGGCTCGGTCACCTACTTCCGGATCATCGGCACGATCGGCTCGATGTTCCGGGCGCGGCCGTTCCTGGTCGGTGCGGAAGGCGAGGTCATCATCGATCTCGCCGAGGTCGACCGGTTCGACACCGCCGGGCAGAACGAGTGGCGCCGCCTCGTCAAGAGCCTCGTCGGGCAGGTCCCGGCGTTGACACTCGTCGACGTCAGTGGCTCGTTCCTCGCGGGCGCGGGTGACACGCTCGCGATGGCCCGCAACCTGGTCGTGGCGTCGGTGCTCGTCCCGTATGGCTGCACGGAGTGTGGCCGCACCTCGCAGGAGAGTGTGAACCTCGAGAAGACGAGCTGGCCGCTCCAGTTCGCGCCGCACGTCTGCAGCACCTGTGGTGGGACGACGCAAAGCCAGCTCGCGGCCGCGACCCTCGCGCCGCTCCAGGAGGCGACCACCACGATCCCGACGGCCTCGGCGAAGGTCGTCGCGCAGCGGGACGAGTTGCTGTCGCGCGCGGTCACCGACGCGAAGGTCGCGCAGGCCGGCGAGAACGCGACGGCGAACATCGGCGCCGACGACACCATCCTCGGCAAGTACAAGATCGTCCGCCGCCTGTCTGCCGGCGGTATGGCCGAGGTGTTCCTCGCCAAGCAGGTCGGCATCGGCGGCTTCGAGAAGCCGGTCGCGCTCAAGCGGATCCAGCGGAAGCTGCTCGACAGTCGCCACCAGGCGATCGACATGTTCCTCAACGAGGCGAAGATCGCCGGCCGGCTGACCCACCCCAACATCGTGCAGGTGCTCGACGTCGGCGAGGTCCAGGGCGCGCTCTACCTCGCGATGGAGTACGTCCACGGCAAGGATCTGCGCGGCGTCATTCGCAAGCTGCAGCAGACCGGGCACACGATGCCGCTCGCCGAGGCCTGCTACGTCGTGAAGGAGGTCGCGCAGGCGCTGCATCACGCGTACTGGTCGACGGACATGGACGGCAAGCGGCTGTCGGTCGTCCATCGCGACGTCTCACCTCACAACGTGATCCTCGGCTACGAGGGCACCGTGAAGCTGCTCGACTTTGGCGTCGCGATGTCGGCGGTGACCGAGCATGCCGAGGCGTTGATCGTCGGCAAGTGGCTGTACATGTCGCCCGAGACCACGATGAGCGAGCCGACGGACCATCGCTCGGATCTGTTCTCGCTCGGTGTCGTGATGTACGTGCTGTGCTCGGGAGCGATGCCGTTCACCGGCAAGGAGCCGAAGGACATCGTCAAGAAGATCCGCGCCGGCCAGTACAAGCCGCTCCACCAGGTCGCGCCGCATGTCCCCGAGCGGCTCGCGCTGCTCGTGTCACGGCTGCTCGCGCCAAACCCGGAAGATCGTCCGCAGCGCGGCCAGGAAGTCGTCAACGAGCTGAACGACATCGCGCGTGCGCATCGCTTCGAGAGCTCTGGGCCGAACATCGCCGACCTGCTCGCGCAGCTGTTTCCGCACGACGAGGTGCCGCTCACGGAGATCGTCCGCCACTTTCCCGACGAAGCGAGCGGCGGAACGGGTGGATCGATGACGACGAGAGACCGCTCGCCGGTCTCGGTCACGTCGAGCCGCGCGCAGATCGACGTCTCCGAGACCTTCCGCAGGTCGGCTCACGACTTCACCCTCCCAAGCGAGGACACCGCGCGAGGGCGGATCAGCGCATCGCGCCTGGAGGTGCCAGCCCCACCGGCCGTCGCACCGGAACGCTCGCTCAGCAGCGCGCGCATCCTCGTCGTCGTGGTGCTCGCGGTCGTGCTCGCGGTGGCGACGTATCTGGTCTGGTCCACCTAGGCGACCGGGATGGCGACCTGGATGGAGCCGGTCATCGCGCGGCGGATCATCGCCGTGTCACCTGACGAGAGTTTCGGGCAGGTGCTCGCGAGCGCGTTGCGCGACGCCGGTACCGTCGAGTTGCATGACTGGCTCGATCCCGTCGAGGTCGCACATGCCGCGCTCTGCGTGGTTCATCTGACGACCCTCGCGGCGATCGAGCCCCTGCAAGCCCCGGGCTGCCCGGTGATCGCCGTGTTGCCGCGCTCGGATCTCGCCGACATCGTCGAGCTTTTGCAGTCGGTGCCACGGATCGCTGGCATCGCGATGGCCGAAGACCTCGACGCCGGCCAACTCGGAGCGATGGCCGCGCGCGCGCTCGCGATCACGACCGGCGAGGACCGCTTCGGTCTGCAGCGGGTCGTCGAATCAGGCACCGAGATCCACTCGCTGACCGTTCACGACTACCCCGAGAAGCGCCGCTGCATGGCGCAGATCGAGCACGCCGCCGACCAGCATGGGGTGCCGCGTAAGTACCTCGAGCCGATCCAGCAATGTCTCGACGAGATGCTGATGAACGCGCTCTATGACGCGCCAGTCAACGCGGAGGGCCAGCACATCTTCGCGGGCGTCCCGACGAAGAAGCGCATCACGATGCGCACCAATCATCAGGTCGTCGTGCAGTACGCGTTCGATGGCAAGCGGTTCGCGGTCTCGGTGCGCGACGCATTCGGCACGCTCGAGCGCCTGACGATGCTGCGCTTCCTGCACAAGTCCCTGCACGCATCAGTCGCCGTCGATCGGCGCGCGGGCGGGGCGGGGCTTGGCCTCTACCTCATGGTGAGCTCGGTATCGGCGGTCTACTTCCACGTCGTGCCGGGCGTCGCCACCGAGGCAGTCTGCGTGTTCGACGTCGCGCGAGACAAGCTCCAGCTCGATCAGCTCGGGTTTTTCGTGCAGCCCGCGGCGGCTGGCCACGCAGCGTCGGAGCCAGCGCGCGCGATCGCACTACCATCGCTGCGCCGCAAGGTGCTGTGGTCGCTGCCGTTCGTGGTCGTGGCGGCGGTGCTGTTCGGCGTGTTCGCCCTGCCGAGGCTCTTGGCGCCACCTCCGAGCGCGAGCCTGTCGTTCAAGACGATCCCTCCGGGCGCGACGATCGAGGTCAATGGCCGCGCGATCGGCATCGCCACCGACGGCACGCTCGCGATGACCGACGTGGAGATCGGTCGGCGATACACCGCGGGCGCACGCCTCGAGGGCTACGAGCCGCAGGAGCTCGCGGTGACGCCACGCGAGGGCGCGAACGCGGTGACGTTCGAGCTGCGCGCGCTCGCGACGGTCGAGCTCGACAGCGATCCGACGGGCGCCACCGTGACGATCGCGGGCAAGCCGATGGGCTCGACGCCGCTCACGCTGACATCCCTCGAGCCCGGAAGCACGGTGACGATCGTCTTCGAGCGCGCCGGTCATCGCACCGGGACCGCGAGCGTGCGAGTGCCAGCAGCCGGTGGGGTCGAGCGCCTCGTCCAGCGGCTCGAGGTATCCGACGACTTCGTGCGGGTTCGCTTCGTGTCGAACCCGCCCGGTGCCGAGATCGTGCGCGACGGCCAGGCCGCGACCACGGACCGGACCTACACGCCGGCCGAGCTGTTCCTCGAGGTCGGTCAGGTCCAGCGCTTCACGCTGACGATGCCGAGGCATGCGCCGCTCGTGATCGCGCCCTTCACCCCGAACCGCGGTGACACCAAGCTCGTCAAAGGCGGTGACCTCCCGCGTCTCGAACCGTGATGTGATCACAACCGTTTAGAAGTTCTCGTATTTGGTGTCGCGGATTCTGTATCGCAGCCGAGCTGCCCGGCGCCAATTTCACGACCCATGCTCCACAGACTTACCCATCGGTATTTTCAGCCAACGGCTGATCGCGTGAGGATCGAAAGACGGATTCCACAGCCGCCCGTGGATTGACTTCTTCGTTCGCCCGGTCGAACATCTTTTCGGAAGTGCGACCTGAACTGGTGTCAGGCTCGGTCTTCAAAGCCGATGGTGCACCGCGAGAGCGTCGGTACGGCGGGTTCGATTCCCGTGCACTTCCGCCAAGCAGGCTTGTGGGGAACACGTGAATCAACTGGCTCTTAGCGAACAACCAGAGACCAAGCCGGAGACCGAACAAGGCAAGCCCCTGTTCAGTCTCAAGGATGTTTCGCGCAGCTGGGGCGGCAACGATGCACTCAAGGGCATCACGCTCGACATCCGCGCCGGCGAGGTGATCCTGCTCGCAGGGCCCAGCGGATCCGGCAAGTCGACGCTGCTGCGGATCCTCACCGGCGCGCTCAAGCCGACGTCCGGTCGGTTCGAGGTCGGCGGCGTTGACCTCTCATCGATGTCGCCGAGCGAGCTGCGCAAGTACAAGCGGACGTGTGGAATCGTCGAGCAGGGAAACCTGCTCGTGCCGCAGCTCGATGTCCATCGCAACGTGCTCGCCGGGCGCCTCGCGCACTGGCCGTGGCACCGGATCTTGCTCTCGGCGCTATGGCCGATCGAGCGCGAGCGGGTCGCCACACTGCTCGCTGATCTCGGCCTGTCGGATCGCCAGTGGGAGACCACGGCAAACCTGTCCGGTGGCCAGCAACAGCGTGTCGCGGTGGCGCGCGCGATGATCTCGGCGCCGATGATCATCATCGCCGACGAGCCGACGGCATCACTCGACTCGCAGAACGCGATCCAGGTGACGCAGATGATGGTCAATGCCGCCAAGCGCACCGGCGCGACGCTGATCCTGTGCACGCACTGGATCAGCCTCGCGCTGCCGTACATGGAGAGGCTGATCGGGCTCCGCGACGGAGCGATCGCGATCGACTGCCATGCACGCGACTACGACGGCAAGCATGAGGGTAAGGGTGGGGAATTCGTGGACGAAGACTCCCTGATCTCTCTGTTCGAGGGCTCGCTGGAACGCCAGTGATCCCGAAGCGTCCTTCGCGCACGGGTCGTACCGCGGCATACAGTGTCGTGGTCGTCTCGGTGATCGTCACCGCGCACCTCAGTGGGGTGCGGATCGGGCCGCTGTTCGACGCCGAGGGATCCAAGAGCGCGCTCGCGATCCTCCGCGCCTTCGCGAGCCCCGACCTCAGCAGTGAGTTCCTGTGGCGTATCGCGAAGCTCTCCGTCGAGAGCTTGTTGATCGGCCTGCTCGCGACCACCCTCGCCGTGCTGCTCGGCGCCGGCATGGCGCTGCTCATCATCAAGGTTCCGACGCTGCGCGACTCGCCGGAGCGCGCGCCGTTCTGGAATGCCGCGGGTACCCTGATCCGCTTCGTGTTTCGCACGATCCTCGCGGTCTTCCGCAGCGTCCCCGACATCGTCTGGGCATTCCTGTTCGTCCGCATGTTCGGCCTCGGCCCGGGCGCCGCGGTCATGGCGATCATGATCTCGACCGGTGGCGTGTTCGGCAAGCTGTTCGCCGAGCTCGCCGAGGCGGTCGAGCCCGAATCGATCCGCGCGATGCGCCGGCTTGGCGTCGGCCGGTTCGGCATCCTGATTCACGGCGTGCTGCCCCAGGTGTGGCGGCAGTGGGTCGGCTATGCGTTCTACCGCCTCGAGTGCTCGGTCCGCAGCGCGTCGATCCTCGGCATCGTCGGTGCTGGCGGCCTCGGCAGCGAGATCGCGCTCGGCGTGCGGTACTTCGAATTCGAGAAGCTCGCGACCGCGCTGCTCGCCGTCCTGTTCTTCGTCATCGCGATCGAGCTCGCGAGCTCGTTCCTGCGCCGGAAGTCGTTCAAGTGGACGATCTGGCTCGCGCTCGGCGGCTCGGTGGTTGCCCTCGTCAAGCTCGACATCCCGTGGAGCGAGTTCACGTTCGCGAACTTCATCCCGAAGTGGCTGACCGAAGGCGGCGGCGCACCGACCGGCGAGCTGGTGTGGAAGGGGATCAAGCTCGCGCTCCAGACCGCGGCGATGGCGTGGTGCGCGACCTGGGTTGCAGCGATGATCGCGCTCCCACTCTCTCCGCTGACCGCGAGCGCGCTCAGTATGCGCGGCCGCAAGGAGGCGCTGAAGGGCAAGATCGGTCTCGCACGAGCCGGGACCTGGCTCAGCTCGACGCTCGTCCGGCTGTTCGTGCAGGGTTGTCGCGCGATGCCGGAGCTGACGCTCGCGCTGATCTTCGTGATCTGGGTCGGCCCCGGTCCGTTTGCGGGCGTGCTCGCGATCTGTATTCACACGATCGGTGTGCTCGGCAGGTTGTACTCGGACGTCTACGAAGAGGTCGATCCAGGGAGCGTCAGCGCGCTGTCGAACACGGGTAGCTCGCGCTTCGGCATCTGGCTCTACAGCATCTTTCCGCAGGCGGCGCCAAGGCTCCTCGCGTTCACGCTGTACCGCTTCGAGGTCAACGTCCGCGCGAGCGCGATGGTCGGCTTCGTCGGCGCGGGCGGCATCGGCGACTCGATCGACACCGCGATCAGCCTGTTCCACGGCCACGACCTCGTCCTCCTCCTCGCCATCCTGTTCGGCCTGGTGGTCACGCTCGACTTCTTCGGCGATCGAGTCCGTCACCGCATCCTGACGCACCGCTTCCAACCCATGAACAGGGTCGCTCCACCACGTGGCGCGTCGGCGGCGCTGCCCGGCGAGCAGCGTCGCCGTAGAGCCCGACGCCATGCTCGGGCAAAGGGAGTGCTGTTCCGCCAGCGAGGCGGCAGCACCTTCGAGCATGGAACCATCAGGTCGATGTCGAGCGTCGGCGTGTTCATCGAGACCCAGGCGCCCTGTCCCAAGGACACCGTCATCGAGCTCGGTATCCGCCCACCGCCATCCGCGGAGGGCGAGGTGCTGGTGCCCGATCCGAGCTCGATCAAGCTCGGGCGCGTCGTCTACACCCGCGCGGACGAGGTGCCCGGGATGGCCGTCGAGCTGTTCGATCCGATCACCGACGTACCGCCCGAACCGTCCGAACCGTCCGCGACGTAGCGCGCCCAGTTCAGATCACACGTCGGCGAAGCTGAAGGCCAGCGTCGGCTCGACCGCGACGTTGCGGGTCTCGGCGTATGGAAAGATGAAGCGGTCGAGCCGCGGCGCGTGCTGCGATGGGACGAGCTGGACGTCGCGACCATACGAGAAGGCGATGCGGTTTTCGTCGAGCGAGCCGAAGTAGAAGTCGGCGAGCTCGGGTCGCTTCGAGGCCTCGCTGACGTCGACCGGAAACCAGCTGCCGTCGGGCAGCGCGATGTCGGCCCAGCAATGGTATCCGCCGATCGTGCCGGTCTGCTTGTCACGCGGGATGTTGAACCCGAACGTGAATCGCGCCGGCACGCCGAGCGCACGGGCGAACGCGACGAACAGGCCATGGAACTCGGTGCAGGTGCCGGTCCGCAGGTCGCACGCGACCTCGAGATCACCGAGGTGATCGCTGCGCTCCGGCGTACAGCCAGCGGAGTCGTACCCCATCGTCTCGACCAGGTGATCGAAGATCTTGCGGGCGATCACGAGTGGCGGTTCGTCGGGCGACGCGATGGCGAGCGCACGATCGAGGTTGCCACCGTCGGAGCGAACCCGGGAGTCGGACTTCAGGAAGTGGGCGAACCGATCGTCCTCGCTCGGCGGCCGCGTATAACCGGTGACCGCCGGTCGCGGTTGCGATCGCTGGAGACGCTCGACCGTGAAACCGAGCGCGAAGGACGATGGCGTCGATGCCGGTGGCAGTGCGAAGCACATCATCGCCGTGCCCGTCTCCGGATCGACGCCGCGCTCGCACGGCAGATCGGGTAGCGCTTCGCTCGTGATCTGCTGCCACGCGTCCTCGACGGGCCGCGGAATCCAGACCGACGTCGGCGCGTCACTCGCTGGAACAGAGGTCTCGAAGGAGAAGCGAAAGGCACGGCGCATCGCACGATGATAGAGCACCCGCGCCGATGTGGGGGAGCTGCTTGGCCAGTGGGCCGGGCAGGTCACCGAGCCTCCTGAACGGCCGGACCTGGATCCCCCGCGACGCATGACGGATACTGTGGGCGGCGCGAAGCGCTCCGAGATGCCCCTTCCCAACGAGCTTCGGCCCCTGATCCCTTCCGTCGACAAGCTCCTCGGGACCCGGGAAATCACCGAGGCGATCGCGATGTACCCGCGCTGGGCTGTGCTTCAGGAGGTCCGCGCGGTGATCGAAGAGGTCCGGGCCGGCACGATCCCGCTGGTCACCGATCCAGGGTTGCGTGAGGCCTGGTTGGCTTCGCTCGCGGAGGAAGCCGCTCGCCGCGCGGTCGGCGCCAGCGGGTACTCGCTCCGACACGTCGTCAACGCGACGGGCGTCGTCCTCCACACGAACCTCGGCCGAGCGCGGCTGGCGCCGGCCGCGATCGAGCACCTCGTCGCGGTCGCGACTCGTTACACGAACCTCGAGCTCGAGCTCGCGACTGGCGAACGTGGGCATCGGTACGACCATGTGCGCGAGCTGGTCCGTGCACTCACCGGGGCGGAGGACGCGATCGTCGTCAACAACAACGCAGCGGCGGTACTGCTCTGTTTGTCGGCGCTAGCCGCCGGCAAGCAGGTGATCGTCTCGCGAGGCGAGCTTGTCGAGATCGGCGGCTCGTTCCGGATCCCCGACATCATGGCGCAGAGCGGCTGCCAGCTCGTCGAGGTCGGCACGACGAACCGCACGCACCTCGCGGACTACGAGCACGCGGTCACGCCCCAGACCGCGCTGCTGCTCAAGGTCCACACCAGCAACTTCCGCGTGGTCGGCTTCACCGCGGCGGTCGGTGTCGACGAGCTGATCCCGCTGGCGCGCGAGCACGGCCTGCCGATCATGAACGACCTCGGTGCCGGCTGCCTCGTGCAGCTGCGTGACCTCGGGCTGCCGCACGAGCCCACGGTCCAGGACGCGGTGAAGCAGGGTGCGGACCTCGTGACGTTCAGTGGCGACAAGCTCCTCGGTGGGCCCCAGCTCGGCGTCATCGCCGGCAAGCGCGAGATCGTGAAGCGGCTGGAGAAGCATCCACTCCTCCGCGCGCTCCGCGTCGACAAGCTCACGCTCGCCGCCTTCGAGGCGACGCTGCGGATCTACCGCGACGCGCGGGATCCGATCGCCGAGCTGCCGAGCCTGCGGATGCTGAGGATCGACGCGGCGACGATCAAGCAGCGCGCCGAAGCCTTCGTGGCCCGGCTGGTGCCGCGTCTCGCGGCGGGCACCGAGGTCAGCGTGCAACCCGGCAGCTCCCAGGTCGGCGCCGGCTCCGCACCAGGCGTCGATCTGCCGACGTTCCTCGTCGTCATCCAACCCCACGCGACCGAAGTCGCGACGATCGAGGCGCGGCTACGCCAGCTCACGCCCGCGGTGATGGTGCGGGTCCATGGCGGCGATCTCCTCGTCGACCTCAGGACGGTCGATGTCGACGAGGAATCGATCCTGCTCGAGGCGCTCGCGACGTCCGTGCGCTGAGCGTTACTTGCCGCCGCTGAGCAGGCCGGTCGACTTCGCGACCGCCTCGATCGCATCGAAGTCGGCAGGCGCGGCCGGCACGTACTTCTTCGCGCCCTGGAGGCTCATGACCGCCGCGTGCTCGGGGTTCGAAGCGTCGAGCTCGAGGAACGCCTTCGCGAAGGCTTCGCGGATCGCAGGATCGACATCCTTGCGCGCCGTCCACACGTAGTCGACGTAGCCCGGGGTCGTCCAGATCACGCTGACCTTCGCGGTATCGACCTTCTTCTCCTTCACGAGCCGGTCCCAGACTTCCATGTTGAGTGCGCCGGCCTTTACCTTGCCGGACTCGACCATCTTGACCGTCGCGTCGTGCGCGCCACTGAACAGCGCCTCGCCCGACAGATCCTTGTCCGCATCGATCTTGAACTCCGACATCAGGAAGTGCCGAGGCATCAGGTGACCGGAGGTCGAGCTCTTCGAACCGAACGCGAAGGTCTTGCCCTTGATGTCCGCGGGCGCCTTGATGCCACTGTCGGCACCTGCGATGAACACGCTCTTGAAGTCGCGATCGATGTCGCGCATGGCGAGCGGGACCGCGCCGTCCATGACGCGCGCCTGGACGTGGGTGAACCCGCCGAGCCATACGAAGTCGAGCTTGCCGGCGGAGAGTGCCTGCACGGCCGCACCGTAGTCGGTGACCGGAATGTACTCGACCTTCGTGTCGAGCTTCTTCTCGAGGTAATCCACCATCGGCTGATACTTGCGCTGAAGCTCGCTCGGGTTCTCGTCGGGAATTCCCGAGACCCGGATGATCTTCTTGGTGGTGGTACCGCCGCCGCCACCACCGGTGCTGCCAGCGCTGCCAGCACTGCCACCGCCCTCATTTTTCTTGCCGCAGCCCGCGAGGGCGACGAGCAGGGCGAGGCCGATTGCGCCGAGGGTCGCTGCAGATGTCTTGCTGTATGTCATGAGTCTCGAGTCCTTGCTGATTTCAGAAGCCGTAGGATAACCACAGGTTAACGCGATTGGCGTTCCCGTTGTTGGGACCAAGGTACTGCGTCTTCCAGTAGATATATTCGAGAGCGACCGCGATCCCGCCACCGAGGTTGAAATGGTTGGACGCGAAGATCGCGCGGTTCTGCTTGCGAGCGCCGCCGCCTGCCGTCGAGGTGGCATCGAGATCCTCGTCCTTCGGATCATCGACGCTGGCACCGCCGACGAGCGTGTACCAATCGACCGGCTTGACGCGGACCTCGGCCCAGCCACCACGCGCACGGATCTCCTTGTTCATCGGCACGTTGACGCCCTGACCGACGCCACCGCGTACGTCGTCGAGGTTTTCGCCGAGCCAGACCTCGCCGGCGAACGCGAGCTGCTTCGTGATCTGGACGAGCAGGTCCGCGCCGACGCTGCGGCCCTGGAACTTCTTGTTCCCGACCGGATCCGCGTCGGTGTCATCGAACGAGATATGGCCCCACACGCCACCGCTCAGCTTGCCACCGAGGAGCTTGGTGACGCCGACGCGGGCCTGGATCATCGGCTTGCCGGAGTCGATGCCATCGGCCGTACCGTCCATGTCGAGATCGCGATTGTTGATGGCGCCGGTCCGCGCGACCGCGACCAGGGCCTGCACGGTCCCATCAGAGACCTTGGTGTCGATGCCGAGCCGGAGCTGCGGACGACGGTCGCCGAGGTTACCCGCATTCCACATGAGGCTGTCCGAGTTGACGCTCGGCCATAGCGGCGAGATCAAGTCCCACGTCTGACCAGCGAGCAGCACGAAGCCGCTCTTGTCCTTGATCTCGAGGTACGCGTGGCGCAAGCGTGGGATCTCGCGCGACTCGCTGCCACCGTTCTGGAAGTCCAGCTCGAGCTTGCCGAGCGCCTTCGCCGTCTTCACCATCGGAATGGCGTCGCGCTCGATCTCGATGCCGATCCGTGAGAGTCGCGGGTGGATATCGAGCTGGGCATCGTTCTTGATCGTGCCCTCGGGGCTCACGAAGAACGGGAACTGGTTGTTCGGATCGAGCCGCGAGTCGGTGAACATCAGGTCTAGCCGGGCGAAGCCATACAGGCGGATCCGCGTCCCCTTGGTTTCGAGCCATGGGCTATTCGGTGGGGCAGGCGGCGCGGTCGGCGCGACGACTGGTGCGACGGGCTCGATCACCGGCGGTGGCGTCGGCGGCGCCCGTGGGCGCTGGCTGAGGAGCCGGCTGCGCCAGGGCTGCAGTGCCCCACAGGACGATCGCAGCACCAAAGGTGACGACACGTTGATGTGATTTCATGGATGATGCTCGAGCTCGGTGGACAGTCGTGAAGGTCGTGGTTCGCGGGTTCGTCGGGGGTAGCCTGGAGGAAGCCGGGGAGTAGGCCGGGGGGGAGGCGGAGTAGATCACCGCGAGTCGCGGATCAGGCGCGCAGCCTTGGCCGCCTCGGCAATGCCGTCGTAGTTGCTTGCCGCGGTCCGCACGAACCTCTTCGTGCGCTGGAGCTCGAGGATGGCCCTTTGCTCGGGGACCGCGGGGTCGAGCGCGAGGAAGGCATCGCGCAGGCGCTCGATCAGCTTCGGATCGAGATCACCACGAACCGTCCAGTTGTAGTCGACGTAGTTTGGAGTGGTCCACAGCACGCGGATCTTCGACGGGTTGACCTTGTTCTCCTCGAGCAGCTTCTGCAGGACCGACTCGTTGACGGCACCGGCGTCGACCTTGCCGGCCTCGATCCAGCGGACCGTGGAGTCGTGCGCGCCCGAGAACGCCACCTTCGCGAAGTCCTTTTCAGGGTCGATGCCGTTCTTCATCAGGAAGTAGCGCGGCATCAGGTGTCCCGACGTCGAGCTGATCGAGCCAAACGCGAACGTACCCCCCTTGAGATCCGCCAGCGACCTGGCCTTCGAAGCGGCCGGCACGATGATCTTGGTGTGGAACTTCGCGTCTTCTTCACGCTGTACGAGCGGGATCGCGTTGCCCGTGCGGCGGCGTGCCTGGACGAACGTGAAGCCGCCGTACCAGACCAGATCGATCTTGCGGGCTGCGAGCCACTCCACGGTCGCCGAGTAGTCTGGCGCAGGGATGTACGTGACCTTCATCCCCAGCGCCTTACCCAGATATGCCCCGAGTGGCGCGAACTTACGGGCGAGCTCGGGGCTGCCTTCATCCGGGATCGCCGATACCCGCAGCTCGTCGTCCACGGGCCCATTACCAAGCGTCGCGAGCGCGGCCACGATCGCCAGCGCACGACAGCCCCCCATGGTTGCCCAAACCATGGACCATCGTTATCAGGTGATTGTGTCGATTGCGTCACGATAGGTCTACCAGCGCACGATCGCGGCGGTTATTGTTTTGGGGTTCCGTCCCGCTGTACTTTCCGGTGCTGTCATGGCCCGCATCCTCGTGATCGAAGACGATCGCAGCATCCAGAAGGTCGTCTCTTACAACCTCGAGCGCGCGGAGCACGAGGTGATCTCCGCCCATCAAGGCCGCGAAGGTCTCGAGATGGCGCGGCACCGATCACCGGATCTGGTCGTGCTCGATCTGATGTTGCCCGATCTGCCAGGCGTCCAGATCTGCACGCTGCTCAAGCAGGATCGCGCCACCCAGCGGATCCCCATCATCATCCTGACGGCGCGCGGCGACGAGATCGATCGCGTGCAGGGCCTCGAGCTCGGCGCCGCCGACTACGTGGTCAAGCCGTTCAGCGTCCGCGAGCTGATGCTTCGGATCGCCGCGCTGCTCCGGCGCTGCCAGCTCACCGACGACGCGCCGCAGATGGTGATCGAGATCGGCGAGCTGCGGATCGATCGCGACGCCCACGAGGTCGCGGTCAACGGCACTCCGGTCGCACTGACCGCGATCGAGTACAAGCTGCTGTGCACGCTGTACGATCGCCGCAACCGGGTGAGTAGCCGCGGGGCGCTGCTCGACGAGATCTGGGGACAGGAGAGCGAGGTCACCGCGCGCGTCGTCGACACGCACATCCAGAGATTGCGCGACAAGCTCGGCAGCGTCGCGAGCTACGTCGAGACCGTGCGCGGATTCGGCTACCGGTTTATCGCTCCACCGGGCGCGTCACCGGGCGCGTCACCGGGATAGTCGGTGCGGATCGGGTTACGGACACGGATCACCGCGCTCTGCCTCATGGTGGTGCTCGCGGCGATCGCACTGTGCGAGGTGTACCTGTCCGATCGGCTCGAGCGCGTTCTCCTCGAGCGGATGCGCGCCGATCTGATCGTGCGGCTCGAGCTCGTCGAACGCGAGGCCTCGTCGGTCACCGAGTCGATGCAGCAGTACGCGGTCTGGGATCAGATCGCGGATGACTTCGCGCTGCGGTCGATGACCTGGGTGACGCTGGCGCGGACCGACGGCACCGTGCTCGGTGACTCCAAGCTCTCCGACAACCAGCTCGGGACCAAGTTCGACCTGCCGTCCGCGATCGAGGTCGAGGATGCGCTCGCACATGGCTTCGGCGAGAGCCGGCGGTACAGCCACCTCCTCGAAGAGAACGCGCTGTTCGTCGCCGTGCCGTTTCGCATGGAGGACGTCGTCGTCGGCGTCGCGCGCGTCGGCATCCCGACCACGCAATTCAAGGCGGCAGTGGAGCCGATCCGGCGCGTGCTGCTCGTCGCGTGGGGCCTCGCGCTGCTCGCCGCGCTCGTGCTCGCCTGGCCGGCAGCCCACCTGATCACAGGTCGGCTTGCGCGCATCACCGCCGCGGCACGCAGGATGGCGAAGGGCCAGCTCCAGACCCGCACCGAGGTCGCGGGCGGCGACGAGGTCGGCGAGCTCGCTCGCGTGCTCGACTCGCTCGCGGAGGCGCTCGGCGACACGCTCGGGAACCTGACGAAGCTCGAGGCCTCGCGCCGCGAGCTGGTGGCGAACGCGTCACACGAGCTGCGGACGCCGCTGACCGCGATCTGCGGCGCGTCGGAGACGCTCGTGGCCGGCGCGATCGACGATCCAAAGGCCGCGCGCGAGTTCGTGGTGCTGATCGACGACAACGCCCGCCGGTTGCGGCGGCTCGTCGACGACCTCCTCGATCTCTCGCAGCTCGATGCCGGTCGGTTCCCGCTGCGCTGGGAGCACGTCGAGACGAACCCGCTCGTCGAGAGCGTCATGCGGACGTATCGCGCGCGCGCCGAGCTTCGCGGCATCAAGCTGAAGTGCGAGATCGAAGCCGAGGCGCGGACGGTCTACGCCGACTCGCGCGCGTTCGAGCACGTGCTCGGGAACCTCGTCGACAATGCCGTCAAGTACTGCGCGCCGGGTACCGACGTCGAGGTCCACGCGGTGCGGGTGGACGACGGCATCGTGTTCTCGGTCCAGGACTCCGGGCCCGGGATCGAGGCCCATCACCTCGCGTCGGTCTTCGAGCGCTTCTACCGGGCCGAGACCAGCCGCTCGCGCGAGACCGGTGGGACCGGCCTCGGCCTCGCGATCGCGAAGCAGCTGATCGAGGCGATGGGCGGTCAGATCGGGGTGACGAGCGAGAAGGACCACGGCAGCCGGTTCTGGTTCTCGCTGCCTCGCACCACGTCCTGAGCGGCGGCGATTTATGGAACGACGAGCTCGAACGAGCGCCAGTCACCGGCCTCGAGCCACGGATGGCACGCAGCACCCGTGCCTCGACGCGAACCACACGTGGGGTGACGTACGCGGCGATCGCGATCACGGAACGGTACAGGTACCGTCGTAGCCCTCGGGCGGCTTGCCGCAGCTCGTGTGGCACCGGGTGCATCGCATGATGTCGGTCTCGATCACCCGCTCGACGGTAG
This sequence comes from Deltaproteobacteria bacterium, assembly GCA_013812655.1. Lineage (GTDB taxonomy): Bacteria > Myxococcota_A > Polyangia > Haliangiales > Haliangiaceae > JABFXX01. The sequence continues at coordinate 15,668 of JACCTC010000342.1, read as the reverse complement.
CCTTCTGCCACGTCCAGTCGAGCGTATCGGGTGACGAGCCAACCGCGAGCTTCTGCATCACGGTCACCTCGACGATCGGTCCCGCGCAGGCGGTATCGCTCTCGTCGAACTCCTCCTTGAGGATGATCGATCCCGTCGGGAACGGTGCCGTGCGACCGTTGTAGGCGGTCACGGCATCGGGAGAGGCGAGCACGCGGACGCGAATGCTGTCGTGCTCGACGCTGAACCGGCAGCCGCGCACCTCCTGGTACGTGGCCGCGTAGTCCGCCGGGAACAGCGGCGGGTCGCCGGTGCTGCTGCCGTCATCGCCGCAGCTGGATACGGTGATCCCCGAGGCGAGGACCACGAACACGAGTGCCAGTCTCGTCACGGCGACGCGTACAGCGTGACGGCGCGGATCCGGTTGTTGTACGAGTCGCTGATGAAGAGCTTGTTGCCCGAAAGCTCGATGCCGTACGGTCGATCGAGCTTCGCGTCGAGCGCGGCGCCGCGATCTCCGCCAAACCCGCGGTCGGTCGGGTCGGGAAGCCCGAGCGCCTCGAGGAGCGGCCGGAGCGCGGGCCCCTGAGCCTGCAGCTGCAAGGGCCACGTCGTCGAGGGTGGCGCAGCGTCGATCACCGCGATCGCGCGCGCCGGCACCTTGAACGCGATCGCCTTGACGACGCCGCGGGCGACCGCGAACAGCGCGTTGACCGGCTCGCCGCGCTCGGACACCCGATCGGTCGGGACCGCGTAGTAGCCGCGCGCGAGCACGTTCGTGGCCGAGACGATCAGCGTGCGATCGGGCATGACGGCGGCGCAGCTTACCGCCGCGAGGCCGACCCCTGTAAAGTCAAGCTCGCATGACCGACGACACCACGCGACGCACGCGCCTCGGCGAGCTCGCGCTGCTGTTCTTGCGACTCGGCGCGACCGCGTTCGGTGGGCCTGCCGCGCATGTCGCCTTGATGGAGCACGAGGTCGTTCGCCGGCGCAACTGGCTGACGCGCGAGGAGCTGCTCGACCTGATCGGCGCGACGAACCTGATCCCGGGGCCGAACTCCACCGAGCTCGCGATCCACATCGGCCACCGTCGCGCGGGCTGGCTCGGGCTGCTCGTCGCCGGCACGTGCTTCATCCTCCCGGCCGCGCTGATCGTCGGCGCGATCGCGTGGGCCTACGTTCGCTGGGGCACGCTGCCCGCGGTCGGCGCGATCCTCTACGGCGTCAAGCCGGTGATCATCGCGGTCGTCATCCAGGCGCTGTGGTCGATGGGCAAGACCGCGATGAAGACGTGGCTGCTCGCCGCGATCGGCCTCGTCGCCGCAGCCGCGACCGTCGCCGGTGTGCACGAGCTGGTCGTGCTGGCCGGTGCGGGGAGCCTCGCGGCCGCTCGCCACGCCGGCGCACGCATGCTGTTCGCGATCCCGATCCTCCCCGCCCTCGGCGGCGTCGTCTCGTTCAGCCTCGGAGCGCTGTTCCTCGTGTTCGTGAAGATCGGCGCGGTGCTGTTCGGCAGCGGCTACGTCCTGCTCGCGTTTCTACGCTCGGATCTCGTCGATCGCCTGCAGTGGCTCACCGAGGCGCAGCTGCTCGATGCGGTCGCGGTAGGGCAGGTGACACCCGGCCCCGTGTTCACCACCGCGACGTTCGTGGGCTACCTGCTCGCGGGTGCACCGGGCGCCTTCGTCGCCACGCTCGGCATCTTCTTGCCGGCGTTCGTGTTCGTCGCCATCTCCGGGCCCCTCGTGCCGCGGATCCGCAAGTCGCCAACGGCTGGCGCGTTCCTCGACGGCGTGATCGTCGCATCGCTCGCGCTGATGGGGGTCGTGACCGTGCAGCTCGGTCGCGCGGCGATGATCGATCCATGGACGATCGGGCTCGCGCTCGTCAGCGCCGCCGTGCTGTTTCGGTTCCAGGTCAACTCGGCCTGGCTCGTGCTCGGTGGCGCGGTCGCCGGGATCGCGCTGCGTGGCGGGCTCGGTTAGCGCGACGGATTGATCGTGAGCGAGCTACTACACGCCATCTCGTGTGGCGTTCATGTGTCCGGACGCGCGGGATTGTTCCTGACAGGAAGAACCCGTGATCGCCGATTGACCTGTCGAGCTGCCGCGGCTATCACCGACCCATGTCCACGTCCGATTCGCACGACAGCGGCTTGCCGAACGACGGCAATCGCCGACGAGACGTGCGCGTCCCCGTCGAGCTCGATGTCGATTACATGCTGAAGGACAACTACCTGTTCGCGCGCTGCACCGACATCAGCGCGACCGGGATCTTCATCCGCACCACACTGCCCGAAGCACCCGGGACTCGCTTGAACCTCCGCTTCAAGACGGTGAACGAGGCCGAGCCGATCGAGGTCGCTGGCGATGTGGTGTGGGTGAACTCCTCGGGTCCGAGCGCGCCGGAAAACGTGCAGCCGGGGATGGGCATCCGCTTCGTCGAGCTCGACTTCGAGCTGCGCGATCGGCTTCGCGAGCTCGTCAGGCGTTTTGCGTTTCTCGACTCCGAGTAGTGAGGTCGAGCTGATTCGCTGTTGTGCCGGCTGATACGTCCGCGGTATAGGCGTGCCATGACTCCCGAAGCCATGGCCGATGTACGTCTCACCCAGTACGCGCGCGGCGGTGGTTGAGCGGCAAAGCTCCGGCTCGGTGAGCTGGCCCACGTCCTCGAGCAGTTGAGTCCCGGAGAGTCGCGCCAGAATATTCTGGTCGACCAGTCGCATTACGACGACGCGGCGATCGTGAGGGTCGCGCCCGGTCGTGATCTGGTGCTGACGGCTGATGTGATCGCGCCGCTCGTCGACGATCCGGAGTCGTTCGGCGCGATCGCCGCGGCGAACTCGCTCTCGGATGTCTGGGCCATGGGCGGCGAGCCGCGGTTCGCGCTCAACCTGGTATTTTTCCCCGACGACTCGCTGCCGATCGAGGTCCTCGACGCGATCCTCGCGGCCGGCGCACGAACCTGCGCCGAGGCCGGCGTCGCGATCGTCGGCGGTCACTCGGTCCGTGACGCCGAGGTCAAGTACGGCCTCTCGGTCACCGGCGACGTCGCGCCCGACGAGCTGTGGTCGAATCGCACCGCGAAGCCGGGCCAGGTGCTCGTGCTCAGCAAGGCGATCGGCAGCGGCGTCATCGGTCAGGCGATCAAGAAGGGCCTCTGCGGCGAGGTCGCCGCGACCACCGCGATCCGCTCGATGATGAAGTTGAACCAGTCCGCGGCGCGGATCGGCCACAAGCACGGCGTGACTGCAGCGACCGACGTCACGGGCTTCGGCTTGCTCGGGCACCTTCGCAACATCACGCGCGGCTCCGGCGTCGGCGCTGTCCTCGACCTCGGCACGCTGCCGCTACTGCCCGAAGCCATGCAGCACATGCGCGCCAAGCAATGGCCGGGTGGCAGCAAGGCGAATCGCAAGGTGCTGTCGTCCGACATCCGGTGGGAAGATGGCTCGCCGTTCGCTGCGGAGATGCCCGATGTCAGCGACCGCGAAGTTCTTGCCTCGCTCTCGTGCGATGCACAGACGAGTGGCGGCCTGCTGCTGTGCGTCCCGGCGGAACGTGCCCAGGCTTGCGTCGACGATCTCCTCGCGGCGGGGCTGGCTGCTGCCGCGATCGGCTCGATGCGCCCCGCCGCGGACTCGCCCGCATCGATCACGCTGCGGCCCTGATTCTTTTGGGGCTCGCGCCCCCACCACGATCCTCAGTAGTGCGCGCGACCAACACATGACGCCACGAGACCGACCACCATGGCTCTAAATACATCTGCCGCAGAAACCCTGGCTTCCTCTACCAAGATCGCGCCGATCTGGGAGGGCATCACTCCACGCTGGGTGCTGAAGCTGCTCCCGTTCATCGAGGTCAATGCCGGCCGGTTCCGGGTCAACCAGGTCACGCAGCCCACGAAGGTCACGAGCGATCACGCGGCGGGCGTCAAGCTGGTCGACACGTTCGCGGACTACGAGGCGCACCCACGCGAGATCACGCTGACTACATTTCAGAGCATGGTCACGATGCACACGCGCATCCCTGACCTCTACAACTCGCCGCACGACCAGCTGCGCGAGCAGATCCGCCTCGCGATCGAGGCGATCAAGGAGGAAAAGGAGTCGCAGTTCATCAACAGTGCGAGCTTCGGGATGCTCTCGGTCGCGGCCGAGAAGATGCGCATCCAGGGCTCGGGTGACCCGCTGTCGCCAAACGACCTCGACGACCTGCTGAGCCTGGTGTGGAACCGGCCGGCTCTGTTCGTCGCTCACCCGCGCGCGATCGCGTGCTTCCACCGCGAGTGCAACAACCGCGGCCTGGACGTCGAGACCGTCGAGATGTTCGGCGTCCCGTTCAGCACGTGGCGCGGCGTCCCGATCATCCCGTCCGACAAGCTCCCCCTCAAGACCAACAAGAAGCAGCAGACGCTCAGCTCGGTCTTGTTGATGCGGTTCGGCCAGCAGGAGCAGGGCGTGATCGGCCTCCACCAGGCTGGCGTCGGTACCGAGGCTCTCCCGAGCTTCTCGGTCCGGCTGATGGGCATCGATACGAACTCGGTCGCTCGCTACCTGATCACCTCGTACTTCTCGGCCGCGGTGCTGGCCCCGACGGCACTCGGCGTGATCCACGACGTGGGGGTCTGAGATGATGCCGATGGGTGGTGGCCCGATGGGCGGCGGCGCGCCAGGTGGCTGCATGGGTGGCGGCGGCGGACCAGCAATTCCCGCAGCCCCAGGCGGCGGCATGGCCCCCCCGATGGGTGGCGGCATGGCTCCGCCGATGGGTGGCGGCATGACTCCGCCGATGGCTCCGCCGATGGGCGGCGGCTTGGGCCGGATCGCCGCGGCGCCAGCGCCGATGAGTCCCAACGTGTCCCCGGTCGATCCCGCGGATGCGATGGCGGCCGCGATGCTGGCGATGACCGGCGAGCTCGATCTCGACGTGCTGTTTCCCGATATGCCGGTCCAGGCAGTCCCCGCGATGCCGGCAATCCGCGGTGGTGCGCGCCAGTACTACTTCCTGCCGGCCAACCCCAACATCGGTCGTTACTACTTCCTCCAGGCGCCGATGGCCGAGCCCGATCTGCCGATGCCCGATGTGGGCCCGGGCGCCGGGTTAGGTGGTTGAGCGTACGAGGGCATCCGGTCGGGTGCCTAGCAAGGAGCTGCGGTGACGGCGAGCGCGAATCTGATCGACAACCATAGACACATCCTCGTGGCGCTCGATGCCGCCGACGAGGCGGTCCGTGACGTCGCGCGTGGTCATCGTTCGCTCGCGTTCTTCGAGAACCTGCGCGAGTTCATCGACGTCTACGCGGACGGCGCGCACTACGAGAAGGAAGACCACATGTTCGCCGCGGTGATGGCCCAGGCCGCGCCCGCGGCAGGGCCGGTCGCCTGTCTCGACATGGAGCACCACGCGACGCGTGGCCAGCACGATCGGCTGGCAGCCGCGCTCGAGGCGATTCGCAAGGGCAACAACGACGCATGGTTCGACGTGGTCGACGCGACGACGCGCTACGTGACGATCATCCGGATCCATCTGCCCAAGGAGAACGCCGGCTTCTTCCCGATGGCGGACATGGTGTTACCGGCTCACATCCAAGCTGACCTCGTCGCGCGCTACGAGGAGATCGACGGCAAACTACCGATGTCGTTCGCCGACGCGGCCGCGGGCCTGCAGCAGCAAGTTCGCAAGAAGCCGGTGGCTGCACCGGCTCCCGCCGGACGCCCGATGCCGTCGCGGTTCGTCGATCGCTTCACGCTCTACGACGATCGGCTCGGCGTTGCGCTCGATCTACTCGGCGACGTCGGCCGCGGCTAGCGCCGCAAGGCGATTCAGAGATCGCCACGGAACGCGAGCACGGAGTCGCTGTTCGCCATGTCGAACTCCTCGGCGGCATCGCGGATCATGGTCTCGACCATGTCGATGTCCTTCGCCGACAGTGCGAGGAACTGCAGCCCGAGCACGAGGCGCTGGCCTTGCGACGCGTTCTTCGCGGTGAGTCCGCGAACCTCGGCCTTGCACTTGAGCTTGTTGTCGTGAAACTGCAGCAGCAGCGGCATGACGCTGCCGACGGCCGGCATCGACGCACCCGAGAACGACGCGAGCACGAGCTGCGCGCCCGTCACGCTGAGATCGTAGACCGCACCGCTGAGGCTCTTCCCGCCGATCGTGACGGTCGCATCCATGCGGACCAACGCGCGTGCTGCGGGGCGCAGGTTGGCGAGGAGCGCGTTCACCGTCTTCTCCATCGAATCATCGCGATAGATGAAGTGGGTCGCGCCACGCCGGCGATACAGGTCCAGTAGCTCGGCATCGGAGCGGACGTCGGTGATGAGCGAGACCGTTCGTGTCGGCCACTGCGGCCGCTCCTTCTTCTCGAACGCCAGCGTCCGGTCCGCCTGGTGGAGCGCCTCGAGGCCGCCGATTCCGCGGAGCTGCTGGCCGACGACGATGATCCGTGGCGGATGGGCCACTTCCTCGAGCGCCCGACAGACCTCGTTGCCGTTGTCGGTGATCCGGAGGGCAGGCTCGGCCGCCTCGAGCCCGGCGACCAGCTCGGCGCGCCACGGGCTGTCCACGTCCGCGATCACGATGCGAGCGTGCGTGAACGCGCGATTTCCGATCGCTGGCGTCTTGCGCGCGGGGGAGTACACCATCAGCCATCGAAAAATAACACCCGCGTCGTCAGTACAGCAAGGGCGTGCACGGAGCGGTTCCGATGTAGGTGGTCGGGCGAGAGAGAATCGCTTGGTGTGTGCCACGTGACGCATGCGGACACGCCATCATCGAGCGCCGAAACCGCGAATGAGCGACGCTTCACGGACGGATACGCGAGCTCCTCGGAGTCACGAGCTACACGGACAAGCCGGCCTGATCACGTCGCGGCGCTCGCGAGGCGCGCTTCCCAGGTGACCTCGACACCCCCGAGCGTCGCGCGCGCCGAGCAGTACTTCTCGACGGCGAGCGAGACGGCGCGTTCGAGCTTGCGTGGATCGACGTTGCCGCGGACCTCGAACACGAGCTTCATGCGCGTGAATGGCGAGATCGCGGCGTCGGAGCGGACGCCCTCGATGTCGACGGTCAGGTGCTCGATCGGTTCCTTCTGCTTGCGCAGGATATGGAGGACGTCCATCGCGCTGCAGCTCGCGACCGCCGCCAGCAACAGCTCCATCGGCCGCATGCCGGCGCCGGTCCCGCCGATCTCGGGCGATCCATCGACGACGAGCGTGCCACCGGAGTCGCCGTTCGCATCGAACGCGGCGACGCCGACCTGATCGATCCGGACGTGCATCGTCTTGTCAGCCACCTGGTGCCTGCTCCTCCTGGACGTCGAACAACGGTGACGACAAATAGCGATCGCCGCGGTCGCAGATGATGCACACGACGAGGCCATCGCGGCCGGCCTCGGCGAGCTCGCGACAGACCACGCGCGCGGCCCACACCGCGCCACCCGAGCTGACGCCGCACAGCAAGCCCTCGGCGCGCGCGAGCGAGCGGGTTGTCGTCTCGGCGTCGCGCTGCGAGACATCGACGATGCGGTCGACGCGATCGGCCTCGTAGATCTTCGGCAGGTACTCGGTCGGCCACCGCCGGATCCCCGGGATCGTCGAGCCCTCGGTCGGCTGACAGCCGACGATCTGGATCTCCTGGCGCTGCTCCTTGAGGAAGCGCGAGACCCCCATGATCGTGCCGGTCGTGCCCATCGCGCTCACGAAGTGGGTGACGCCGAGGCTGGTGTCGCGCCAGATCTCCGGGCCGGTCGTCTCGTAGTGAGCGCGCCAGTTATCGGGGTTGGCGAACTGGTCGAGCATGAGATATCCGCCGCGCGCGAGCTTGGCGTGGGCGTGGTCGATCGCGCCCTCCATGCCGTCCTCGGCGGGCGTCAGCACGACGTCCGCACCGAACGCGCGCATGACCTGCACGCGCTCCGCGGTGGAGTTTCCGGGCATCACGAGCTCGATCGCGTAGCCGCGCGCCGCGGCGATCATCGCCAGCGCGATACCGGTGTTTCCGCTCGTCGGCTCGATCAGCCGCACGCCCTTGCGAAGCTCACCGCGCTCCTCGGCGCGCAGGATCATCGACCGGGCAGGGCGGTCCTTCACGCTGCCGGCCGGGTTGTGACCCTCGAGCTTGGCGAGCAGTCGAACCCCAGGCCGATCGACTCCGGAGGCGAGCTCGATCATGGGGGTGCTGCCGACGACCTCGACGAGGTTCATGTGCCCATCGTAGCGTCGCCCAGCCCCGAAATGCGGGAGCGATGTCGCGGTATGATCGGCGGCCGATGGGGCGACTGATCTTCCAGAGCGAGCAGGGCCGGCAGACGATCGAGCTCGGCGCGTTCAACGGCGTCGGGCGCCACCCCAACAACACGATCCAGCTCCTCGATACCATCGTGAGCAAGGAGCACTGTGTCATCGAGCAGCACGGCGCCGCGACGGTACTGCGCGACCTCGGCAGCATGAACGGCACGTTCATCAGCGGCGAACGCGTCGCGGGCGCCCGCGTGCTGCGCCATGGCGACGAGATCCGGCTTGGCAACACCGTGCTGGTCTACGACGACGGTTCGAGCCACCTCCACGTGCTGCCGCCGCCGTGTCCGGGCGTGGTGCACCGTGGCGCCGGCGCACCGGCCGTGGCCGCGTGGACCGTCGCGCAGCGAATCCCGGCGACCGGTGTCACGCCGACGCCGGTCCCGGCACCCCACCTCGTCAGCGTCGACAACTCGGCGCGCTCGATCGGCGTGCAGGTCGCCGCGCAGAGCAAGGACTTCCTGCCGTTCGATCAGGCGGCCCTCGATGTCGGCGCGCTCCGGCTCGACTACGAGCGGCTGCGGATCACGTGGGAGCTGCTGCGCGAGATCGGGCTCGAGCGCGACATCGACAAGCTGCTCGCGAAGATCCTCGTCGCCCTGTTCCGGTTCGTGGCGGCCGATCGCGGCGTGATCCTGCTCAAGGAGACCGATGGCACGCTGATGCCGCACGCGCACCGCCGACGCGACGGCGCGAACGTACCGATCAACGTGTCGTCGACGATCCTCGCGCACGTCATCAAGGAACGCGCCGGCGTACTGACCCACGACGCGAGCTCCGACTTCGCCGCGTCCGGCGGCAAGTCGATGTTCCTCAACCGGATCTCGAGCGCGATCGTGGTGCCGCTCTTGCACGACACGGAGGTGATCGGCGCGCTGTGGCTCGACTCCGAGTCGCTCGCGTCGTTCAAGCCGAAGGATCTCGAGCTGCTCACTGCGGTCGGTACCCAGGTCGCGATGCTGATCTCGAACACGCTGCTCGCGCTCAAGGTCGAGAAGGAGATCATGACGCGCGATCGGTTCTCGCGCCTGCTCTCGCCGAACGTCGCCGAGCAGGTGATCTCCGGCAAGCTGGACATCAAGAAGGGCGGCATCCGGGTCCCGATGGCGACGGTGTTCAACAGCGACCTTCGCGGGTTCACTCGGATGAGCGAGGAGACCACTGCCGAGAAGATGGTAGAGCTGCTGAACGAGTACTTCGAGCTGATGGTCGAGACGATCTTCAAGTACGAGGGCACGCTCGACAAGTTCATGGGCGACGGGATCATGGCGTTCTGGGGCGCGCCCGCCGTGCAGCAGGACGACGCGATCCGGTGCGTGCAGTGCGCGGTGGAGCAGATGGACGTCCTCGACGAGCTCAACGTCCATCGCCAGTCGCTCGGCGAACCACCGCTCGCGATGGGCATCGGCATTCACACCGGCGCGTTGATCTCGGGGTACGTCGGCAGCTCGAAGTCGCTGTCGTACACGGTGATCGGCGACACCGTGAACATCAGCGCGCGACTCTGCGGCATCGCTGCGGGAAACCAGATCTTGATCTCCGAAGCCACGGCGTCCCAGCTCGATGGCCGCTTCCAGCTCGTGCCGCTCCCGGACGCGACGCTCAAGGGCAAGGAGAAGCCGTTGAAGATCTTCGGCGTCCGCCGCTAGCGCGACGCCGCGCGCGCATGCGTGGTCGTCGTTCCCGTTCCGTCCTCGAGACCGGGGCTCAGCGTCGCGCCGGTCCGGATCAGCTCGGTCGCGGCACCGGTGCCGGTGTTGATCCGGATCCGGCCCACCGCGCCACCGCCGCCGCCGTTGGTCTGGTTGGTACCAGCTCCGGTGCCGGGCGCACCCGCGAACATCGCGCCGGCCCCACCGCTGCCACCGCCTGTCGCGCCGCTCGCAGGCGTTCGGTCGAAGCGCCCCGCGCTGCCACTACCCTCCGTGCGATTGCCGCCGCCGCCGCCGTTGACCGCGAGCGTGCCGGCAATCGTCATGACCGGTGCCTCGAGCAAGATCGTGCCGCCGGCGCCGCCGCCACCACCACCGGCATCCGAGTTACCATCGCCGCCGAGCCCACCGCAACCGCCGGCGTTGATACCCGATGCGGTCGCGATCGAGATCGATTGATTCGACACGATCTGGATCGCGCCGCCGCCGCCACCACCGCGGCTGATGGTCTTCGCGCCGCCACCGCCGCCGCCGCCGAACAGCACGCTGATCTGCGGATCGCCGACGACGATCCCGCCGGCGATGCCACCGCCGCCATTGCCGCCCACCGCGCCGTGGCCTCCGCCACCAGCACCGCGATTGGGCGTGTCGCTGCCGTCGCCGCCGCCCGATCCGGATCCGTCATCTTCGTCGCCGCCAGCGAACCCGCCGGCACCTGCCGTGGCGCCCGCGCCGTCGTTACACGGACCACGCGCGTCGATCACGCCATTGATCGTGATCGGACCTTCGGCCACGAGGGCGATCGCGCGAGAGCCTTGCAGCTTCAGTACGCCGCTGATCTGAAGGCTCTTGAACCGGAACACGCCGACGTTGTTGCTGCCTTGCCGGAACACGACGCCCAGGGTCGACGCGGCGGCGCCGTTGATCTCGCCGGTGTTGCCGTTGATGGTGCCGCCGGCCAGGCTCGCGTCGACGAGCCCCGTCGGATCCAGATCGGCGGGTAGCACCGCCCCGCCCGCCGGGACGATCTGGCCGCAGCGCGGGCCGGGTGCGTCGGCGAGGCATCCCCATGGACACGGCGTGAGGACGTCACTCGTACCCTGGCAGCTCGCGCGGAGCGTGGCGCCGTCCGAGCACGACAGCGTCGGCGCGTCGCACGAAACGATCGGTCCGTCGGGGTCGCCAGCATCGCCAGGATCGCCATCGCGCTGCGAGACCGGCGCCGAGAACGAGCACGCGACGAGCGTCGCGCCAGCGACGAGCGCGATGCGGAGGATTCGCTGGCGTGCGAGATGGCGCCGGTTCATGACAGAGTCACTCGCAAACGTCGCAGGACGGCGCGGACGTACAGCCAACACCGTCGTTGCAGCTAGCATCCGAGCATACCGCGGGATCGCCACGGAGTCGCCGTGGTGCTGGGGCTGTCAATGTAGTCGGCGGTCGCACATCCGCGCGACGAGTGCGAGACAGCGGGCGCGAGCGCAGCAGTTCGTGCCACGACCGCGCACCAGCGCGCACCGCGCTCGATGGCGATCGATCGTGTTCACGATCTCGATCCGCATGGTCCTGGTCCTCTACACTCCCGCTCCGCCTCCGATCCCCGGAGTTTCTCGTGTGGCGAGCAAGCTTCCGGACGGTCGCCCGCGACCGCTGGACGCTCGTGTCAGCACATTCGACCTGACGATGGCGTCGCGTATCTCTATACTGAAGACTGAGCAGCCCGGGAATGCCGATCCACGAGCGCCGAAATAAGAGGGTCACGAGCTCCACGATCTGGGCGGCCATCGCGGCAGCCCTCATCGTCCATGGCGCGGTCCTCGGTACGGTCGATGCCCTCGGTACCGGGCTGGTTGGCTCGGGGTTCGTGACGCAGCGCGCAGGCGATGACGTCGACCCGGACATCGAGCTGCAGACCACGTGCTCCGGCGATGTCCTGCTCGCGACCTCGGCCCGGGCGATGATGTGTCTCGCGCCGTGGCGCAGCGACGTAGAAGGCTGTGGCGATGATCTGGCGATGACGATGTGGATGGATCTGTCGTCGTGCCGTGGCAACACCGACGCGGTCGCGGCGGTCGCGATGGTCACGCCGCGGCAGATCGAGAAGCTGAAGGCGATCGATCCCGAGCCGCTGCTCGACGAGCTCGCGCACATGCCGCCCGAGCAGCAAAAGCCGCCTCCGGTGATCCCGCCGCCGCAACCGCAGCAGCAGCAACCACCGCCTCCGCCGCCGCCACCGCCTGTGATGGTGAAGCAAGCGCAGGTCGTCGAGACCGTGAAGCCGAACGAGGAGAAGGAGCCCGAGAACGCGCGGTTCCTCGCCGAGCACAACACCCGCGTCGAGAAGCAGACCGTCGCCCGCGGCTCGCGCCACGAGGAGATGGTCGCCAAGAGCAAACCCCAGGATCTCGAGGCGACGACCAAGCCGAAGGACGAGCCTCAGGTCGCGAAGCTCGAGGACAAGGATCCTGGCAAGAACCCGAAGGCGCCTGATGCTCGCGGCATGCTGTCGATGCGTCCACCGGGTGCACCGTCGCCGCCGAACGAGGCGCCGCAGGATCAGAAGGTCCGTGGCGCGGCGGCCGGCAGCAAGAATCCGATCGTGTCCGATGGCTTCGTGCCCCGCCGCGGCGATGGCGCGATCGAGCAGCTACGCCGCGATCCCGGTGAGCTCACGAAGGGGCAGGGCGGCGCCGGCGGTGGCGTGCCGCAGGTTCCCGACCTCAAGCAGAACAAGGAAGTCCTGGAGCGGATTGCCGGAGGTGGCTCGGTCGATCGCCTCGAGGAGATCGCGGATGGCGAGGAGACCGCGCTGTCGGCGAAGCGCTGGATCTACGCGAGCTTCTTCAACCGGCTCAAGCGGCAGGTCGCGCAGAACTGGGATCCGCAGACGGTGTGGCGCCGCACCGATCCGGACGGCACGCACCACGGCTTCAAGACCCGGGTCACCGAGGTCCGCGTCAGCATGTCGCCGAAGGGCCAGGTCACCAAGGTCGTCGTCACCGCACCGTCCGGCGTCAGCGAGCTCGACGACGAGGCGGTTCGCGCCTTTCACGCCGCGGCGCCCTTCCCGAATCCACCGGACGGCCTGGTCAAGGACAACCAGATCACCTTCGCGTTCTCGTTCTATTTCGAGATCGGTCAGCCGCGCACGTCATGGCGCGTGATCCGGTCCCAGTAGTCGCTACTATCGCCGGATGACCCGCGTCGCGGCGGCGGTGGTGTCGGTCGTGCTGATCGGCGCGACGTTATCGCCGCTCGCGCGCAAGCCCGCGGACGACGGGTATCCGCTGTCGACGTATCCGATGTTCGCGTGGCGACGGCCGACGAAGCTGACGATGAGCTACCCGCTCGGCGTCACCGCGCGGGGACCGCGCTACCTGTCGCCCGGCATCATCGGTTCGTTCGAGGTGCTCCAGGCGCGTGCGATCGTCGAGCGTGCGGTCGCCAAGGGCGGCAAGGAGGTCGCGATGCTGTGCGAGCGGATCGCCGCGCGGGTGGCGACGACGCCGCGGTTCGCCGATGTCACCGCGATCCGGATCGTCACCGGCAACCACGACGCCGTCGACTTCCTGGTCCGCGACGCGCCGGGGATCGAGTACGAGCGCGCGGCTTGCGAGGTTCGGAGACGATGACGATGACCCCGCGCAGTCCCGTCGCGGTGCTTGCCCGCTGGTGGTTCGCGCCCGCGCCCGCCGAGCGGCTCGCCGCGCTACGCATGCTGATTGGCGGCTACGCGTTCGTCTACCTGTGGATCCGGTTCGGCGAGCTGCTCGCGGTCACCCGGTTTCCGGCGACCCAGTGGCGCGCCGTCGGGGTGACCCGGCTGCTCGACGGCCCGCTCGCGCCAACAGTGATGCTGGTGATCGTCGTCGTGACGATGGTGCTGCTCGCGGCGTTCGTCCTCGGGTTGCAGTACCGGATCGTCGCGCCACTCGCGGCGCTCGGCCTCTTGTGGGTGACGAGCTATCGCAACTCGTGGGGCATGGTGTTCCACACCGAGAACCTCATGGTGCTGCACGTGATCGCGCTCGCGTGCATGCCGGCCGCGGATCGCTGGGCACTCGGGCGGCCACCTGGCGAGGCCGCTGCCGGCTACGGCTGGTGCATCAAGCTGCTCGTCGTGCTGATGGTCGCGACCTACGTGCTCGCCGGGATCGCGAAGCTGCGGATCGCCGGCCTTGGCTGGATCGATGGCGAGCTGCTGCGCAACCAGATCGCGATCGACAACCTGCGCAAGGCGCTGCTCGGCGGCTCGATCGCGCCGCTCGCCACGCAGTTCCTCGAGCACCCGTCTGCGTTCACGGTGTTCTGCGTGTTGACGCTCGCGCTCGAGCTCGGCGCGCCGATCACGCTCCTCGGTGGGTGGCCTGCGCGGCTGTGGGTGCTCGCGGTGTGGGGGTTCCACGTCGGCGTGATCTTCCTGATGAACATCTGGTTTCTGTATCCGCTCGTCGGCGCGGCGTTCTGGCCGGTCCTTCGCGTCGAGCGTCCGTTCGCCTCGCTGTTCGGGCGGGTCGCGCGATGGCGTGACCCGCGGCGCGCGGCGTGATCTGCGCCGCACGGGAATGAGCGGCTGGTGCGCCTGGTTGGGGCCCACACGGAATCCTGCTTGATCGAGAAACTACGGCTGTAGTAATCATACGAGGCACGTCGTAACCATGAGCCGCCCTGACCTCACCGCTGCCGAGCTCCGCGTCATGAAGGCGCTCTGGGAGGTCAGCCGCGGCACGGTCGCCGAGGTTCGCGCCGAGCTCGCTCGCCGCGGCCAGGATCTCGCGTACACGACGGTGATGACGTTGCTGGGCCGGCTCGCGACCAAGGGTGCCGTCACCGTCGACAAGGAGCGCGAGCCCTTCATCTATCGCGCCGCGCATCGCCGCGAGCTCGTGCTCCGCGACCGCCTGCGCGAGTTCGTGCGCGAGGTCTTCGACGGCAAGGCCGAGTCGCTGGTGCTGAACCTCGTCGAGGACGAGACGCTGACACGCGCCGAGCTACGCGCGATCGAGCAGCGGATCGCCGAGGCCGAGGGCGCCGCGGACGAGCCCAAGCCACGCAAGGGGAAGAAGTGATCGCGACGATCGAGAGCGCCGTCACCGCGCTCGCCATGATGGCGGTGCAGGGGACCCTGCTCGCGCTCGTCGCGCTCGTGCTGACCCGTGGCGGGGGGCTGCGGCCGGCGTGGCAAGCCGCGGTGTGGCTCGTCGTGCTCGCGAAGTTCGTGCTGCCGTGGGGTCCGACGATGCCGTGGTCACTCGCGGACGTGTTCGCGCACCTGGGCGACGATGCCGGCGGAGGGCCGCTCGTGCTCGGGCACGCGAAGGCCGCGGCGACCGCGGCATCTCCGGCGCTCGCATCGGCGGTCGGCTGGATCGCGATCGCGGTCGTGTGGCTCACCGGCACCGCGTTCGTCCTCGGTCGCGCCCTCCACGCGGATCGCGCGACCGCTCGCGCGGCGCGTGGCGGCTACCCGGCACCGGCGACCGCGCAGCAGCTCCTGCACCAGCTCGCCCGCCGCGTCCGGGTGCGCGCTCCGCGGCTCGTCGTCGGTGATCCGAGCTTCGGCCCGTACGTCGTCGGTGTCTTCCGACCGATCATCGCGGTGCCAGCCGCACTGCTCGCGGATCAGGCGCTCCTGCGTGCGGCGCTGCTCCACGAGCTCGCGCACGTCCGTCGCCGTGACGCGCTCGGCCGGCTGATCCAGCTCGCGGCGGTCGCGGCGTTCTGGTGGTGGC
>JACCTC010000311.1 GCA_013812655.1 Deltaproteobacteria bacterium | reverse complement strand
CGCCAGGACAGGCTCGGCGTCGTCGTTCGCCGCATCGAGTTCGATCACGCGCTCGCCAAGGAAGCGATCGCCCGCGGCATCGAGGTTCGTGATGGCTGCGCGGTCGAGACGATTGTCGTCGGCGACGACGGCGTCCGCGTGACCACCGCCGACGGCGAGGTGATCTCGGCCCGCGCGATTGTCGGCGCCGACGGCGTCGGCGGCATCGTGCGGCGCCAGGCGGGGTTCGCACGCGGCGAGCTCCGCGCGCAGGTGGTCGAGCTCGACACCGAGGCCGTGCCGCAGGATCTGCCGCGCGACACGGTGGTGTTCGATTTCGACACCCGCGACCTCAACGGCTACACCTGGGACTTCCCGACGATCGTCAACGGCGAGCCGCTGGTCTGCCGCGGCGCCTACGTCATCCGCAACCTCGGCCCCGACGATGCGCGCGCCCGGATCGGGGCGTACCTCGCAGCGCGCGGCCTCGATCCGAAGCGCTATCGCCACAAGCAATTCGCCGAGCGCGGCTTCGAGCCCGGCGCCGAGATCGCGGTGCCGCGCGTGCTACTCGTCGGCGAGACCGCGGGCATCGACATCGCGACCGGCGAAGGTATCGGTCAGGCGATCGAGTACGGCTCGATCGCGGGACGCTACCTCGCCGACGCGCTCGCCTACGACGACCTCGGCTTCACTGACTGGCGGCGCACCGTCGCGCACCACCACCTCGGCTGGCAGCTGGCGCTCCGTCACGCGCTGTATCGCGTGTTCTACAGCCACCGCCGCGCGCGCATCGAACCGCTGATGCCGAGCATGCACCAGCTGTTTCGGGTCGGCGTGCAGGACTTCGCGGGCGCGCCGATGTCGCGGCTCGCGATCATGCGCGGCGCGGGCCAGCTGCTCGCCGCGTACACGCGTGCGAAGCTCGCGTAGGCGAATCGCCGCCGCTGCGCGCTTGCGCTGGACCGCCGCGCTCGTTACACCAGGGCGATGCGGTACCAGCTGTACGCCGTTCTCGCGGTCACGTTGTCGACGGGCGCGTGTAAGGACAATGATGCCGACGAGGCCGCGCCGGCGAAGCCGACCGCGAAGGTCGAGGCCAAGCCCGAGGTCCAGGCGACGGTGAGCCTGCCCGCGGACTTCCCGCTGCCAGCAAGCGCGAGCCGCAAGCTCGTGCGGTTCGGGGACCGGCTCTCGATGACGACCTGGCAGTACGACTACTCCGACCTCGCCCCCGCCGACGTTATCTCGAAGCTCCGCGCCGGCATGACACCTCCGGCCTTCGCGGTCGGCGAGGCCACCAGTGACGGCGACGTCGAGCACCTGTTCGCGACCCACGGCGGTCGCCAGTACGCGATCGCCGCGACCCGCACCGGCAACGTCACCGCGCTCACCATCCGCTCGTTCCCCGAAGCCGGCCCGACGACCACCCCCGCACCACCGATCTATCCGACGAAGTTTCCGTTCCTCGCCGGCGGCACCGCCTCGCACGCGCGCGACGGCAACGAGCTCAAGATCGCCTACCAGACCGCGGCCGCCGACGTCGAGCTCGCGCTCGTGCTCGCCGCCCGCCGCGGCGGCTGGCAGTGCACCGGCGGCCACGGCAAGCCGACCACGTGCACCCAGAACGCCACCACCGTCGCGTTCACCACGCAGGACGTCCCCGGCGGCAGCCTGCTCAGCGTCTCGACGCGCTGACGCTCAGCGGGCATCGGCTCACACAAGCCTTCAGGACAGTGTCGCGATCCGATCTGCCGCACTGCCGCCGCCAACGAGGAAGTCGTGGTCGTGGCCTTATCTGTTATCGAGCGCCAGCGCAGATCGATCTCGCTGCCATCACCTGATACTTCAGTTCGGCAGAAACGGGTGCAGATCCCGATTTTCATGATCACGCGGCCCTCTTCGCCGCGTGCGATCGCGTCGGCGTCGGCGTAGCGGCGAGTTGAAGGGAACCCCGACGAGCGAGATGCGCAGCAAACTGATCCCACTGACCGTTGAGCAGAATGCAACGGAGATGGAGCACGCACTCGGAGCGCCCTCGGCTCCATCGCATGCCTGGGCCGTCAAGCCGCATGCGGACGAGGTTGCGGATGGCGCCTTCGATCACGCCGGTGGCGATGTCGAGGTCGTCGCAGCGGAGCGCGTGGTAGCGCATGCGATGGCGGTGCTTGCTGAAGTGCGTGAGGACATCGAGCAGCTTCTCGCGCTTGGCCTTGTTACCGGGGCCGGTCTTCGCGATGGAGGCGTAGGCGGTCGACAGCGTGGTGATGACCTTGTCGGCGCCGCTCGGGCGTCGCAGATCGCGGACTCGCTCGGCGACCCACGCGGCGAGTTGGTCGGATCCCTCGCGGTGCAGACATCGCCCAGCGGCCCACACCTTCTCGACGATGTGGACCCAGTCGATGCACGGCTCGGCCTTGGGGAACCAGATCGCCTGCTGATCCCAGATCGCCTCGGCGCCGTCGGCGAGGAACAGCGTGCGCTTGGTTCCGTAGCCGCGCTTGACCGCCTGGTGGTGGAGCCACTTGAACAGCGCGGCGTGGCTCTCGAAGGTCGCGTAGAGCCGCTTGTGGATCGGTCCTTCGCACGTTCCGTCGGGATCGCGGCGCAGCGTGTAGATTGCACCGACGAACGCGACCTTGGCGTTCTTGCTCTTATCGCCTTTCGCGCGCCGTGGGCGTTGTCGCGAACGCCGTCGATCGCGTCGGCGGTGACGACCGGGTCCCGAACGCTTGGCGTGCGGGCGCTGTCGCAGCAGCAGTTCGGCGAGATCGATGTGAGGCGCGCCACCGCCGTCGACCTGGATGACGATGATCTCGCCATCGTCCTCGGGCACGGGTGCGGCTTCGAGAAACGGTCGTGCTTCGGCGCCGACCGTGTCGACCATTCGGAGCGTGGAGCGCTGGCTCGGCGACCATTCGCAGAACTGCGCGAACGTCGTGCGCGCGTTGGCGAACGCCAGCTGTGCGCACAGCCGGGTGACCGACAGCACCGTCGACAGGCTGAACCCGCCGCACAAACCGAGCACACGATCCACGGGACGATCACACGTGCTGCGGCGCCATCCGACACGTCGACCGATCGGACGTTCGAACGTCAGCTTGCCGAACCGCGTCCCGATCTCGCTGCTCACCGATCCGGCGAGCACAAACTTCGCGCCGTCATGAACGTAGTCGGTGGCGCGTGGTCGTGCGACGACGCGCGTGACGTAGAGCGCGATCATCGCCCGACCGAGCGCGAGCAGCGCTCGCCACAACGCGGACTCGACCTCGTGCAGCGACGCGGTCGTCGCGCCTCGAACGATCGCGAGCGCTTCCTGGAATGCATGCTGGACGTCGCGATCGCGAGCGTCGATACTGGTCGCCACGGGGCTCCTTGCGTCGGAGATCGGAGTAAGCAACCGGATATCTGCCGCACGGCGGCCCCGTACTTCAACTCAGATCGCGCAAGTGATCGGAACTGCTCCCGCTTCTATGCGCCAGATCGGGAACTGCACCCTTTACACTTCACGCAGACCGTCACCGCGACCTGATACTTCGCGCGCCCCGAGCCCTCCGCCGCTGGAGCTCCGTCGAGGAACATGCCGCACAACATCGAGAGCAGTGCGTCATCGGACAGCCGCTCGCCGCGCTCGGCCTGCACCTTGGCGCGAACCTCGCGCAACCGTGCGATCGTTGTCGGCAGGATGTCCTCGAAGCGCACCGTGCGGGCCTCGAGATCGGGATCCGGCGCGTCGCTCGGACGACTCCCCTTCTTGCGGCCGGCCACGAGCTTCTGGATCTCGAAGCAGGTCTTGCCGCGCGCCTTGTCGAGCCACTCGGCCTCGTGCTCCGGCGTCACCACACGGACGAGCTCCTTGACCGACGAGAACCCGAGCTGGCCTGTCGCCAGCGCGGCGGTCAGTCCGGGAAGACCTTCGAGCTCGAACGCGACGCGGATCCTGTCGCGCGCCGTGCGCGGCGCGTAGTCGCAGCGTCGTTCGAGGTAGTCGATGAGCGAGACGAAGCCGAGCTCGCGCCAGATCTGCACGCGAGCGGCCCGCACCAGCCATCCTGCTTCTTCGGCATCGAGTGCAGCTCGCTGCTTCCCGATCCGCTGCAACGCACCGTCGATCGCGCGCCAGTCGCGGCCGTCGCACGTATCAAGCCATGTTCCGTCGTTCTCGCCTTCGTACACCGAGCCATCGAGCAGCATGTGACACACCTCCGTCCAAGTCGCGAACGACCTCTACCACGCGATTTTTCGGATCGACTGGCTGCGTTCTCGTCGACGATTCGCACTCCGCGCTCGCGTCAGCGACGAACGCTCCGCAGATCGCACGACGCCGCGTCTCGCGAGACGTTTTTGCCGATCGCATTCGCGATCGATTTCCGGGCGTCTCGAAACCTGTCAAGCGACTTGTCGAAGAAGTCAGCACGATGTCCGACACCCGGACATCCGGCTCTCGTTCCGCCGGAGCCTCTGCAAACGCTCGCGTTCTACGTCGGGAGGTTTGCGACGTCGTCGAGCGCGCAGGGATCTTGAATGCGAAGGACGGCCATCCCGAACCATCCATGGTCCTCAGTGGTCACCAATCCCTTGGCGCAAGTCAGGGGAGACCACGCCAGCGCCGAGAACGCACTACGCGACGGTCATCCGGCCGCCGTCACGGAGCGCGGTCGGGACGAGCTTGCTCGGCTCGGCGGTGGAGACCATCCAGAGCTGGTGCGCGGCGCGGGTGACGCCGATATGCAGCATGTGGCGCGCCCAGTGCTGGTCGGGATAGCTGGTGTCGTTGACGTCGACCATGACGACGTAGTCGAACTCGAGGCCCTTGACGTGGGTGACGTCGGTGACGTCGACGCCGGGCTGGAAGTTGAACTCGTCGCGCTTCACGCGGCGTAGTGCGGGCACCTCGGCGCGCCGCAGGCCCTCGAAGTACGCGTCGGCCTGCTCGGGGTGGCGCGAGATCACCGCGCACGATGCGGTCGGCTCGCGGTTCATGAGGTTACGGAGCGCGTCGCCGAGGAACGCGACGGCCTCGCCGAGATCGCCGAACTCGTGGAGCTCGACGGGCTCGCCGGGACGCGCAGCCACGGGCTCGTCGGGCGCGAGCTCGGGACCGAGGATCTCGCGCGCGAGCATCATCACCTCGGCGGTCGAGCGATACGACAGCTTCAGCGGCCGCACGATCGCGGGCTGCGCGCCGCGGGCCGCTGGTCCGGTGTCGGAGATCGCCTCGAGCAGCTCGGCCCAGCCATTGAAGTTGTTGTCGAACACCAGGCGCTGCGCGGTGTCGCCGGCGATCGTGATCGAGCGCTTGCTCGGGTCGCCATCGGGTGCCCGCACCGCCTCGACGAGCACCTTGGTCTCGAGGGCGCTGCGATCCTGCGCCTCGTCGATCGCGACGTGCTCCCACATCATCTCGTCGCCGGTCGGCGGGACCAGGCCGCCGCGCTTTAGCTGCACGAGGCGCAGCATGATCGGATCGTCCTCGTCGTCGAACCGGCCGGCCGGGTCGTCGTCGTCGGGACCGACCGCCTTGCCCTGGGAGTCGACGATCGCGTTGCCGTCATCGTCGACCGGGCCCTTCTCGGGCTTCGCGAGCTGCTTCTTGACCCACGCGATGACGCGGTCGATGTCCTTCGCCGTCACGTCTGTCCCCGCGAACCCGTCGCGGAGGAACGTCGCGTCGGTGAACAGCTCCGCCCAGTCGAGGACGCAGTCATCGGCGCGCTTCTTCCAGCGCTTGGTGATGCCCTCGAGCGCGACCCGCACGCTGGGCTCGAGCTCGGCGGTCTTCTTGAGCCAGCTCGACAGGCCCGAGAGCCGCGACACCAGCGAGCGCCTCGCGAGCCGCTGCCACTCGGCGACCGCGGCCGGCGAGTGTGGTGCGAGCTCGGCCTCGATCTCGGCAGCCTGACGCGTGACCCAGGCGACGAGCATGCCGAGCAGCGCCGGGTGCTTCTTCACCCGCGAGACGTTCTCGGGCGGGTCGACGTTGTACTTCATCGGTGCGTCGGGCAGGCACCGCATCCGCGTCGAGCGCGCCCACCCGGTATAGGTGACGACCGGGACGCCGGAGACGCCGAGCGCCGGCAGCACGCCGGACACGTAACGAACGAGGGACTGCGTCGGCACCACGAACAGCACGTTGCGGGTATTGAACCGCCGGGCGTCCTGGAAGTTCAGGTATGCGACGCGGTGAAGCGCGACCGTCGTCTTGCCGGATCCAGCGCCGCCCTGGATCACGACGATGCCGCTCGATGGCTGGGTGATCAGCTCGAACTGTTCCTTGTCGATCAGCGCGGCGATCTCGGGCAACGACTTGTCGGCGCGCACGGCGCTGCCGTGGTGGATGCCGAGCTTGCCCTTCGCGGCGGGCGTCGCGGCGACCGGACGTGCCGCCTTGCCCATACCGCCGTGCAGCACCGGCGCGAGCGTGCCGACCGCCTCGACCCAGCCGCCGGTCGCACTCTTGAGGTACGTGCCTTGTGGCGAGCCGATCCGGCGGAGGTTGCCCTTCGCGATCGAGACGTTGCGGCGAACATCGACGACGCCATCGACGCGGCGCCCGGCGATCTCTTCCTCGTAGTCGTCGCCCTCTTCGTAGCGGTAGTAGATGCGCGAGATCGGCGCGTTGCGCCAGTCGACGATCTGCACGTTGGACTGCCGATCGATGAAGCCGCGCTTGCCGATCATCACGTCGCGCGGCTTGCCGTGCTCCTTGAGGCGCATGTGCGCGAAGTACGGCGACGTGATGTCGACCGGCAGCGAGCGGCCGCCACCGAGCCGCGCCTTGAGCGCCGCGAGCCGGGTCATCTGCTCGATCAGCGGAGGCAGGTCCTCGCCGCGCGCCTCCGCGATCTGATCGCGCAACGAGAGCAGATCGACATCGAGGTCGCTCGCGCCCACCTGCGGACGACCGCTGTCGTCTTCCTCGCCGAGCGCGACCCGCGCCTGCACCTGGCCGTAGAGGCGTTCCTCTTCCGCGATGATCCTCGCGCCGGCGCTGTCCTTTTCGACCTCGTTGCCCATCTCGCGGTCGGCGACTTTTATTCGTTTTGCCGACGGCTGCAAGCAAGCAGCACGCTAACTGCGTGGCATCGCGACCCCACCGGAGCTGACGACCCGAGTCCACTCCGGATCGCCAGCCAGGTACCTGGCCAAGTACCTGGCCAGGTACCTGGCCAAGTACCTGGATTGTCCTCGTACGAAGAAACTTGGAAACCAGACAGGTCGGCTTTCGTACCAGGTTCAATGACTGGTGAGGCCGCGTCGCCCCCCGCCCGGACCCTCGGCGCCTACGAGCTGCTACGGCCGCTCGCCCGCGGTGGCATGGCCGACATCTACCTCGCCCGGCTCGCCCGGCGCGGCGGTAGCGGCCCGCTCGAGCGCCACGTCGCGATCAAGGTGCTCGACGAGGCTCGCGCCGCCGAGCCCGAGGCCCGCGCGATGTTTCTCGACGAGGCGCGCGTGTGCGCCCTGCTCGACCACGAGAACATCGCCTCGGTGCTCGATGTCGCGGTCACGCGCGACGGCCAGCACTTTCTCGCGATGGAGTACGTCCACGGCGTCGACCTCCGCAAGCTGCTCTGCGCGGCCGCGCGCGCGCGTTACGCCGTCCCCTTCGGGACCTCGCTCGCGATCGTCGCGGCTGCCGCGGCCGGACTCGAGTACGCGCATCGCAAGTGCGGACCCGACGGCACGCCGCTCCGCCTGGTTCACCGCGATGTCTCGCTGTCGAACATCATGGTCGGCCACGATGGCGCGGTGAAGGTCGTCGACTTCGGGATCGCGTCGACGACGTTGCAGACCGTGCACACGTCGCCTGGCGTCGTCCGCGGCAAGGCGAGCTACATGTCTCCCGAGCAGTGCATCGGCGAGCAGGTCGATCACCGCACGGACGTGTTCGCGCTCGGCATCGTGCTCTACGAGCTGACGACGGGCTCGCGGTGCTTCCAGGGCACGACCGACTTCGATCGCATGTTGGCTGTCGTCCGCAGTGACTACATTCCGCCGAGCCGGATCGTCGCCGACTACCCGCACGATCTCGAGCACGTCGTGCGGACCGCGCTCGCCAACGATCCGGCGCAGCGCTACGCCTCGGCGGCGGCGATGATCGACGCGCTCGATCGGATCGTGCGCAGCCGCAGCTGGACGGGCGGCGTTGCGGCGATCGCGCGGATGATGCACGAGGTGTTCGGCACCGTCGCCAAGCCCTGGGAGGCGGTGCCGCCGGCGCCGGTTCCGGAGCCGACCGCGCGTCAGGCACCGTCGTGGTGGCGCGCGAGCCTCGTGCGCGGCGAGGCGCACGTGCCGACACTTCGCGCGACTCGCTTCGCGCGAGGCACGCACGTCGACGGGATCGTCGACGACGAGCTGTGTGACGACGAGGCGCCGACACGAGGCCGGCGACCGCTGCCGCGCCGGTCGTCGGCACCTGTCCACGCCGCCTGAGATCGCGCCATCAGAGGTGTGGGGCCAACCGGGGGGCATTTCCCATTGCACCGACGGCAAATAAGCCGTAATTGCATGATCAAACATGGCCCGCGCCAAGGCTCTCCTCAGTCACGATCCGTTGCGCCGGTGGACCGCCGCCGACGCAAACGACACGTACAACATCCCGCGCTGGGGCTGCGGCTACTTCGGGGTCAACGATCACGGCAACCTGATCGTCACGCCCCGCGGTGAAGGCCAGGGCGCGATCGACATGAAGGAGCTGATCGACGAGCTCGTCGCGCGCGGCATCCAGCTACCCATCCTGCTCCGCTTCAGCGACATCCTGAAGGCGCGCATCGAGCTGCTGTGCAGCGCGTTCACCGGCGCGATCAAGGAGTACGGCTACACCGGCCAGTACCGCGGCGTGTATCCGATCAAGGTCAACCAGAACCGCACCGTCGTCGAGGAGATCATCGAGTTCGGTCGGCCGTTCCACTACGGCCTCGAGGCGGGCAGCAAGCCCGAGCTCCTCGCGATCATGGCGATCCACACGGACGACGAGTCGCTGATCATCTGCAACGGTTACAAGGACGAGGAGTACATCGAGACCGCGCTGCTCGCGTCGAAGATGGGCAAGACGGTCATCCTCGTCGTCGAGAAGCCCACCGAGCTCGATCAGATCCACCGGGTGTCCGAGCGTATGAAGATCAAGGCGTCGCTCGGCATCCGGGCGCGGCTGTCATCACGCGGCGCTGGTCGCTGGGAGCAGTCCGGTGGTGACTTCTCGAAGTTCGGCCTGACCGCTGCCGAGATGGTCGAGGCGATCGGCAAGCTCAAGGCGTGGGGCGAGGCGGACACTGTCAAGCTGCTGCACTTCCACCTCGGCTCGCAGATCTCGGCGATCAAGAGCGTCAAGAACGCGCTGCGCGAGGCTGGCCGGCTCTACTGCGAGCTCTACAAGATGGGCGCCGCGGGCCTCAAGTACGTCGACGTCGGCGGTGGTCTCGGCGTCGACTACGACGGCTCGCAGACGAACTTCGCGTCGTCGATGAACTACACGGTGCAGGAGTATGCCAACGACGTCGTGTTCGCGATCAAGGAGATCTGCGACGCCGACAACGTCCCGCACCCGAGCATCGTCAGCGAGTCCGGTCGCGCGATCGCCGCGCACCACTCGGTGCTCGTCGTCAACGTCCTCGGCGTGACCGAGTTCAACACGCACGTGCCCAAGGAGCTGCAGAAGCCCGCGCCGCCGCTCGTGGTCAACATGTGGGAGACCTACCAGGGCGTCTCCGCGAAGAACCTGCTCGAGAGCTACCACGACGCTGTCGAGTACAAGGATCAGGTCCTCCAGCTCTTCAACCTCGGGCACCTGTCGCTCGAGCACCGCGTGATCTGCGAGAACTTGTTCTGGGCCATCTGCGAGAAGGTCCACCTGATGTCGCACGGCAAGGAGCACATGCCGGAGGAGCTCGAGGGCCTCGAGAAGGCGCTCAGCGACACGTACTTCTGCAACTTCTCGATGTTCCAGTCGGTGCCCGATGCGTGGGCGGTCGATCAGCTGTTCCCGATCTGCCCGATCCACCGGCTCAACGAGGAGCCCGTGCGGCGCGCGACGCTCGCCGACATCACGTGTGACTCGGACGGCAAGATCGATTCGTTCATCGACATGCGCGACGTCAAGCACGTGCTCGAGCTGCACCCGAAGGCCGAGGGGCAGGACTACTACCTCGGCATCTTCCTCGTCGGCGCGTACCAGGAGATCCTCGGCGACCTCCACAACCTGTTCGGCGACACCAACACCGTGCACGTCCAGCTGTCTCCGGACGGTGACTACGACGTCAAGGAGGTCGTCGCGGGCGACACCGTGAGCGAGGTGCTCGCGTTCGTCGACTACTCGCCGACCGATCTGCTCGGCCGGCTGCGCAACAACGTCGAGCAGGCGCTCCGCAAGAAGCTGATGACCATCGAGGAGAGCCGGACGCTGATCAACCGGTTCCGCGAGGGCATGATCGGCTACACGTACCTCGGCCGCGAGTAGCGGCCGCGGCTGCGCTACGCCGGCGGCGCGCTGGCGTCGGTCGCGAACCGCTTCTGCCAGAACTCGACGTCGCGCCACTGGCCGAGCTTGTAGCCCGCGTCGCGCACCGTGCCGACGGATTCGAAGCCGAACGCGCGGTGGAGCGCGAGGCTCGGCGCGTTCGGCAGCGTGATGCCGGCGATCGCCGAGCGGAACCCACGGCGGGCGAGCTCGTCGAGCAGCGTGGTGTAGAGCGCCCGCCCGTGGCCCTGGCCGCGCACGTCGTCGTCGACATAGAGCCCGATCTCGGTCGTCCACGCATACGCCGCGCGGTCGCGCCACGTGCCGGCCTTGGCGTACCCGACGACCCGGCCGCCGGCGTGCGCGACGAACCAGGGATAGCGCTCGCCGTGGCGCTGCCACATCTCGCGGAGGTCCGCGACCGCGAGCGGGTCGTAGGCGAAGTGGATCGCCGACGTCGTGACGTAATGGTTCGTGATCGCCGTGATCGCGTCGAAGTCGTCGTCGCGGGCAAACCGGATCGCCATCGCCGCCACTCTACCGTGGCTCGGCTATGCTCGCGGCATGCGCTTCCTGGTCCTCTCGCTCGTCAGCGTCGCCTCGCTCGCCCTCGCCTCGTGCTCGAAACCGGAGCAGGCAGCCGCCCCGACCTGCGAGCAGGTGACCGATCACGTGCTCGCGATGGTGCAGAAGCAGTACCCCGGCCATGGCGACATGGGCGGGATGGGCAACCGGAGCGCCGAGGTCGAGCAGTGCAAGGCGCGCCAGGTGACGGCCAAGGAGCGGCGCTGCATCCTCGCCGCGACTGACATGGAGTCGATCGGCCGCTGTCGCAAGGGCAGTCAGACCGCCGCACCGAAGCCTGTGCCGACCGTGCCGCCCGTCCCGGTGCCCGCCACACCGTAGCTTCGCCGGCGCCTCCGCCGCCGGGGAGCCCGGCCGCTCCGCCGCCGCGATCGCGTGGTACACGTGCGCCATGCACGACGCGATCATCTCGGTTCCGGATCCCGTCAACGAGCCGGTCCTCGGCTACGCGCCCGGTAGCGCGGAGCGGGCGAAGCTCAAGGCCGCCCTCGCCGCCATCGAGAAGGAGGTCGTCGAGATCCCGTGCGTGGTCGGCGGAGAGCGCGTGCGCACCGGCAACCTGCGCGATGTCGTGATGCCGCACCGCCACCACCACGTCGTGGCCCGCTACCACGCCGCCACCGAGGAC
>JACCTC010000248.1 GCA_013812655.1 Deltaproteobacteria bacterium | reverse complement strand
CCTTCGCGGTGCGCGCGAACGCGATCACCTGGACGCGGCTCGTCGGCGCAGCGCGAAGGTACGCGGCGACCAGCGCCCGCTGCGCGTCGAGCTGCGCCGGCGTCATCGACCGCGACCCGTCGAGGACGAGGACGGTCGAGAGATCGCCGGGCGCCTCGCCGAGCAGCGCCGCGATCTCGAGCTCGACGCGTGCCACGTGTGTCGCACCGAGCTCGACGCGCGCGGCCGAGGCACCGATGCGCGGCTCGCCGGCGGGGCGGCGGGCGAGGTGGAGGCTCGGCAAGCCGACCCAGGTCTCCTTGCCATCGGTCTCGTCGGGGCGACACGCGATCCCGATCGCCTCGGATGGCGCGGGTTGGACACGCAGCACCCGAGATGGAGGGAGCCAGCGAACGCTGGCGAGCGGGGCCGGAGATGGAGGGAGCCAGCGAACGCTGGCGAGCGGGGATGGTCCGAGCACGCCACGCCATGCCGCGGGGACCGCGATGTAGCGAACGTCGCGGTGGAAGCACGTCGGCATCGCGAGATCGACGTCGAGCGTGAACGCGCCGGTCCGCGCGGCGGCGACCGAGACCGTCAGCGAGCCATCGTCGCCCGCGAGCAACACCGCCCACCGGCGCGCGGCGGCCGGTGCACGCTCGGCGAGCGCGTCGAACGCCTCGAGCGCGCGGTCACTGCGCGTCAGCTCGAGCGCGTGCGTGACGTTGCCGGCCTGCACGCGCGCGCGGGTCGCGACCGCGCCACCGGGGATCACGAGATCGAGCGTCGACGCCTCGTGCAGCGGCCCGACGACGGGGATCCGGTAACGCACGGTCAGCACCGCTGTCGTGCCACGCAACCCGCCGGTCACCGACAGCGGCTCGAGGTCATCGGCGGCGCTGCGAGCCGGCGCCGTGCCGAGCGCGCCGATCACGAACCCGAGCACGATCGGCCGGCGCATGCGGGTGAGACATCGCCGAGGTGCTCCCGGTTTCGTCGAAGATCCCGTGTACCGTCGCGGCCATGGACTCGTTCTTCCTGCTGCAGACAATCGGGCCGATGCTCGGGGTCGCGTCGATGGTCCTCGCCGCGCTCGTCGTGGCGCCGGTCATTCTCTACGTGGTCGCGCGCTGGCGTGCACACCGCGAGGTCACGCCCGACAGCCAGCTCGGTATCAAGTTCGCGCTCCACTACTTCGCGATCAGCGCGTTCCAGCTCGCGCTCGCGGGTGCCGCGCTGCTGCTCTACCTCCTGATCAGCCCCGGCAGCGACAAGGGCGCGGGCTATCGCGCGGCCTTCGGGTTCTTGCTCCCCGCCGGCCTCGTGCTCGCGCTGCACCTCGGTCTGCTGAACCGGACCAACGACGCGTACGTGCCCGGCGTGCGCCGGCTGTTCCTCGGCTACAACCTGCTCGTCACCGGCCTCGTCGGGTTTGTCGCGCTCGTGATCGGGTTCCAGGCGTTGTTCGCGAAGGGCAGCAGCCGCGGCGTCGGCCACATGGCCGGCTCGATGATCATCGTCTACGGCAGCGCGTGGATCGCGATCGGCTGGAAGCTCGGACAGCTCGTGCTCGGTGGCGGGGGCTTCGGATCGATGGGAGCGCCGCCGCTCGCGACGATGACGGCGAACACGCCGCCCGCGCCGTCGGCGGTCGGGCTGCCTGCACTCGGCGGTGGGGCGTACCCGCCGATCGATCCGACCCAGCAGGGCCCGACCTGATAGCTACGGCGTGATCCGCGCGGGTGCGATATCGGCGGGGATGAACCGGCGATCGACGAGCTGATCGAGCTCGATCTCGCGCTCGAGGATGCCGGCCTTGAGCGCGTACTTCATGATCGAGCGCAGATCGTCGTCGGTCGGTGTCAGGTGTCGGTAGCTGACGCGATCGGACGGCTGGGTCAGCACGAACTCGAGCAGCTTCTGATCCTGGCGGAAGTACGGCGCCGCGACCTTCGCCGCAGCGAGCCGGTTGCGCTCCGCCCACTCACCGCTCTCGGCGATGCCGCGCACGAGGTCGCGCACGACCTCGGGACGCTCGTCGATCAGCTCCTGGCGGACGACGAGCACGCAGGACACGAAGCGCGGCCAGATGTCCTTCGCGTGGTAGAGCACGCGCCCGGTGCCCGCGACCTCGGCCTTGGCGGCGTGCGGCTCGCCGACGAAGTACGCGTCGATCGCGCCGGCGGCCAGCGCGGACGGCATGTCGGGTGGCGGCAGGTCGACGAAGTTGATCTCCTCGGGCCTCACACCCTGGTCGTCCATCAGCTTCGTGATCACGAGGTACTGGTTCGAGTACTTGCTCGGCCGCGCGAACGTCTTGCCGCGCAGATCACGGAGCGAGGTCGCCGTCGAGTCCTTGCGGACCATCACCGTCGAGCCATCGCGATGGCCGAGGTAGACGATCTTGATCGGCACGCCCTGCTGGCGCAGCACCATCGCGAGCGGCGCGAGCAGGAACGTGGCCTCGAGCTTGCGCGCCTTCAGCGCCTCGACGACGGTCGCGAACTCGGTGAACCGCTGCGACTCGAAGTGCGTCGCGGTCGTCGTCGACTTGGTCGCGAAGTCGGTGACCGGGCACGTCAGGTGACAGGTCACGGGCAGGAAGCCGACGGAGAGCCGCGACGCGCGCGCTTCGTCGACCTGCCACGGCTTCATGTGGGCGAGGGTCAGCGCCACCAGGACGCCGATCGTGATCGCGGTGAGTCGTAGCTTGTACGTCATGCCAGCCCCAGCTCGTCCATGATCGCCTGTTCGGACTCCGCCACACCAGGCGCGGCGGGCGAGCGCGGCCGGCCGGCCGGCAGGGTGAGCACGCGGCGGACATTCGCGGGACGCGCGCCGAGCACGACGACGCGATCGCCGAGCTGCACCGCCTCCTCGATGTCGTGGGTCACGAACACCACCGTACGCGGCCTTTCGGCGAGCGTGGCGACCAGCTCGTTGCGCATGCGCCGGCGGGTCTGGTAGTCGAGCGCCGAGAACGGCTCGTCGAGCAGCAGGATGTCGGTCTCGGCCGCGAGCGCACGCGCGAGCTCGACACGCTGTCGCATCCCGCCGGACAGCTGGTGCGCGTAGTGATCCGCGAACTCGGCGAGCCGCGTGATCGCGAGCCAGTCCGCGACCTTCTCGCTGCGCTGCGCCGGCGGCGTCGTCAGCGGCAGTCCGCGCTCGATGTTCTGGCGCACGGTGAGCCACGGGAACAGCCCGCCATCCTGATAGATCGTCCGGCTCTGACCGCGTCGCGCGACCGTGCCGCGCGTCGGCGCGAGGTGACCGCGCGCGAGCAGCGTGGTCTTGCCGCACCCCGACGGCCCGACGCAGACGACGAGCTCGCCCGGCGCGACCTCGAGATCGAGCGCGTCGATCACGGTGAGCGAGCCGTAGTCGAAGCCGAGGCCCGAGACCGCCAGGATCGGTGCGGTCGTCGGCGCAGTGGTCGGCGCGTCAGGCGGCGTGGAGGCCATGGCGGTCATCGTTCGAATCCCCAGCGCACGCTCGGGATCTTCGCGAGCCGCGAGAACGCGATGTCGAGACCGATGCCGATCGCGCCGATCGTGATCATCCCGCAGACCACGAGGTCCATGCGCAGGCCGTTGCGCGCGTCGATGATCAGGAAGCCGAGCCCGCTGCGCACCGCGATCATCTCGGCCGCGACGACGACCATCCACGCCACGCCGATCGCGACGCGCAGCGCGATCACGAGCTGGGGCAGGATCGCGGGCAGCGTGACGTGGAGCAGCGTCTGCGCCGGCGTCAGGCCGAGATCGAGCGCGACCCGGTAGTAGACCTTCGGCACCGAGCCGGCGGCGGCCGCGGTCGCGAGCACGATCTGGAAGAACGTGGCGAGGAAGATGATGAAGATCGCGGGCGGATCGCCGATGCCGAACCAGATGATGGCGAACGGGATCCACGCGATCGGCGACAGCGACCGGAAGAAGTTCACCCACGGCATCAGCGCCTCGCGGGTCACGAGCGAGCGACCGATCACGAGGCCGAGCGGCACACCCGCGACGACCGCGGTGACGAAGCCCCACGCGACCCGGAACAGCGAGGCGATCGTGTCGGCGAGCAGGCGCCCGGATGCGAGCTCGTCGGCAAACGCGCGCCCCACCTCGTCGGGTGCCGGCACGGTGCCGACCGGAAACGCGCCCGCCACCGACGCGATCCACCAGATCGCGAGGAGCACGAACCCCGTCACCGCGGGGAGCCAGAACCGACGCACGCGCGCATCCTGACATGGCAAGCGCCGCTACGGCATGTCGTGGGGCATCCGGTAGGACATCCAGTAATGAAGCGGTCCCTCGGCACGCGCGAGCCCGACGTGCTGCAGAGCGAGGGCGATCCGCGCGGCGAGCTCGATCGTCGTGCGGAGACTGACGTCGATCTCCTCGCGACGCGTCGCCCCTCCCGATCCTGACAAGCCGCGGCACGCCACGATCAAACCTGACAGAAGGCTGACACGACGTACCCGTAACAAGGGAGCATGAACCTCCAGATCCACGTTCGCGAGCCGTTCTCGTTCTCCCAGACGCTGACGTTCCTGCGCCGGTTCTTGCCGTGCCAGGAGGACTTCGTGCTGACCGCCGACTCGCTGACCGCCGCGGTCACGGTCGCCGGCCGCGCGGTGACGTTCACGATCCGCGAGGCCGATGGCCTGTGGCTCGCGTGCGAGGACGCGCTCGATGCGCCCGCCTTGCTCGCGCGCGCGAGCGAGCTGATCGGAGCACGGGACGATCTCGCGAGCTTCTACGCGACGGCGGCCAACGATCCGCCGATGCACGGCCTCGTCGCCGAGCTCCACGGCCTGCACCACGTGAGGTTCCTGACGCTCGAGGAGATCTGTGTCTACGCGGTGATCATGCAGCGCACGCCGATCACGATCGCGAGCCGGCTCAAGCGCCGGTTCATGGATCGCTTCGGGCTGCCGATCGAGATCGCCGGGCGGACGCTGCGCGCGCTGCCATCGAGCGACGTGCTCGGCCGGCTCGACGGCAAGGCGATCGGCGAGGCGATCGGACACGCACGCAAGGGCGAGGTCATCGCCGAGGTGCTGCGCGGAGTCGCCGCGATCGGCGAGGCGACGCTGCGCGAGGCGCCCTACGCCGAGGCGCGCGACGCGCTGCTCGCGATCCGCGGGATCGGCCCGTTTTCGGCCGCCGCGATCCTGCTGCGCGGACTCGGGCGGATGGACGAGCTGCCCGAGCTGCGCGGGTTCGCGGACACCGCACGCACGCTCTACGGCGGGAGCTACGACGACGCCGCGATCCGCGCGCGGTACGGCCGCGACATCGGCCACTGGGCCTTCTATCTGAAGACCGGCGTCGCGCAACGCAGCGACGCGACGCGTGGCGATCGCTTGTCTCGATCGCCGGATTTGTCGATGCTGCGCAAGTGCCCCTCGAGATCAGTGAAGCCGACAAGCCGTACGTCGACCGCCTTCGCGCCGCCGCGAAGCAGGGCCCCGAGGCGTTCGTCGAGATCTATCCGGCCAACGTGACGAAGATCGCCGAGCGCGACACCGTCTACTATCACGACCCTTGTCCCGACCTGTTCAGGACCGCGGTCGAGCAGCAGCAGCTCGAGGACGCGAAGCTCTTGATCCGCGCTTACGTCGAGCACGGTCTTCCGAAGGCACAGCCGAACCCGATCATCCTCTCCGAGCTCGGCGCGAAGGCGATCGACACGGCGCTCGCGACCAACGATGACGGCCTGTTCGGCCTCGTGCAGGCGAGCATGCGACACAAGGAGGGCCCGCGGTTCGACTTCCTGTTCAACACGGCTCGCTATCACGCAGTGAAGGGCGACAAGCCGAGAATGCTCGCGGCGATGATGGAGGTGCTCGAGCGCTTCGGCGTCAAGCCGTCGACGTTCACCAAAGAGCCGGTGTTCGCGCCGTACAAGAAGGATCCGGACTTCGTGCTCGCGACCAAGGGCAAGTACGTCGCGCCGACGGACGGCGCCAAGGCCGCGACCACGGCGGAGGCGGTGGCGAAGCAGGCGGTGCCCAAGGGCATGGTCAGCTGGACAACCAGGCCGAAAGCCAAGGTCGTTCACGACGCGATCAAGGCGTTCTTCGATGCACTCGCGAAGGGCAAGCTCGACGCGGCGCGCCCGATGCTCGCGCACGACGAGGGCTTCGACGAGAACGTCTCGTCGCTCTACCGGCACCTGCAGATCGGTGAAGACTCGCTCGCCGCGAAGCCGTGGAACGCGGATCTCGGATGGCTCGCGCACGTGACCATCGGCAAGCTGGCCACCGACGACGGCGAGCCGTTCGATGCCGAGGAGAACCCGGCCTGCTTCGTCCCGATCTCCTACAAGAAGCGATCGACGGACATCACCGCGGACTTCGCGCTGCGCGAAGCAGGCGACACCTACTTCCTCGCTTGCACGATCATCCACATCATGTGACTTCGCGGCGGGCTGCACGGCTCGCGAACACGAGGCCGCACAAAAAGTGCGGGCACCCAGAGGACGCCACGCGCGGCGATCGCGCTGCACTCCGGAAGAGCCCTCGTCGCGATCGTGCGAACGTGCGCGCATGAAGAAGATCGCTGTCCTCGGTACCGGTCAAGTCGGTGAGGCACTCGCGAAGGGCTTCCTCGCGAACGGGTTCGCGGTGATGCGTGCGTCGCGCGAGCCGGCGAAGCTCGCGGACTGGAAGACCGCCGCCGGTGGCGAGGCGTCGACGGGCACGCTCGCCGAGGCCGCGAAGTGGGCGGACATCGTCGTGCTCGCGGTCAAGGGCACTGCCGCCGAGAACGCGCTCGAGCTCGCGGGCGCCGCGAACCTCGCGGGGAAGACCGTCATCGACACCACGAACCCGATCTCCGAGGAGCCGCCGCAGGGTGGCGTGGTCCGCTACTTCACGAAGGCCAACGAGTCGCTGATGGAGCGGCTGCAGGCGAAGGCACCGCAGGCCAGGCTCGTGAAGGCGTTCAACAGCGTCGGCAGCGCGTTCATGGTCAACCCACCGTTCAAGCCCGAGCCCGCGATGTTCATCTGCGGCAACGACGCCGGCGCGAAGCAGGAGACGTCGGAGATCCTCGCGAAGTTCGGCTGGAAGGCCGTCGACATGGGCGGCGTCGAGGTCGCGCGGCCGATCGAGGCGCTGTGCCAGCTGTGGTGCGCACCGGGCTTCCTCAAGAACGACTGGGCTCACGCGTTCGGCTGGCTGACCCTCAAGTAGTCAGTTGCCGCACGATCTAGACTGGGTCGTGCTCCGCGCCATCGCCCTCGCCCTCGTCGTCGCGACCACCGCGGCCGCGTGCGCGACCCCGGAGCCGCAGCCGGATCCGGGGCCACCGTGGCGCGAGGGCGAGCTGTTCGAGGGTCGGCGACGGCTCGAGGCGAGCGCGGCGGTGCTCGGCACGCGGATCGTCGTCTACGGCGGGTTCACCACCAGCGATCGCGAGGTTCCGCGGCTCGCAATCACAAACGAGGTGCTGGCCTACAACACGCTGACCGGCACCTGGGATGTGATGCCGCCGGCGCCGGTCGCATGGACCCACGCCGGGCTCGCAGGGGTCGGCGGCACGCTGTTCCTCCTCGGCGGGCTCGAGGGCGAACAGTTCGCGGCGCGCGGCGAGGTGTTCGCGCTCGCACCGGGTGCGCTCGAGTGGACCGCGCGGGCGTCGATGCCCGACGGGCTGGCGCGCGGCGCCGCCGCGATCGTCGCCACCCAGGGCAACGTCTACGTCCTCGGTGGCGCGACCACCGACGGCGTCACCGCGACCTGCCTCGTCTACAGCATCGCGACCGACACCTGGATGCAGCTCCCCGATCTGCCGGTCGCGCGCTCGCACGCGGCGGCGATGCGCGTCGAGGACGGCACGCTGATCGTCGCCGGGGGCGTCGGTGCACTCGGCCAGCCACTCGGTGATGTCTACGCGCTGACGCTGCAGATCACGCCGGATCCGCCGGTGTGGCAGATCCGCGAGCCGATGCCGACTGCACGGGGTGGCTGCGCGTACGGCACCGTGTTCGGTCAGCTCGTGTGCGCCGGCGGCGAATCGGGCGCGACCGCGCTTCGCGTCGTCGAGATGTACGATCCGACGCTCAACACGTGGACGGACCTGCCGGCCCTGCCGGCCGAGCGCGCCGGGGCGTCCGGAGGCGTCGCCGCGCAGCGACTGCACGTGGTCGGCGGTTCGGCGAGCCTGATGTTCGAGCCGACGTCCTCGCTCTTCGTGTTCAACCTGCTGGACACCATCGATACCGCTCGGCTTGGGTCGCGATAGATCGTTCGCCGTGGTCGCGCGTCGGATGGTCACCACACATCCAAGGAGAGCTCCATGCGAGCGACCACCACGATCACGGCCAGCGTCATTGCGCTGGGCGCCCACGCTGCGTCCGCGCATGCGTTCTGCGGCTTCTATGTCGGCGGTGCTGGCAGCCAGATGTTCAACAACGCGACGCAGGTCGTGCTGATGCGCCACGGCACGACGACCGTGCTGTCGATGCAGAACAACTATCAGGGACCGCCCGACAAGTTCGCGCTCGTCGTGCCGGTTCCCGTCGTCGTGCGCGAGCAGCAGGTCAAGACGCTGCCGCGCGAGCTGTTCGACAAGGTCGACGTGCTCGGCGCGCCTCGCCTTGTCGAGTACTGGGAGCGCGACCCGTGCTATGTACCGCCGCCGCGCGAGGAGTACGACGACGAAAATATCGTGGAGCGCACGAGCGTGAGCAAGGACAGCGGCGGCGACGACTCCGACGAGGTCGAGTACAAGGTGAAGATCGAGGCGAAGTTCTCGGTCGCCGAGTACGACATAGTCGTGCTGTCGGCCCAGGAGTCGACCGGCCTCGATCGCTGGCTGCGCGCGAACAAGTACGAGATCCCGGCGGGTGCCGAGCCGCTGCTGCGGCCGTACATCGAGCAAGGCATGAAGTTCTTCATCGCCAAGGTCGATCCGAAGAAGGTCCGGTTCGTGAACGGCATGGCGACACTATCGCCGCTGCGCTTCCACTACGACAGCAGCGAGCTCGCGTTGCCGATCAGGCTCGGGCTGGCGAACTCGCAGGGCGCGCAGGATCTGATCGTCAACATCCTCGCGCCCAACAACACGCGCTATGAGGTCGCCAATCATCCGAACGTCACGATCCCGACGAACCTCGTCGTCACCGATCAGGTCCGCACGCGGTTCGGGGAGTTCTACGCCGCGCTCTTCGATCACACGATCGCGCAGGTCCCGAACGCGGTGGTCACCGAGTACGCGTGGGACTCGAGCAGCTGCGATCCGTGCCCGGGCCCGACGCTCGACGCCAACGATCTCGCGACGCTCGGCGCCGACGTGATCGCGACGTCGTACAAGGACGTCAGCCCGTGGGGCATGACGTTGACCCGGTTGCACGCGCGCTACGGCAAGGAGATGAAGAACGACCTCGTGTTCCGCGCGGTCCAGCCGATCGGCGGCGGCCGCAACACGCCGGACTCGCACGGCCGCCTCGACACCTCGATCGATCGCAACGGCACCAACAACTTCCAGGGGCGCTACGCGATCCTCCATCCATGGACGGGCGGTATGACCTGCGAGAACCCGAAGCGCGGGATCTGGGGCGGACCACCCGGCCGGCAGATCGCCGTCGAGCCCGCGACGAACCTCGCGTTCGCGCCACGCGGCAAGGTCGAGCTCGCCGCGCTGATCGGCAAGGACGCGCCACGGGTCGGCGTGCTCGATAGCCGGGACCAGAAGCTGCCGATCCCGATCCGCCAGCCGCGCGGCTGCGGCTGTCAGACGACGACCGGTGGCGCGACGACGGCAGGTGTTCTGGGCCTCGCGCTCGCGGTGATCCTGCGGCGCCGCCGCTCGGCCCGGTAGCGGCTGTTCGCACGGTTCTCTAGACGCTACGGTAAGCCGCATGGCGTGCCCGCATTGCAAGGTCGAGACGGAAGGCGAGCGGTGGTGCGCCGACTGCGAGCGCGCGTACGATGGGTGGTCGCGCCGCTACGCGAGCGACATCATCTGGCCCGTGCTGATGGCGATGGTGATCGTCACCGGCGTCGCGGTCGCACTGCCACTCCTCGGGCTCGGCACCGCGCTCGTCGGCGCGGGGGTGTTCGTCGGGTTCGGTGCGCTCGTCGGCGTGCAGCGCGCGAACACGCGACGGCGGCGTCGCCAGTTCTTGCGCGGAGCGGCAGTGCCGCGTGCGTATCTCCCGGGCAAGACCTGAGGCGAGCCGATCGGTGCGCTGGGAAACGCGTGGCAGCGAGTCACTCGGCGTCGATGCAGTCGCTGAAGCCGGAGTAGTTGTCCGGCTGGCTGGCGTACCGCTGCTTGTAGGCGTCGCACACGGCGCGCGAGGGGTAGCACCAGGTCTCGAGCTCGTTCCCCTTCATCTTCTCGCGGAAGGCCATGCACACCGCCTTCGCTGCCGGCTGGCAGAGGCCGCGGGGCTTGCCGCCGACGGCGCGATCCGTGACCGTCTCCTCGCAGATGTCCCGGTCGTCGGGCCGGAGGCAGATGCCGTCGCCGCCGGGCGCGGTCTCCGTGTAGCAGAACCAGCCGGTGCCGGGCGGGATCGCCACGGCCGGGGCGTCCGCGCTTCGGGCAGGCGGCGTGTCCGTGCTCGTCGTCGGCGGCTGCTCGGTCTTCGTGGCCGGAGGCTGATTGGCCTTGGTCGCGCCTCCGCCGTCACACGAGGCCAGGCACAGGAGGACGCACAGGATCATGGTCCGCGACATCCGGCGACTGTACTCATTTCGCCGCCGCCGATCGATCCACGGGATACCGGACGCGTTGCGGGGCGCGAACGGTGCTTTAGCTCCATCGCCCGATGATTCGCGAGGACTATGCACCTCCGCAGCGACGTCATTCAATCCGGGCGCGGCAGGGTGCGGTAGATGGTGAGCCTGCCTACGTCACGAGACACGCGGCGCTCGGCTTCGACTTCGGGAGGTTGCCGTCGGCGACCATGTTGAAGAACAGCGCGATGGTGTTCGCCTTCGCGCCCTCCTTGGCGACGCGCTGGGTGAGCATGAACGCGATGTGCGTGTGTGCGCGATTCGGGGAGAACAGCCCGGGGGTCGTCCTGCGCACGGTCCCCCAAGACCAACCGAACGCGCGGTGAAGCTGCTCGCCGAGGACACACCCGAGCGCCAGATACAGGCGTGGGATGGCCTTGACCTCGCCGTGGCGAACGTCGTCGGCGTAGGCGTGGAGCTTGTCGATGATCTCGGGCACCGGATCGCTCGCGGCGGCGCCGATCAACTTCAGGCCCTTCGCCAGCATCTCGTCGATCTCTGAGAGCATCTCTGGATCGGCGATCGGCGACTTCTTGTCGAAGCGCGGCGCCTTGATCGGCTTGGGGAGCGTGCGCGTCGCGACCTGCCTCGGTCCGTCGGTTCGGTTTGCGGCAAGCTCGGCTTGAAACGCGCGCGCGCTGCCGGGGTTCCAGTACCCCGACTTCTCCATGCGCGCGACGAGCGCGTCGGACATCACGCGATCGATGCTTGTCGCGTAGCGATGCACGCTCGTGACCTCGCCGTCGGCTGCCTTGCGGGTGCTTTCGTGCGGACCACGATCGACCATGACGGCGTACTGCACCGCGGTCGTGGGGTAACCGCACGCGGCGGCGCGCGTATCGTCGCGGGGTCGCGATCGACGTCGAGCGCCAGGGCGAGCGCGTAGAGCGGGTGTTGCAGCACGGCTTTACGTGATCCTTGTTCTCCGCGCGAAAGGCGCCCGTACGCGTCGGCGGCGGCGCGGGGATCCTTCACCACGAAGGGCTTCTGCTTGGCGTATCCCTCGTTGAACACGCTGGCGTCCGTTACGTCCTCGATCGGTCCAATCGCCTTCTTGGTGACCTTCGAGAGGTGCTTCGCGAGCTCGGCGTCCGCCGCGATGTACCGCGGCGACTCCAC
>JACCTC010000368.1 GCA_013812655.1 Deltaproteobacteria bacterium | reverse complement strand
AGCGTCAGCCGCGCGACCCGGG
The DNA here is from genome assembly GCA_013812655.1 of Deltaproteobacteria bacterium. Taxonomy (GTDB): domain Bacteria; phylum Myxococcota_A; class Polyangia; order Haliangiales; family Haliangiaceae; genus JABFXX01. The sequence goes on along the minus strand of JACCTC010000368.1, from coordinate 13,502 downwards.
TCCCGATCGCAGTCCGAGCAAGGGACCGATCGACGATCTCTTTGGTCACGGCAGCAGTGCGGTCGATCGAGATCTCGATCTCGACGGAGGCTCTACCCCGAAGCGCTGAGCAGCTCAGGGCGGCGAACCGGCGCTGAACGCATCCTGGAAGTGACCCAGGAACTCCGGTACCTACCGCTGCGCACGCCCGTTTGCTGGCAGGTTGCGTCGAAACCTCGACGAACGACAGGGTGTTTACCGGCGGATGCCGGCGGCGTACCGCCAGTTGCGGCGGCACGTGCCTGGCAGCGTGTCTCGGCATGTCCGCCACGACTCTCCAGCCCAAGCTCAAGCGCTGGCGCCAGCCGCTGCGCGACGCGCGCATCCTGATGAACGTGCTGGCGCGATCGCGATCGCCCGTTGATCACCCACCTCGTGATCACCCGGCGGTGCAACCTCGCGTGCGGGTACTGCTTCGAGTACGACAAGGTCTCGAAGCCGGTGCCGCTCGACGTGCTGAAGCAGCGCATCGATCACCTCGCGAAGCTGCGCTCGGTGTTCGTGACATTGACCGGCGGCGAGGCGCTGCTGCATCCCGACGTGGTCGAGCTCGTCCGCTACGTCCGCGCGCAGGGCATGACACCGTTTCTCAACACCAACGGCTATCTGCTGACCCGCGAGATCATCGAAGGCCTGAACGATGCGGGCCTCTATGGCCTCCAGCTCAGCATCGACAGTGCGCGGCCGAACGCTGTCTCGAAGAAGTCGCTCAAGCCGCTGATGCCGAAGCTGCGGCTGCTCGCGCGCCACGCGAGGTTTCACGTCCGCGTCAATACCGTCCTCGGATCGAGCCCGCCCGAGGAGGCGCTCGAGGTCGCGCGCACCGTGATCGGCTTCGGCTTCGACAGCAACTGCTCGCTCGTTCGCGATGACACGGGCGCCCTCATCAAGCCCGATCCGCGCACGCGTGCCGCGTACGACGAGGTCCGGACGCTCGGCGGGCGTCTGCCCGCATTCCTCGACGACGACTACACGCAGCAGCTCCTCGATCGCGGGTCGATGACGTGGAAGTGCCGCGCCGGGGCCCGCACGTTCATGGTCTGCGAGGACGGCCTCGTCCACCTCTGCCAGCCACGGATGGGGAATCCGGGCACGCCGCTGCTCGCGTACACCGTCGACGACATGCGCCAGGCATTCGACGCGCCGAAGCCGTGCGCGGCGACGTGTCCGATCGCGTACGCCCATCACGCGAGCAAGCTCGACGGCTGGCGTTCGCAGCGTGGCCAGACCTTGCTGACCGCCGGCCCGGCTGCGCTTTCCACCGTGGTCGCCGGCAAGCGCAGTCCGGCGCTGCGGGTCGTTGGCTAAGCGTCTACGTCGATGAATGAAACCGGCGGCCGGCCGTGAGCACGTAGAGGACGGGCAGCAGCACGAGCGTGACGACCGTCGACACCAGCAGGCCACCGACGATCACCCGGGCGAGCGGCGCCTGGATCTCGGCCCCCTCTGCGAGCGCGAACGCGATCGGCAGCATCGCGAGCACGGTGGTCATCGTCGTCATCAGGATGGGGCGCAACCGGCGCCGACCCGCCTCGACGATCGCGGCCACCGCATCGAGACCCTGCTCGCGGCGCAGCTGATTGGCGGCGTCGATCAGCACGATCGCGTTGTTGACCGCGATGCCGACGAGCACGATCGATCCGAGGAACGCGTTGAGGCTGAACGTGGTGCTGGTCACGAGCAACGCGAGCACGACGCCGACGAAGCCGAACGGGACCGCCGACATCACGATCAGGGGGTGGCGGATCGATTCGAACTGCACCGCCATGACCGCGAACACGAGCAGGATGGCGAGCACGATCCCGATCTGCAGGCCGGCGAACGTCGACGCCTGCTCGCGCGCCTCCCCGGCGATCGCGATCGAGAATCCTGGAGGCCGCTCGACGTCGGCGAGGGCAGCTTCGAGATCCGCGACCACCGCGCCGAGCGGGCGATCGCCGAGGCCGCCGACGATCGACAGCACGCGCTCCTGGCCCTCGCGCTCGATCGAGCCGGGCCCGCGGCGCACGCCGATCGTCGCGACCGCCGACAGTGGCACGACGCCACGTGGCGTGAGCAGCGGCAGCGCGGCGAGCTGGGCGGTCTCCGCGCGATCCTGCTCGCGGAGCATCACGCGGATGGCGTACTCGTCGCCGGCCTCGCGCAGCCGGGTCGCGACCTTGCCGAGCACGTAGGTCTCGAGCGTGCGCGCGATCTCGGCGCGTTCGAGCCCGACGTCCGCCGCGCGCATGGTGTCGACGTCGATCGTCCGCTCCTCGAGCCCCTCCTCGCGGCCGATCCGCACGTCGGTGATGCCCGGGATGTCCTTCATGATGCCCTCGATGCGGCGGCCGAGCGCCGCGGCCTCGGGGAGCTCGTGACCGCGAACCTCCACGACGAGTCGCTCGCCCTGGCTGCCGCGCATGAACCGCTGCAGCGGGTTGGTCGTGCGCTGGCGGATCCGCGGCTTGACGTCGGGGATGCCACGGACGGCCTGCAGCATCGCCTCGACGATCACCGCGCTGCCGCGCTCGCGCTGGGACACCGGCACCAGCGTCACCTCGACCTCGCCCTCGTGGCCGCCACCCGGCCGGTACGGATTGTCCGGTCCGGCGGAGCTCACGACGTTGTCGATCTCCTCGGGCTTCACGACCGCGCGGATCCGGCGCTCCATCTCGAACACGACCTCGCGCGTGCGCTCGACCGGCGTGCCGACCGGCAGCTCGAAGTCGAGATCGACGACGCCTTCGTCGGTCTGGGGCATCAGCTCGACCTGCACGAGCGAGACCAGGCGATAGGTGGCGAGCAGCAGCACGGCGGACGCCGCGACCGCGAGCCAGCGATTGCGCAGCGTGACCTGGAGCAGCCGGCCGTAACCCTGCTCGAGTGCCTTGAACGCGCGCTCGAGGACATCGGACACGCGCTGGAGCCGGGACACCGGGACGCGCCGGTGGCCGAGCAGGCGGGCCGCGAGTGTCGGCACCAGGGTGATCGCGACGACCAGCGAGCACAGCAGCGAGAACACGACGACCATCGCCATCTCGGCAAAGAACACGCCGGCGAACCCGGCGAGGAACACGACCGGGGCGAACACCGCGATCGTGGTCAGCGTGCCGGCGACGATCCGCTCGAGCCGTCGCGTCAGCAGCGCATCCGCGAGGTACCGCAGGCGCCGCGGGTCGCCACCGCCGCTGAGGCCGAGCGTCGCGATGGGCGTCGCCGAGATGTCGAACTTGAGGACGGTCGGTTGCTCGGCGTCCTCGGGAAGCCGCGCGCGCAGGCGGTCGAGCGCCGACCGCACGTCGTTGACGGCGGCGTCGAGATCGATGCCCCAGTCAAACTGCAGCTCCACGCGTGACAGCCCCTCGGCGGATTCCGCGTTGAGGCGCGTCACGCCGTCGATCGTCGACACGGCTTGCTCGATCGGCCGGGTCAGGAGGTTCTCGATCTCCTCGGGTCCGACGCCCTCGTAGTTCGTGACGATCGAGATCCGCGGAAAGTCGACCTCGGGCAACAGATCGATCGGCAACCGCATCACCGCGATCCAGCCGAGGACGCAGATCGCGGCCGCCAGCACGCCGACGCCGATCGGCCGCCGTACCGAGAGTCCGGTGATCCCGCCGCTCACTTGGCCGCTCACTTCGCCTCCGGTCGCGCGGCGCTGCCTCCAGATGGCTTGATGCGGCTTCCATCCGTGAGCTCGACGTGGCCCGCGATCAGCACGCGGCCGTCGGGTGTCGGCGCCCCTTCGACGGCGACCCGATCACCATCGCGCGCGACCTCGGTGATCGGCACCCAGCGGGCGACCTCGCCATCGGCCACGAACACGCCGGTCACTACAGTGCCGTTCGGTTGCAGGCGAGAGAGCACCGCCGCAGCCGGGAAGATCGTCGCCTTGTCGATCGTGCGGCGGTCGACGATCGCCTCGGCATACATCCCGGGGAGCCAGCCCGCCGGTGGGTCTTCGATCAGCGCCTCGACGACCGCGATCCGGCGCTCGCGATTGATCTCGCTCGCGACGCCGCTGACCTTCGCCAAAACGCCGGTGGCCGGGTCGGCCGCAGGACCGCGTCCATCGGGCTTGCGCGGCTGGGTCACGACGCGTAGCGCGGTTCCCGTGGTGAGCCCCGCGACCTCGTGCTCGGGCACTTCGAAGCGCACGCGGAGCGGCGCGATCTGGACGATCCGTACGAGGCGCGTGCCCGGGGTGACGATCGCGCCGGGATCGACGTAGCGCTCGGCGACCCGGCCGGCGAATGGCGCACGGACCACGCTCTCGACGAGCCGTTTCTCGAGCAGCCGGACGCGCGCCTGAGCCTCGGCGCCACCTGCCGCCGCTGCCTCGGCACTCGCGCGCAACGCGTTGGCGCGCGCACGCTGCTTGTCGATCTCGAGCGCGCTGATCAGCTTGTCGCGTGCGAGCGGCTCGAGGCGATCGGCCTCCGCGATCGCGGCGTCTCGCTCGACGGTCGCGCGTCGCCCGTCCGCGGCGGCCGCCCGTGCCTGGGCCCGCGCCTGGGCGATCTGCTCCTTGGCATCGACCGGGTCGAGCTCGGCGACGACGTCGCGCTGCTTGACGGTATCGCCGACGCGCACGCGCACCGATCAGCCGTCCCGCATAGAACGCGGCGACGTCCGTGGCGTCGGCGTCGAGCTCCCCCGGGTAACGCCCGCGCTCGGTGATCGGTCCGGATACGATCGGCACGGTCGTGACGGGTGTGCTCCCGCCACCACGCTTCGCGGCCGCGGGTTCGTCGCCGCCTGACTTGATCAGAAACGAACCGGCGACGATCACGCCGGCGACCGCCACGATCACCCAACCGATCCACCCGCGGGAGCGCGGCCGGGCCGCATCGTCGACATTGGGGCTCACCGGTCGATGCATCGCGCCAGGCAAACTATGCCCGCTGCCCGCGCCGCAAGCTCGCTCGGGCGCTCCAGTAAACAGAACGGAACATGGGCCGCAGCGCGCCGTAACCCGGCGGATCTCCAGGCAGACCTCGTGTACAAGGATCTCCATGCATCACAGCCGTCTGGCCGCCTTCGTGATCGACTGCCGCAGCGATGACATCGACGAGGCCGCGCGGTTCTGGAGCGCCGCGCTCGGTCGCGCGATCAAGCCGATCGAGCCCGACAGCGGCACCTACCGCGAGCTCGCCGCCAGCCCCGACGAGCCGATGCTGCTCCTCCAGCAGGTCGAGCACGAGAGCCGCATCCACCTCGATATCGAGAGCGATGATCTCGAGGCCGAGGTCACGCGGCTCGAGGCGCTCGGCGCGAAGCGGATCGGCTTCGTCAAGCGGTGGTGGGTGATGGAGGCGCCGACCGGGCAGCGATTCTGCGTGGTGAATCCGCAGCGCGGCGCACTGACGACGGCGAACCGCTGGGAGCCCTGACCGAGCGCCCCGGTCGGCCACGCCGCCGTACGGATGACAGGTCCACGCATCGGTGCTACCGAGGCGCATGTCCTTCTACCCCATCGTTCTCGAGATGAAGAAGCTGCTGCGGAGCCTCGACGGCTGCCTCGACAAGACCGTCGCGTTTGCGACCACCAAGAAGTTCGACGTCAACACGCTGCTCCAGGCCCGGCTCGCGCCGGACATGTTCCCGTTGCTGCGCCAGATCCAGGCGACCTGCGATCAGGCGAAGTACGCGGCCGGCAGAATTACCGGGAAGGAGATGCCGGCTCACCCCGACACGGAGCAGACCGTCGACGAGCTGCGCAAGCGCATCGCGTCGGTGATCGCGTACCTCGATGGCTTCACCAAGACCGACTTCGACGGCGCCGAGACCCGCAGCGTGACGACGCCGCGCTGGGAAGGCAAGACGATGGCGGCGTCCGACTACTTCGTCGAGCACGCGATGCCAAACTTCTTCTTCCACTACACGACCGCGTACGCGATCCTCCGGCACAACGGCGTCGAGGTCGGCAAGCGCGACTTCCTCGGTCCGCTGCCGTATCGCCAGCCGTAGCGCTACTCGCCGACCCGGCGCGGGCTGGCCATGGACGACGGAGGTTACAACGCAAGCGTTGTTCGCAGATACGCGGCACTCACGATGCAGCACCGGCTCGCATGACCGAGTGGATCCTTCGGCTCGCAACGGAGGACGACGCTCCTGCCATGGCCCGGCTCCTCGACGCTGAAGACATCGCCGTTCTCGCGGCCTCACCGCTGGGCCCCCACTACCTGCTCGTCGCCGAGGACATCCTCGGCAGCGTCGCGGCGCTCGCGGTGATCCGCCTGGTGTCGCACCGCGCAGAGCTCAGGCTGCTCGTCGTCGCGCCCGAGTACGACCACGAGCTCCTCGCAGCAGGCCTCACCGACGCGGTCGTAGCATGTCGCTGCGGAGGAGACCGTCGTCTACAATTGACCAGAAATTGACCCGCACGTGCCCCGGCGGCACATGGGAAGACCCTCGACCCTCGACACTCACGCGACGAGCACGGCTCGTGGCGTGATGACGTCCTCGTGGTCGCGCCAGGCGGCGACCGCGCGGGCCGTCGCGGTCCCGTTCGAAGCGATCGTCGAATGTGGGTGTGTTGGTTGCATGCTCGGTCAGCGTGGCCTTCGCTTCACACGCTCACGATCCCAGGAAAGTTTTGCAGCGCGCGGCGCAGGCGCTCGCGATCATGTTCTTGATCTCGGTCGCCGTCACGATCGTGCTCGGGATGACCAACGTGGGCGCGATCCTGCGCGTGCACGGGCTCGGTCAGCCCGCGCCGAGACCCGCGGACGTCGACGGCCACCGCGAGCGCGCGATGGCGCGGCCCGACGCCTGATCGGCATCACGCCTGGATCGGATTTCGATCGAGGAACGCGGAGAACGCCCGGGCCACCGGCTGCGGGTTCTGGATGTGGAGGAGGTGGCCAGCATCCTGGATCGTGGTCGACACGATGTTCGGCATCGCCGATCGCAGAAGCGCGTCGACGTCGACCCACAGCGGCTCGGTCTGCTTGCCGAGGATCGACAGCGTTGGCTGACGCACCTGGGCGGCTTGCTCGGGGGTGAACGTCCACTGCTGGAGCCCGGGGAGCTCGACGCCGAAGAACGTATCGGCGTCCTTGATCGATTGCGCGACCGAGCCTGGCATCCGGGCCTCGAGGATCGCGCGGCACTCGTCCCATGGCAGGCCGCTCGCCGCCGCCAGAAAGATCGCGATCGCCTGCTCGCGATCGCCGGCGGCGAACGCGTCGAAGGCCGGTCCCGCCTTGGCGAAGAATGCCTGCGCGCCGGGTACGGTGAGCAGCGACGGCTCGAGCAGCACGAGTGAATGAACCTTCTCGGGATGGTCGATCGCGAGCTGGAGGGCTACCGCCGCTCCGCTGGAGTGCCCGGCGATATGCGCCCGCGCGATCCCGAGATGATCGAGCAGCGCGCTGGCATCTGCGGCGTGCTCGGCGACCGTGACCGGGCCGGGCGTGCGGGTGCTCCCGACCCAACCTCGCTTGTGATAGACGACCAGCCGACACCGATCCGCGAGCGCGCGCTCGGCGACCAGCGGGACGAACCCGTCGGCCAGCACCGGGCTGATCAGCAGGACCGGCTCGCCGGTTCCCACGCTCTCGTACTCGAGCTCGACACCATTGACGCTTGCGGTTTTCATCATGATGCGAGAAAGGCGTAACTTTTGTGGTTACGGCCGGAAGCCGTAGCGTTACAGAGGGGCCGATGAGCAGCCTGGTCGAGCGAGCGAAGGTGGCGGCCGCCGACGGCGACTGGGAACAGGCCTACGATCTGCTCGCAGAGGCCGATCCGGCCCGGTTGAACCGCGCCGACCTGTCGTTGCTCGCCGGGGTCGCCTATGCCGCCGGCCACTTCGACGTCACCATCGAGACCTGGGAGCGAGTGTTCGCCGAGGCCAGCGCTGCCGGTGAGCCACTCGCCGCCGCCGATGCCGCGGTCCATGTCGCGATGCATCTGCTGTTCGACACCGCGTTCATGGCGCCGGTGCGCGGCTGGCTCGCCCGGGCCGACCGCCTGCTTGCGAGCTGCGACCCCAGCGCCGTGCACGCGTGGTTCGCCGCCGTCCGCGCCTACGAGCGCCTGCTGTCGGGTGACCTCGCGACGGCACGCCAGCAAGCCGACCGCGCGATCGGGCTCGGCGCGACCCACGATCGCGCCGCGGCGGCGATCGGCCACGTGGCGTCTGCGCGCTGCCTGCTGCTCGCGGGCGACGTCCGCGCCGGCCTCGCGATGCTCGATGAAGCCGGGGTCGCGATGCTCTCCGGCGAGCTCGATCCGCTGTCGACCGGCGTCGTCTACTGCGAGGTCGTGTGCGCGCTGCAGGCCCTCGCGCAGTACGACCTCGCGGAGCAGTGGACCCAGGCGATGGAGCGCTGGGCCCGCACGAATGCGATCGGGAGCCTGCACGGACGCTGTCGTGTCCATCGCGCGGAGATCTTGCGGCTGCGCGGCGACTGCGATGCCGCCGAGCACGAGGCGAGCGCGGCGTGCGAGGAGCTGCGGCCGTACCTGCGGCGCGAGCTTGGCTGGCCGCTGACCGAGCTCGGGCGGATCCGGCTGCAGCGCGGTGATGTCGCCGGTGCGGAGCAAGCCTTTCGCGAGGCCCACGAGTGCGGCTGGGACGCGCAGCCCGGCCTCGCGCTCGTGCACCTCGCGAAGCAGGAAGTCGAGCTCGCGATCGGATCGATCCGTTACGCGCTCGCACACCCGTCGAGCGTGCCGTCCAAGGAGCAGCCACCGAACACGCAGCTGCGGCGCGCGCCACTGCTCGAAGCCCACGTCGGCATCTCGCTCGCGGCCGGCCAGCTCGACGAGGCACGCCTTGCGACGGAGGAGCTCGAGCGCATCGCCGCGCGCTTCGAGAGCAAGGCTCTGCTCGCCGCCGCCGCCGGAGCACGCGGCAAGCTGTGCCTCGCGAGTGACGACGCGGGCGGCGCGCGCGGCAGCTTCGGGCGCGCGGCGGAGCTGTGGAACGAAGTCGGCGCGCCGTACGAGATGGCGCTCGTCCGGCTTGGCCTCGCCGACGCGCATCGCGCCGAAGGCAACGCGCCGCTCGCGGACCTCGAGCTGCGCAGCGCGCGCAGCATGCTGGCCAGGCAAGGCTCACCGGCGCGCGTCACCGATGCGCCGGAGCCAGTCGCAACCACCGCGGTGTTCCGCCGCGAAGGCGAGACCTGGCGCATCACGTTCGCGGGACAGACCGCGCGGCTCGCAGATCTCAAGGGGCTGCACTACCTCGCCCGCCTGCTCGGCGAGCCCGGTCGCGCGTTTGCCGTGCTCGAGCTGGTCGCCCTCGAGCGCGGCGACGCCGCCTCCACGAACGTCACCGGCGACGCGGGCCCCGTGCTCGACGCGCGCGCGAAGCAGGTATACCGACGCCGGCTCGCCGAGATCGAGGAAGATCTCGAAGAAGCCACCGCCCGTCACGATCTGGGGCGCGTCGAACAGGCCCAGACCGAGCGCGAGCTCCTGGTCCGCGAGCTCTCTCGCGCGGTCGGCCTCGGTGGACGTGACCGGCTCGCGAGCAACACCGCCGAGCGCGCCCGCGCGAGCGTGACACGCGCGATCCGCCAGGCGATCGAGCGTATCCGCGAGCAGCACCCGTCGCTCGCCGAGCACCTCGACCGCGCCGTGCGCACCGGCGGTCAGTGCAGCTACGTGCCAGAAGCCGGCGCGATCCGCTGGCAGGTTTGAAGTCAGCCCGGCGGTAGCTCGAGCGTCGACACGACGACGTCGGGATGCGCGGGGTGCACGAGCAGCTCGAAGTTCAGCCCCGGCTGCAGCAACGCGCCCAGCCCGGAGTCCCACGTCTCGTAGCGGATGCGACGGCCACCGTCGAGCACGAGCGTGACGCGCGTGAGCACGCGGTCGCCAACGATCATGCGGCCCGCGATCGGCGAGTGCGTCGAGTGGTTCGTGCCGTGGACCTGCTCGACCGTCGAGTGAACGAGCGTGCCGTTCTCGAGCACGTCGCGCAGCTTCGCGCGGCGCGCGAGCGTCTCCTTGCGCATCACGAACGCGATCGCGAACACCGCGACCGACCCGACCGCATAGAGCGGCTGGAACGGGAGCATCGTGGCGCCGACGAACACGCCCGCCGCGACGACCCAGCCCCACGCGCTCCTGGTCTTCTTCGCGAGGTACTCCTCCATCCCGATCGTCAGCGCGCGCGGCGGCGGGGGGAGCTCCGCGACGTTCGCGAGGCGGCGCGGACCCAAACCCCAGTAGGCAGCGGCCGCAGTCGCGGCGCGAGCGTCATCGGTCTGATCGGTCATCGGCGGGAACGTACACCGCCCCGTGCTCGAACACGGACACTGGTTCAATCAAGAACCAACTGTCGGGCCGGATCGGACAGCGTCTGCATCAGCTTGTCGGTCAGAGTCTCGAGCTCGGCGAGCCGCTCGATAACCCAACGCTCGGGCTGTATCGATAGCCGCTCGATCTGTCGCCTCGCAACGCGCGATGCATTGCGGACACGCCGCGCATTTCGAATTCGCACGTCCGGCGGCGTCGGCGGGTCGAGGTAGGGCTCCGACTCGCGAATCCGGCAGGTCGCTCGTTCGATCGCAGCCCATACCTTCTCGTCTCCCCTGGGCGGGAAGTTGCTGCAGTAAAAATAGTCCCACACGTACAGCGCCACTTCGCTTCGGTTCTTGAGCTTCATGGCGACCGTTTCGGACAGTGCCGCACCTGGTTGCGCCGAAACATCAGCTCCATGAATCCGGAATCGGCTCTCGGTTCGACCTAGGATTCAAACCCTCGACATGCGCCAGGGAACCCTACAAGAACGTGCGACGCTGCTCGACGTCCTGATCGACGGCTTCGAGAAGAACGAGGTGATGGCCGGGCTCCATTGGCGACAGCTGCCAATGCCAGACGAGGCAGCAGCTGTGACCAAGTTCACCGCGTTCACAGAAGAAGCCCGTCGCTGGAAAGGCCAGCCCGAACGGCTCGACGAGAGTGGCCCGCGTCGGATAGCCGCATGGCCCGATCTCGAGATCCGACAGATCGGCCGTGGCATCATGGTTTGCGCCAGGGCGCCTTCGTTCAACTGGTGGCACGAGCGAACGACGTGGGAGGGCGATCCGCTCGGTCCGATTTACGACTGGCTGGAGGAGGAACGTGGCTCGCGGTAACCATCGCGCGATTTAGCCCGGAGCGAGCAGCTTCACGATCCACGCGAAGAACGCGCGGGTTGGTCCTGCCACGTGATCGAGGTGACCGGTGAGCGAGCCGGCCTGGGTCGTGTAGGCGAGGACCAGTCCGAGCACGAGCAAGTTCGCGCACGTGATGAACAGGAACGAGAAGATGCGACCGGCTTCACGATGATCGCCGTGATGGCGATGGGCGCCGGCCCAGTTCCCGACGACGTTCCACGCGAGCGTGAAGCCGAGGAGGCCGGAGATCGCGCGCGGGTGGTGCACCCAGTTGGCGATCACCATGACGACCAGTGCGAACAGCGGGATCACGAACGGCGCGATCGCGATCAACCAGTTCCCGCGACCCGCGTAGCGAGCGTGGCCACCACCGACGAGCGCGGCGCGGATGCCCGCGACCCGATGGAGCGTGAGCAGCGCGACCAGGATGTGCGTGAGCTCGTGCTCGACCGTCACGACGGCATGACGGCTGGTCTTGGGCCGCAACACCACGAGCCAGATCATCACGAACGCGCCCGCGCCGACGAGCAAGGGCACGAGCGCGCCCGGCCGGCGGCTGATGTCGCGCACGACAAACGACAGCGCGTAGAACATCCCCGGCAGGAAGATCAGGCTGATGAACGCGATCGGCCACTTCAGCAACCCGAGGATGCGGTCGAGGATGCCCAGGGCCTTCACGCCAGCCATTGGACCCGAAGTCGGGCGATGTCACGATCGCTTGCTCCCGAAAAGACAAGAATGACGTCCGAAGATGTCGATCCGTCGCGGAGCGGTCCTCGGGTCGGCGACGTCACATCGTCAGGCGCCGTTGACGCATGTTGGCTTCCTTGTACACTCCGCGCCATGACGAAGCTGCAGACTCTCTTCATCTTAGTGGGCTTGGTCGTGATCGGTTGCAAGGGCAAGAGCGACGAGAAGGCTGCTGATCCTTCGCCGAAGACGACCGCCCCCGCCACGACCACGACGGCCACCACGACCACCGCACCAACCGTCGCCGGCTCGGTGCTCGTGCTCGCGCCGGCGACGTTGACCGGTGACGAGGGCGGCAAGCCGATGACGTTGTCGATCGACGCCGCGGGCAACGTCACCGAAAATGGCAAGCAACTGGCGACAGTGACGCCGGCCGGCGAGCTGAAGGTCGGTGACAAGGTCGTCGCAATGATCGACGCGGCTGGCAAGGTCACGATCCCGGGCGAGCCGGGCGAGGTGCTGACGATCCGCGAGGATGGGGCGGTGCTCGGCAAGGACGGCAAGGTGATGTCCGAGGTTGGTGCCGATGGGACGCTCACCGGTCCGATCGCCGACGAGGCGAAGTCCAAGACGACGGTCACCGGCGACAAGGCCGGCCGTCGCGCGCTGATGTTCGCGTTGCTCGGCGTCGAGCAGCCTGTCAAGTGAACGCCGCGACTGAGGGGTATCGGCAGTCAGTTGTCCCACGCAGGCGAGCGACCACCGCCACGTTCGTCGGTTGTCCCTAAACGGCATGCCGCGGACGCGGTCGCGAGCCACGTATGAACGTTGCGATCCCAGCACCACCCGAGTCGTGGACTGCCCTTGCTGAACCACAGCGACGGTACGCGTTGATCACCGGCGCGCCGTGACCCGGGCATCTGGATGCAGTTGTATTGCCGCTTGTCGGTCAAGATCGCCGGGTACAGGAACGCGAGCATCACGCCCTCCTCGAGCGTGAGCGGTGTGCGCCCCTCGGCGAGTAGCGCCGCGACCGAATCCTGCGGGCTCATGTTCAGGCGTGCGCGGCCGGTGTCGACGTCGAGCAGCACGTAGGCGTCACCCGGCAGCGTGATGCCCTCGATCGGCTGAAAGTCCTCGGGCGCGACGGGCGTCATGTCCACGACGCCGTGTGCGTTGCGGGCCGTGATCCGCTGCATGAGCGCGGCCGTCGGAGGCTTGCGCATCGCGATGCAGATCGGAACGTTCCCGGCCCCGGCCTCCGGCGAGCTGCGCACGACGCGCTCTCGCAACGCCGCCATCACCTCGTCCGCCACGAGCTTCGCGTCGAGCAGTGTCGCGATCTGACGATCGAGCTCGGAGAGGAGAGTCGACATCGGGTCCACCGTTGGTTCACTCATATCGCGCCGTCTTGTCCTCGTTGTCTAGACGCGCGATCTCCACCGCGCCGGGCCTTCACGGCTTGCGCGAGCGGATGGCTTCGACAACAGCGCTTGCACGAGCGACCGACTCCTCGCGAGAGAAGCCGCGTTCGGGATTTGCCACGGGTGCAGTTCCCGATCTGGCGCATAGAAGCGGGAGCAGTTCCGATCACTTGCGCGATCTGAGTTGAAGTACGGGGCCGCCGTGCGGCAGATATCCGGTTGCTTACTCCGATCTCCGACGCAAGGA
>JACCTC010000233.1 GCA_013812655.1 Deltaproteobacteria bacterium | reverse complement strand
GGTGGTGGCGGTGGCGGCGCGGCATCGGCCGGCGCTGGCGCATCGGCCACACCGGCATCGACCGGTTGCGCACCGGCGCGTCGCGCGATCGCGAAGAGCGACAAGAACATGACGAGAACAGCGACAGAACGCACCGGAGAGCTCCTGATCGCGGCGTGGCCGCGTGCACGGTGAACGGGATGCGACCGTCACCGGATCCAAAGAGATCCAGCGCGATCGCGATCACGCCACGCAGCAGGGCCACGCGGCGCGAATCAACCGTGCGTCGGCGGCGAGGTCTTCGGAGCGAGGCGATAGGCCGCGAGCGTCGTGTGCGACGCCGCGGTGCACGGAGCACCCGACGCGTCGATGAACTCCTGCCTTGCGGCCACCGAGCTCGGCGGCGCAGCGTTCGCAAACGGCGGGTGCGCGATCGCGAGCAGCATGCAGGCGCCGGCGTGCTCGTGGACCTCGCGGCCATGGAGGTGCGCGGTCGCGCCGAGCTCGTGGTGATCGGCGAGCTCCTGCGCGTGGACCGCGCGGCCGGCTTCGTCGCGGCCGTGCGAGACCTCGGCCTCGTGGCGGGCACCGAGCCAGCCAACCGCGAGCAGGATCAACGCGGTCGCGAACGCGGTCGCGCGGCGACGTTCCTGCATCTTGGTTGCAACAACCACGTCCCGATCTCTGCACCCTACGTACGACCTTGTCAAGCAAGGCACCTCGGTGGGCCCTTCAGTCGACGTCGGTACCGTGCGCCGCGACGATCACCGCGGGCTCGCCGGGAGGCGCCTCGGGCTTGTCGGTCCCGCGCGAACCGTTGCCGCGCGACTCCGGCTTGACGAGCGGAGGCGGCTGTCTCGGTGGCTCGCGGTCGACCACGGCCTGCGCGGCCTCGCGAACGAACGACACGAACGCCATGCCGGGGCGCTTCGAGTGCTCGGTCGTCACGAACCGGATGCCCTCGAGGTCCCAGCCCTGTGCGACCCACTCGTTGACGCACGTCTCGATGGTCTCGTCGGTGACCGGCGTCAGCTCCACGAACTTGTACTGCGGAGGCATGACCCAAGCGTACCAGCCCCGCGCGCGGCGGCGAGCGTGCGCCGGTGTCAGACGGTGGGTCAGCGCTTCGCGAGCAGCTGGGCCGCGTACAGCGCGTGATACGTGATGATGATGTCGGCGCCGGCGCGACGGATGCCGGTCAACGTCTCGAGCACGATGCGCTCGCGATCGATCCAGCCACGCTCGGCGGCGGCCTCGATCATCGCGTACTCGCCGCTGACGTTGTAGGCGGCGACCGGCATGTTGATCTCGTCGGAGACTGCGCGGATCACGTCGAGGTACGCGAGCGCGGGCTTGACCATGACGATGTCGGCGCCCTCGGCGACGTCCATCGAGGCCTCGCGGACCGCCTCGGCGACGTTGCCGTAGTCCATCTGGTGGCCGCGGCGATCGCCCGAGCTCGGCGTCGACTGCACGGCCTCGCGGAACGGGCCGTAGTACGCGGATGCGTACTTCGCCGAGTACGCCATGATCGCGATCTGCTCGTGGCCGTCCTCGTCGAGGCTCTCGCGGCACGCGGTGACGAAGCCATCGAGCATGCCCGACGGCGCGACCACGTCGACGCCGGCCTTCGCGTACGACACGACGGTGCGCGCGAGGTTCTCGAGCGAGGCGTCATTGTCGAGCTCGCCGTTCGACAGGATCCCGCAGTGGCCGTGATCGGTGTACTCGCAGAAGCACGCGTCGGCCATGACGACGAGGTTGGGCCGCGCCTTCTTGATCGCGCGGATCGCCTTCTGGACGATGCCGCCGTCCTTCCACGCCTCGCTGCCGACCGCGTCCTTGTGCTCGGGCACGCCGAACAGGATCACCGCGGGGATGCCGAGGTCGGCGGCGCGCGAGGCGGCGTCGACGGCCTTGTCGACGGAGTAGTTGAACTGCCCGGGCAGCGAGCTGATCGGCTTCTCGACGCCGGAGCCCGGCACGACGAACAGCGGGTACACGAAGTCGTCGACGGACAGCCGGGTCTCGCGGATCAGCCGTCGCAGACCCTCGGTGCGCCGCAGCCGCCGCGGCCGGTAATCGGGGTAGTTCATGGCTTCACTGGATACACCGACGCGACGGCATTGGCGATTCCCTCGGGTGTCGGGCTATGAGCGACCGCCATGATCGCCGCGCCGAGCTCGCGCAACGCGGCGGCGGTGGTCTCGCCGATCGCCGCGAACGGCTGGGTCTCGCGCACCCCGAACAGCTGCGCGAGCGCGGTCGCCTGCGA
>JACCTC010000142.1 GCA_013812655.1 Deltaproteobacteria bacterium | reverse complement strand
CGCGCGGGCACGCTCGATACCTGGCTCGTCGATCGGTTGACGAACGGCGCCGTGTTCGCGACCGACGCGTCGACCGCGGCGCGCACGCTGCTGTGTGACATCGCGACCGCGACGTGGAGCGCGGAGCTATGCGCGCTGTTCGCGATCCCGCTGGCGATCCTCGCCGAGATCCGCGACACCGACGCGGGCTTCGGCGCGTGCGCGGGGCACGGCCTCGATGGCGTGCCGATCGTCGCGAGCATCGTCGATCAGCCGGCGGCGCTGATGGGGCAGGGCTGCGTCGAGCCCGGTGAGGCCAAGGCGACGTTTGGCACCGGATGCTTCGTCTACGTCAATGCGGGACAGGTGCGTCCGGCCGGCACCGGCACGCTCGCGACGATCGCGTGGCGCCGCGATGGCGTGTCGACGTATGCGCTCGATGGCGGCGTTCTCGCGGTCGGCTCGGCGCTGAGCTGGCTGAGCGAGCTCGGGCTCGGCGATACGGGCGATCTGTCCACCGGGGCGCGCCGCGAACGCCATGACGCAGGCGTGACGTGCGTGCCGGCGCTCGTCGGTCTCGGCGCGCCTCACTGGGATCGCGCGGCGCGCGGTGCGTGGCTCGGGATCTCGAACGCGACGACGCGGGCGGATCTTGCCGGCGCGTTCGTCGAGGGCCTCGCGTGTCGGGTCGTCGAGGTGATCGATGCGATCGAAGCGGATGCCGGGCTCGCGATCGCCGAGCTCCACGTCGACGGCGGGTTGACCCGGGCGCCGGCGCTGATGCAACTGCAGGCGGATCTGCTCGGCCGGCCGGTCGTCGTCGCCGAGGAGGACGAGGCCACGGTGGTCGGCGCATGTGCGATCGCCGCGCTCCGGCTCGGCCTCACGACGCTCGCCGACGTCCACGCGCGCCGCACGCGCTCGCGACGACGCTTCGAGCCCGTGATGTCCGCCGACGAGCGCGCGGCGACGCTGCTCAGGTTCCGGCGGGCGATCGCGCTGGTTCGGCAGTGGGGCTGAGCACGTCCGCGGCGGTGTCGGGGGCCACCGCGATCGCCGGGTCGGTGGTCGAGTTGTCGTTCGCCTCGCGCATCGTCACCAGCTTCTGATGGATGCGCCGGGCCGCGAGCCGGTTCACGATCGTCAGGGTCGCCATCGCGCAGAGCCCGAGGATCGCGACGGTGACGCTGCGCGCGCGCTGCAGCATCGCGACGAGCAGCCCCTGCGGGCCGGTGGCGCCGAGGATCCCGAACAACGCGTAGTTGCCGCCGTCCTGAATGCCGAGCCCCATCGGCACGATCTGCGAGATCCAGCCGATCAGCATGCCGACCGAGAGCGCACCGATCACGACCGACGGGCTGAGGTCGACGCCGACCGCGGCGATCAGCGTCATGCTCGACGTCCACGAGACCAGCTTCGATCCGAGCACCCAGAGGATGCCCTTCCAGGTCCCCTGGCTGCGATGGGTTTGCAGCTCGCGGATATGACGATCGACGTCCACGAGCTTCGCGCGCCACTGCTTCGCGCGCTCGGGCTTGACGATGCGCAGGCGCTGCATGAGGCCGACGACGGTCGAGACCGCGCCGCGGCGGACCACCACGGTCAGCGCGATCATCGCTGGAAGGATGATCGCGAGCCCGATCCCGACCGACACCTTGACCGGATCCGGGACGTCGAGCAGCAGCATCGTGATCGGGATGCCGATCACCATCACCGTCACCGAGATGTACGCCATCGTCAGGCTCAGCAGCACGAGCGAGCTCAACGCGCGCGAGCGCGGCGCGTGGGTCGACAGCAACATCAGCTTCGTCGGCTCGCCGAGCGCGCCGCCCGGCATCAGCACGTTGAGCGCGCGGCCACTCGCCTGCGCCCCGAGCACGCGCCAGTACGAGATCATCCGCGCCTCGGGCCGCATGAAGGCGTGAAGCGCCGCCGCGTCCATGCACAGCGCCACGAGCTCGAGCCCGAGCACGAGCGCGAACCAGCCACCGGCGCCGACGAGCATCGACCGGATCTCGTCCCAGTCGAGGTGCTGCAGCAGGAAGTAGAGCGCGATGCCCCCCACCACCATCATCACCAGGTTGAAGATGGCGCCCCAGTTGCTGTTGCGACCGTTCCCGGCATCAGCCGCCGCCGGCTTCTGCGCGGCCGCATGCGACGCGGGCCTGGCGTCGGCGGGGGGGGGTGGGGACGGCGTGGTCATCGAGAGTGGGGCGGGCGAGGACTCACCCTGATCGTACTAGCTCTTGACGAAGCAAGCGATGTGCCGCGGGCGCTCGGTCCCGGCATCGGCGGGTGCGCGGTACCGCACACGGTTTTCGAGCAACCGGCGTGGCGTTCCGCAGACGAGACGATATGGTCGGCGCTCCCATGCGCATCGCGATCGTTGGTACCGGATACGTCGGGCTCGTCACCGGAGCAGGGTTCGCCGAGTTCGGTCATCACGTGACCTGTGTCGACGTCGACGCCAAGCGCGTCGACATGCTCCGCCGCAGCGAGATGCCATTCCATGAGCCGGGCCTCGCCGAGCTGGTTCGTCGCAATGCGGCGCACGGCCGCCTCCACTTCACCACGCAGCTGCGCGAAGCCGTGACCGGATCGCTCGCGGTGTTCATCGCGGTCGGCACGCCGTCGCAGGAGGATGGTGCGGCTGACCTGTCCTACGTGCTCGAGGCGGCGCGCGAGATCGCCCGGGTGATGGACGGCTACACCGTGATCGTCACCAAGAGCACGGTACCCGTCGGCACCGCGGACAAGATCCGCGCCGCGGTCGAGGCCGAGACCGAGCAGCCGTTCTCGGTGGCCTCGAACCCCGAGTTCCTCAAGGAAGGCGATGCGATCAACGACTTCCTCAAGCCGGCCCGCGTGATCGTCGGTGCCGATGATCCGCGCGCGATCGATCTGCTGCGCGATCTCTATCGCGGCATCATGCGGACGACCGATCGGATCCAGGTGATGTCGATCCGCTCGGCCGAGCTGACGAAGTACGCCGCGAACGCGATGCTCGCGACCCGCATCTCGTTCATGAACGAGCTCGCGGCGTTTGCGGAGGTGGTCGGTGCGGACATCGAATCGATTCGCAAGGGCATCGGCTCGGACCCCCGCATCGGCTCGAAGTTCCTGTTCGCGGGGGCCGGGTTCGGCGGCTCGTGCTTCGGCAAGGATCTCCGCGCGCTCGGTTACATGGCGCGCGAGCTCGACGTTCCGCTGCAGGTCGTCACCGCCGCCGATCGCGCGAACGAGCGACAGAAGAAGACGCTCGGCGAGCGCGTGCTGCGCCACTTCGGCAAGCTCGAGGGTCGCCGCATCGGTATCTGGGGCCTCGCGTTCAAGCCCGAGACCGATGACATCCGTGAGGCGCCGGCCCTGACGTTGATCGAGCAGCTGCGCGCAGCCGGCGCGTCGGTCGTCGGCTACGACCCGGTCGCCGGCCCCAACGTGCGGGCTGCACTCGGCGACGCGATCGAGGTCGTCGACGAGCCCTACGCGGCCGCCACGGGCGCCGATGCGCTGGTGCTGGTCACCGAGTGGCACGAGCTCCGCCAGCCCGACCTCGCGCGGCTCACCGACGTGATGCGAACCCGCGTGCTGTTCGATGGCCGCAACGTGTGGCCGCGCGAGGAAGCACGCGCTGCCGGCTTCACGTACTACGGCATCGGCCGCAGCTAGCGGTTCATCGCGCCAGGACGAGCCGGGTCAGCTCGGTCGTGGTCGTGAGGTTCTCGTTCGTCACGACGGACTTGAGCGGCACGGGGATGCGCTTCGCCGTCCACGTCACGGTCGACCTCGTCACGTCTCCCTGGCGAACTTCCTTGCTCGTCCTCGTGCAATCGAACGTGCCTGCGGGAACGGTGCACTTCTCCTGTGACCTGGTCACCGTCGAACCATCGTGTGCTGCAAGCTCCTCGGTCTGCAGCGGGACTTTGACTTCCTGAACGGTGGTTGCGGCACCAGCGGTTCCCAGCTCGAGCTTGACCGACGCCTCCGTGGCGTTGATCGCGACGAGGGTTTGCCTGGTCGTGGTTTCCGTCACGTGGACAACCGGACGTTCGAGGCGCGTGACGGTTCGGCTCTCGAACACGCTGCCGATGCCGACCGCGCTCCAGCCATCCACGCCGTCATCATCCTGCGACGTGGGCTTGTCCGGCTCTGAACAGCCAGCGCTCACGATCGCGGCCAGCAGGACAGTAGCCACGATATGTCGCATCACACGAGCCCGAAGTACGACATGAGGTTGCTGCTGTTGTTCACGGGATCGACCGGCGGGGCCATGCCCGACGTGAGCGGGACGTTGTACGTCGAAGTTCCGACCTGGAAACCGAGCGCGCGGTAGATGAAGGCGCCGAGGTCCTTGAGCTCGACCGGATCGACGAGCTTTCCCGGCAGCCCGCCGGCCGACGTACTGGTCTGCGTCCACAGGCCATCGGGTCCGGTGGCGCCGATCGCCCCGGTCCTGAACTTTGGCTGATTGATCGAGAGGAACGCCCACGAGAAGCCTTCGCGCCAGTGATCGCGACCGTCGCCAAGAATCGTCGGGTCCGTCGGGATCTTTGGGGTGCGGCCAAACTCGCCGCCCATCAGGACCAGCACCCGCTTGCCGCTGGCCTTGAGGTTGGTCGCCAGCTGGGCGATCGCCGGATCGGCGTTGTTGCCCCATCTGTCGGTGATGACCGCCTTGTTGTTTTCGTGCGAGTCATTGCCGTTCAGGCCGAGCGCGACGTACGGAACGCCCGCCTTCACGAGCTCCTGCGCGGTCGTCAGCTTTCTGCTGAAGCTCGTGTCGGTGGCCGGCAACAGCGGCTTGCCGGTCAGGTCGAATGCGGCGGCGGCCAGGCCCGCGGTCGTGATCTTGTAGGCCTCTTGCGAGGACCGCTCGACGGCTTGCGCGAGCTCGTCGGGGTGCTTCGCGAGCTTGCCGGCGTTGAGCGAGTTGAGCATCCGCATGCGCCGCTCGTAGCGCGTCGTCGTCACCGGCCTGGTGAGCACCGAGCTCATGCCAGACGACCGTGCGTTGAGGGCGGTGGGGATCGGGTTGTCCCGGCTCTCGTTGCACGTTCCGTCGAACGCGACCGAGGGAATATTGATCGTGGTCTGGCCCTGAAAGTAGTACGCCATGACCGAGGCGATCGTCGGATAGAGCATCGCCGGGCCGACGGTTCTCCAGAATGACTGCGTCGCCGGTACGGCGCCGGAGTGGTCGCCCTCGGTGTGCACGAGCGATCGAACGACGCCGAGCCCCGCGGTGCCAGCCTGCACGGTGGCCGCGATCTTCGCCAGTACGCTGGAGAGGTAGATCGGTTGGTTGTACTTGTCGTTGACCCCGAGGCTGCTCGCCGTGAACACGTTGTTGACCGAGCCGGGCTTGGGATCGAACGTGTCGGTCTGCGACGGACCGCCGCCGAAGAAGACCTGGATCACGGCGTCGTAGTAGGCGTTCGTCGGCGTGATCGCCTGCGCGGCTTCATCGGTGGAGCTCGTCACGCCGCAGCCCGAGAGAAACGAGAGCCCGATGCCGCTTCCGAGCCCGGCGAGCCCGTACTTGAGGAGGTCGCGCCGGTTGAGATCGGGTCGAGTTTTGTTCGAGGACATGGCGGTTCTCCTTGGGGCTAGCGCGTAGTGAACTCGACCGAGGCCATGACCACCGCGGCAACATCTTCGAGCTTCTCCTTCGTCGTCGCTACCGACGTGAGCTCTGACTTGAGGCTCGAGAGCTCCGTCGCCGTCGGATTGCGGGTGAGAGCCCGCTGGAAGATCTCGGTGATTGCTGCGTCGAGCGTCATCTGACCACCGTCCACCTTGGTGACGAGCCCCGCGATGACGCTGGTCGACTGGGTGACCTTACCCGGAACGCTCGCGGGGTTGTTGAGCAGGGTCAGCGGCTGGATCGTGTTGATCGCGAGCGAGCGCTCGGTGATCGTCGAGCGGTCCATCGCGTAGCCGAACTTCGACAGGAAGTCGTCCTTGGCAGTCGTCGAGTCAGCGATGCCGGTCACGGTCACGATGCCCCGCTGCAGCACCTCGGCAGCGTGGCGCCGGAGCGGGTGGCGAGCGAGGATGCCATCGTATTCCGTGGTGGTTCCCTGCGTCGTGAGCTGGTAGAGCTTCGAGCGCGTCAGGACCCTGAGATAGCCCTTCAGCGACGTTCCTTGGGCCGTGAATACCGAGGTCGACGCCGCGAGAACATCCGGCACCTTCACGTCGGTGATCGCCTGGGCCAGGATCCGGTTTGAATTGAGCAGCGGGTTCATGACCTCGGCGTAGATGCGGTGGCCCATGCCACGCGGGAACGCCTTGCTCGCGACCAGCAGCTGCGCGAACCGGGCGCGCCGCACCGCGAGCGAGTCGGTCGCGAGCGGCAGGTTTGTCGGATTCGAAGCGACCCCGTCGACGACGAACATCATCGGTGGGTCGACGGTCTGTCCCTTGGCCGCGTCGTAGTACCTGAACTCGCCGGCATCGACCTGGAAGAACTTGTAGAGGCCGCGGTTCTGGCCCTCCGTCCACTTCGGATCGTCGGTGGGCCCGGTGATCTTGCTATCGTGGCACTGCGAGCAGCGGGTGGGAATGCCCGTGAACGTCTCCATCAACCGATCGGCGGCCATGTGGCGGCGGCCGGAGTGCATGTTGATGGCGTCGAACGCCGCACCTCCAGTGCCCATGCCCTGCGCGAGCTCCGAGGCCACCGTCGACAGCGGCTTGTCGGTGGTCGCCGCGTTGATGAGATAGGCTTCGAAGTTGGCGATGTCGGTCGCGGTCGCATCGTTGTTGTCCTTGTCGACGCTAAGCCATGCGGCCAGGACGTCGAGACCCCAGTGGGTGCCGAAGTCGGCGGACGCGAGCAGGTTGTCGATGACGATGTCGCGCTTCGCCGGGTCGGTGCTCGCGGCGAACGCAGTCCACTCCGCCAGGGTCGGCAACCGGCCGGCCAGATCCGCGGTGACGCGCCGGAGAAACTCACCGTCACTCGAGAGTGCGACGGGTTCGACGTTCGCCGTCTTGAGCGCCTTGAGCGCAGCGACGTCAAAGGGATTCGTCGAGCCCGCGAGCGGCGCACCCGAATAGGCGCCGGCGGTCGCGGTGGCGGTGAAGGTCACGGGCGACCCGGTGAGCCCCGTCGCGTTCGCGTTGACGGTGTTCGTGCCGGCCGCCGCGCCCAGCGTGAGGCGCGTCGACGCGGAGCCCTGCGCATTCGTCGCGACGGAGGTCGCCGACAGGCTGCCGCCGCCCGTGGCCACCGCGAAGCCCACGTTGAACCCCGAGACGGGATTGAGGTTTGCGTCCATCACCCCGACGACCAACGGCGCCGCGAGCAGCGTGCCGGCAGGCGCGCTCTGGTTGTTTCCGGAGGCGAGCGAGATCTTGCTCGCTGGACCGACCGCGGTGTTGAATGCGCCCTGGGCGACCCAGTCGCTGATCGTCTTGGCGTTGGCATCGCGAGTCGGCGCATCGGCGCCGAGGTTCGCGTACATCGACCCGCCTGACTGCGTCTTCTGCACGAGCCCGCTCGACCCTGGGCTACCGGGGACGACGAGCGGCGCGCCGCTCGAGAAGCTGACGCCGTAGCGCACCTCGGTGTAGTTCGTGAGCAGGGTGAACGACGCCGTGCCGCCCGACATGTGGCAGCTGACGCACCGCGCGGTGAGGATCGGTTGAACGTCCGCGGCGTAGGTGAGCAGCCGGCCGGTCGCCGTGAACGTGACAGGTGAACCGGTGAGCCCGGCCCTGGTGACGGTCACGCTGTTCGATCCGGCGCTCGCCCCGACGGTGAGCATGCTCCCGGCCTGACCCGAAGCGTTGGTCGTCACGGTCGTCGCCGACAGGCTGCCGCCGCCGCTCGCCACCGTGAACGTCAGGCTGACGCCCGAGACTGCATTGTTGTTCGCGTCCTTCACGCCGACCACGAGCGGCTGCGCGAGCGTGGTCCCGACCGGCGCGGTCTGGGTGTTGCCCGAGACCAGCGCGATCTGGGTCGCCGCACCGGCAGTCCCGGTCGCAGTGAACGTGACCGGCGAACCCGTGAGCCCGCTCGCATTGGCGGTCACCGTGTTCGTGCCGGCCGTTCTCCCGACGGTGAGCGTGGTCTGCGCCTGGCCGAGCGAGCTCGTCACCACCGTCGCGGCCGACAGCGTGCCCGCGCCCGCGGTGACGGCGAACGTGACCGAGAAGCTGGGAATCGGGTTGCCGGCGGCGTCTTTCACGACGACGACGAACGGCGCCGCCAGTGCGGACCCGGCGGTCGCGCTCTGGTTGTTTCCCGAGACGAGGGCGATCTGCGTCGCTGCCCCACTGGTCGCCATTGCCGTGAACGTGATCGGAGATCCGGTGAGCCCGACCCTCGTGACCGTCACGGTGTTGGTGGTGACGGTCGGGCCAACGGTGAGCGTGCTCTGGGCCTGACCCGCGGCGTTGGTCGTCGCGGTCGTGGCAGAGAGACTCCCACCGCCGGTGGCGACCGCGAACGCGACGCTGATGCCCGAGACCGGGTTTCCATTCGCGTCCTTCACACCGACCACGAGTGGCATCGCGAGCGCGGTTCCGACGGTCGCGCTCTGGTTGTTCCCCGAGACGATCGCGATCTGGGTTGCCGCGCCCGCCGTGCCGGTCGCGGTGAACGTCACGGGCGAGCCGGTGAGGCCGCTCGCATTGGCGGTGACCGTGTTCGTTCCGGCCGTCTTTCCGAGGGTGAGCGTGGTCTGTGCCTGCCCGAGCGAATTCGTCACCACGCTCGCTGCCGAGAGCGTGCCGCCACCCGCAGCAACCGCGAAGTTGACCGCGAAGCCGGGGATCGGGTTACCGGCGGCATCCTTCACGGCAACGACGAACGGCGCCGCGAGCGCGCTGCCGGCCGTGGTGCTCTGATTGTTTCCGGAGACCAGCGCGATCTGGGTCGCCGTCCCGACGGTTCCCATCGCCGTGAACGTCACGGGAGACCCGGTGAGTCCTGCCCGTGTGACGGTGACGGTGTTCGTGCCCGCGGTCGTGCCGAGCGTGAGCAGGCTCTGCGCCTGACCGGCGGCATTGGTCGTCGCGGTCGTGGCAGACAGACTGCCGCCGCCGCTGGCGACGGCGAACGCCACGCTGACGCCGGAGACCGCATTTCCGTTCGCGTCCTTCACGCCGACCACGAGCGGCGCCGCGAGCGCGGTTCCAACCCGCGCGCTCTGGTTGTTACCCGAGACGATCGCGATCTGGTTCGCCGCGCCCGCCGTGCCGGTCGCGGTGAACGTGACCGGCGAGAGCCCGGTCGCGCTGGCGGTGACGGTGTTCGTCCCGGCCGTTGTTCCGACGGTCAACGTCGTCTGGGCCTGGCCCATCGCATTGGTAGTCGCGGTGGTCGTCGCCAGCGTTCCGCCGCCGCTCGCGACCGCGAACACCACGCTGACACCGGCGACCGGATTGTCGTTGGCGTCGTGCGCTCGCACGACGAGTGGCGCTCCGAGCGCGGTCCCGGCGGTGGCGCTCTGGGTGTTGCCCGAGGCGATCGTGATCGCGGTCGCCGCGCCGACCGTGGTGTTGAACGCGCCCTGCGCGACCCAGTCGCTGATCAGCTTGGCGTTGGCAGTCCGCGACGCGGCGTCCGGGCCGAGGCTCGTGTACATCGATCCGGTCGACTGGGTCTTCTGCACGAGCACGCTCGACGCCGGGGTGCCAGCGACGACGAGCGGCGCACCGCCGACAGAGCTGGTACCGAACCGCACCTGCGCGTAGGTGGTGAGCGGCGTGAACTGAGCCGACCCGCCCGTCGAGTGGCAGCTGACGCACACAGCGGTGAGGATCGGCTTGATGTCGGTGGCATAGGTCAGCACCCGACCGTTGGCGGTGAACGTGATCGAAGGGCTGGTGAACCCGGTCGCGCTGACCGTCACGCTGTTGGCGCCGGCGGTCGCGCCGAGGGTCAGCCGGCTCTGCGCCTGGCCCATTGCGTTGGTGGTCGCGACGGAGCTCGACAGGCTGCCGCCGCCGCTGGCCACCGCGAACACCACGGAGACACCGGATACCGGATTGTCCTCTGCGTCGCGAACGCTCACCACGAGTGGCGTCGCGAGCTCGGTGCCGACCACGGCACTCTGATCGTTCCCCGACGCGAGCGTGAGCTGGGTCGGCGGACCGGCGGGCGTGTTCAGCGCGCCTTGAGCGATCCAGTCGCTGATCGTTTTTGCCTTCGCATCGCGTGCCGCCGCGTCCGGCCCGAGGCTCGCATACATCGATCCGGACACCAGGGTCTTCTGGACCAGCACGCTCGACGCCGGCATACCGGCGACGACGAGCGGCGCACCGCCCGTGGCGCTCACGCCGAACCGCACCTCCGCGTAGCCCGTGAGCTTCGTGAATTCAGCCGAACCGCCTGTCGCGTGGCAGCTGACGCACGCCGCGTCGAGGATCGGCTTGACGTCGACCGAGTACGTGAGCCTCGCGGCTTCCTCCATGGTTCCGGTCGCCGTGAACACGACCGGGCCGGCGATCCCGGTGGCCGTCGCGGATACGCCGTTGGCACCGGGGCTCGCGCCGACGGTCAGCGTGGTCTGCGCGTGGCCCAGCGCATCCGTCGTCGCGCTCGTCGCCGACAGGGTGCCGCCGCCGTCGGTCACCTCGAACACCACGGTGACGCCGGAGACCGGTTCGTTGCTGGCGTCCTTCACGCCGACGACGAGCGGCATCGCGAGCTCGGTTCCGACCGGCGCGCTCTGGTCGTTCCCCGAGTCGAGCGTGATCTGGCTTGCCGTGGGAGTGGGTGCACTGGATGCCGACTCGCCGACCGTGCAACCGATCGAGAACACGATCGCCAGTGACGCGATCGCGCGGACCCAACCTCCGACATGTCGGCGGATCCCGAATACGCGTTGCAGACATGGTGCTTCCATGGTGATCGCTCCCCGGCGCGACCATGGTGCAAGCGCTAGACCTTCAGGGCCTCCGCGTAACTGCAAGACAACGTGGGCCGACATACACGGCACCACAGTTCTCGAATCTTGGCGTCAGGTTACGGATTGAACCGTTCGGTACGATCTGTACCTGGCCCTCGAGCACCGCCCGTCAGTCGATCTTCGGCCGTGGACCGGCGGCGCACCGCTCGGCCGCAGCCCTGACCGATTCGGTCGCCTTGCGACACGCGCCGGCGATCGCGTTCTGCGCGTTCGGCTCCGGCTTCGCCTTGCGACTCGCGGCGAACGCGCGATCCGCGGTCTCGATCCAGTCATCGAGGTGCGCGAGATCTGCCTCCTCGAGGTTCGGGCAAGCCTTGTAAGCGGCAAGCGCGGCGATCATGCCGTCGCACTCGATCTGCATCGTCTGCAGCTCGCGGGCGGGATCGGCAGGCAGCGGCGGCGCCGGCTTCACCGGTGGCGGATCTCGCCGCGCACACCCTGCGGCCAGGACCGCAGCGAAGGCCGGAACGACGGCGAGGTACAGCACGCGCATCGCGATCAATCTGCCATGCCCGGGGACCGGTGATCTCCTCAGCTGTCACCCGAGTTGCGCCCGCTGCTGGTTCGCGACGACCGTGCAAAACTTCGCGTGGATCGGAGCTTCGGGAGTGCGACCCTGATCGGCTAGATCAGAGCCTGGGGTCTCCGTCAGACGGTCGATCAGACAGTCTGCGCTCGACCACGACCGGGACCGCTCCTTCACCATGTCGCAGTTCACACATCTCCACCTGCACACCCAGTACAGCCTTCTCGACGGGGCGATCCGCGTCAAAGACCTGTTCACCAAGGTCAACGACCTCGGGATGAAGACGGTCGCGGTCACCGATCACGGCAACATGTTCGGCGCGATCGATCTGTACGGCGAGGCGAAGGCTCACGACGTCAAGCTGATCTTCGGGTGCGAGACCTACGTCGCCGCGACCGATCGCCACGACCGCACGAACCGCCGCAACTACCACCTGATCCTGCTCGCGCAGAACGACGTCGGCTACAAGAACCTCGCGTACCTCAACTCGATGGGGTACCTCGAAGGCTTCTACTACAACCCGCGGATCGACAAGCAGATCCTCAAGGATCATAGCGAGGGCTTGATCGGGCTGTCTGCGTGTCTCGGTGGCGAGATCGCGCAGACGCTCGAGAAGAACGGCGTCGCCGCGGCCGAGGAGATGGCGAAGGAGTACGCGAGCATGTTCGCGCCGGGGGACTTCTACCTCGAGCTCATGCCGACGCCGACCGGCGAGCAGGAGACCCTGAATGGCGAGCTCGTGCGGATGGGGCGCAAGCTCGGGATCCCGCTCGTCGCGACCAACGACTGCCACTACGTCAACCGCAGCGACGCCGCCGCACACGACGTGCTGATGGCGATCCAGACCGGCAAGAGCCTCAAGGACGAGAAGCGGCTCAAGCACGTCGTCGACAGCTACTACATGAAGTCACCGGCGGAGATGGACGCCCACTTCAAGGACGTCCCCGAGGCGATCGAGAACACCGCGGCGATCGCGGCGCGCTGCAACGTCAAGCTCAAGCTCGATCAGACCTACCTGCCGAAGTACAAGGTCCCCGAGGGCGAGACCCTCGACTCGTACATCGAGACCTTGATCGCCAAGGGCCTCGACCGCCGGTTCCGCGAGTTCGCCTCGCGCGGCATCCCGTTCGATCCGGATCAGTATCGCGAGCGCTGTCGCGTCGAGCTCGGCGTGATCCAGAAGATGGGGTTCTCGGGGTACTTCCTCATCGTCTGGGACTTCATCAACTGGGCAAAGGAGCATGGCATCCCGGTCGGGCCCGGGCGCGGCTCGGGTGCCGGCAGCGCGGTCGCGTGGGCGCTGCGGATCACCGACATCGATCCGATCGAGTTCAAGCTCCTGTTCGAGCGGTTCCTCAACCCCGAGCGCGTGTCGATGCCCGACTTCGACGTCGATTTCTGCATGAATCGCCGCGGCGAGGTCATCAAGTACGTCCAGGACAAGTACGGCAAGAACCAGGTCGGCCAGATCGCGACGTTCCACCAGCTCAAGGCGCGCGGCGTGATCCGTGACATCGCGCGCGCGATGGAGATCCCGTTCGCCGAGGCCGACAAGCTCGCGAAGCTCGTGCCCGAGCCGGTGGCCGGCAAGTCCCCGCCGGTGCGCGAGGCGATCGAGCAGACGCCCGAGCTCAAGGCGCTCTACAACGAGAGCCCGCTGCACCGCGAGCTGCTCGACCTCGCGGCCTCGCTCGAGGGTCTGAACCGTAACGCCGGCATGCATGCCGCCGGCGTCGTGATCGCCGATGGCCCGCTCTGGGAGTACGTGCCGTGCTTCCGCGGCCAGAACGACGAGATCGTCACCCAGTTCGCGATGAAGGAGGTCGAGAAGGCCGGCCTCGTCAAGTTCGACTTCCTCGGCCTGAAGACGCTGACCGTGATCCAGACGGCGCTCCGCCTGATCAACCAGCAGCGGTCGCCCGAGGATCCCCTCGACATCGACGTCATCCCGAAGACCGACGAGGGCGTCTTCAAGATGATCGCGCGCGGCGATACGACCGGCGTGTTCCAGCTCGAATCCAGCGGGTTCCGCGAGATCCTGAAGAAGCTCAAGCCCGATCAGCTCGAGGACATCGTCGCGGCGGTCGCGCTGTACCGGCCGGGTCCGCTCGAAGGCGGCATGGTCGATGACTTCATCGATCGCAAGCATGGCCGCAAGAAGGTCGAGTACCCGCACCCCTGGCTCGAGAAGGTGCTCGCCGATACCTACGGCGTCATCGTCTACCAGGAACAGGTGATGCAGATCGCGCAGGTCCTGGGCGGCTACTCGCTCGGCGGCGCCGATCTCCTCCGTCGCGCCATGGGCAAGAAGAAGCCCGAGGAGATGGAGAAGCAGAAGCAGAAGTTCCTCGACGGCGCGAAGGGGCTCGGCGTCGACTCCAAGATCGCCGACCAGGTCTTCGAGCTGATGGCGTTCTTCGCCGGGTACGGCTTCAACCGATCGCACTCCGCCGCGTACGGCTGGATCACGTACCAGACGGCGTACCTCAAGCACCACTACCCGCACGAGTTCATGGCGGGGCTGATGTCGTGCGACGCCGACAACGTCGACAACATCGTCAAGTTCATCGCCGAGGCCCGCGCGATGGGCCTCACGGTCGACCGTCCGGACATCAACGAATCGCACCTCGACTTCACGGTCACCCATCGCGACAACGCCGCCGAGATCGCCGATCCGCGCGGGCGCAAGGTCATCCGGTTCGGGCTCGGGGCCGTCAAGGGCGTCGGGACCAACGCGGTCGACGCGATCCTCGAGGCGCGCGCAGCCGACGGCTCGTTCACGTCGATCTACGAGCTGTGCCGGCGCGTCGACACCCAGAAGTGCAACCGCCGCGTGTTCGAGCAGCTGATCAAGGCGGGCGCGATGGACGGCCTGCCGGGCGGCTATCATCGCGCGCAGCTACTCGCCGCCCTCGATGGTGCGCTCGAGCGGGGTGCCGCCGAGCAGCGCGATCGCCGCAGCGGCCAGACCTCGCTGTTCGGGCTGCTCGTCGCGGCGCCCATGGCCGCCGCCAAGCCCGACCCCGGCGCTCCGCAGCAGGGCGAGACCTACGCCGAGCTCGAGGCGTGGGGGCCCAAGCAGCTCCTCGCGTTCGAGAAGGAGGCGCTCGGGTTCTACGTCTCGGGCCATCCGCTCGACCGTTATCGTGGCGATCTCCAGCGCTACGCGAGCGCGGCGACCGGCGACTTCGCGGCGGGCAAGAAGGGCGTCGGCGACGCTTCGATCGGAGGCATCGTCAGCCAGTACCGCGAGATGATCACGAAGAAGGGCGACAAGATGGCGCGCTTCATGCTCGAGGACGCCGAGGGGACGCTCGAGGTGATCGCGTTCCCGAAGACCTTCGAGAAGGTGCGCCACGTGCTCGTCAGCGACGAGCCGCTCCTGTGCAGCGGCGCCGTCAAGAACGAGGGCAACTCCGAGTCGCCCGAGTGGAAGATGCTGCTCGAGTCCGCCGCGCCGCTGTCGCAGCTGCGCGAGCAGAAGACCTCGCGCGTCGACATCCACCTCGATGCCGACTCGCTGACCCACGACCAGGTCGCCGAGCTGAAGACGATCCTCGCGAACGCCGTGCGCGGCAACTGCCAGGCCTATCTGCGGCTCAAGATCGCGCAGCGCTCGGAGACCGTCGTCATGCTCCCCGACGCGTGGGCGCTGTCGCCGACCGAGGATCTGCTGACCCGCCTCGAGCGCCTGTTCGGCGATCGCGTGACGACGCTGGCGTAGCCTCAGTCGAGGCCGAGGGCGACGAGGTCGTCCTCGTCGAGCCCGAAGTAGTGCGCGGTCTCGTGGAGCACCGTGATCCGGATCTCCTCGGTCAGGTGCTCGAGGTCGCGTGCGCTGCGCTCGAGGTTCTTCTTGAACAGGATGATGTTCGTGACGGTCGGCGCGAGCGCGCCGTCGTCGGGCATCGGGGTGCCCTGGAACACGCCGAGCAGCCGTGGATCGAGGCCGTCGGCCACGAGCGCCTCCGACGGCAGCTCGTCGATCAGGATCGGTACGCGCTCGAGCCGCTCGCGGATGTTCGCGGGGAGCTCGGCGAGCGTCGCGAGCGCGATCTGCTCGACCGCGTCGTCGCTGATCTGCAGGGCATCGGGCGGTGTCGGGGCCGCGCGATCGAGCTCGCGGACGCGCTGCCACGCCGTGACCTTCGCGGTGTCATCGCCGGTGAATTCGTGGACGCGGCCGAGCATGTGCAGGCTGTCGGCCTCGAGCTCGGGAGCTCGCTGGGCCGCCTCGATCCAACGCGTGGCCGCGGCCGGATCTTCCGCCGCCAGCGCGAGCTCGGCGAGATCGAGGGCGAGCTCGCCTTCGTCGATCTCGATGACCGCGGCCGCAAGCTCGGCGAGGGCCTGGCGGGCCGTGATCGGCTCACCGCGCGCGAGCAGGGCCTCGGTCTTGACGATGATCGCCTCGATGAGGTCGGTCTCCTCGTCGATGAAGTCGAAGGCGGCCTCGACGGTATCGAGTGCGGCATCGGGATCCTCGAGGTCGTGGAGCTCGAGGCGGGCGACGCAGATCCGCGGCATCGGGTCGTCCGGCCGCAGCGCGACGAGGGCGCGGTACTGGGCGATCGCGTCGTCGACGTCACCCTTTGCGTCGGCGACCGCGGCGGCCAGCGCGACGACATCGGGGTTCTGGCGGTCGATCCGCCGGCAGCGCTCGACGATCGTGGCGGCAGCGTCGATCTTGCCAGCTTCGAGGGCTTCGAACCCGCGCTCGAGGTCAGCGACGAGGCGATCAGTGCGAGACATGACAGGTTCTTACTCCGATTTGCAGCTACGTGCTGGCATCGCTACTGTCGAGGCGTGAGAAACGTCCTTCGCGCCTCCCTGCTGCTGTTGCTGATGCTGCTGGTGGCGTGTCCGCGAGGAACGCGAAAGACGCTCGTGCCCGACGTGCCGAAGAGCGGCGACGCGGCGGCTCGCACGAGATTCCAGGAGGCGCGCGCGAAGTTCCTCCGCGATGGCACGGGCGGCGGCGAGTTCAAGTCGATCGTCGAGGACTACCCCGAGGATCCGATCGTGCCGTGGGCGCAGCTCTACGCCGGCATCGCGGCGCTCAAGGAGCGCAAGCTCGACGTCGCGGCCAAGGTGCTCGGCGAGGTGCTCGCCGCCAACGTACCCGACGGCCTGACCGCCCGCGCCGAGCTGTTCCTCGGCATCACCAGGAACTATCAGGGCGACGCGATCGGCGCGTTGGCGCTGCTCAAGCGCGGCGAGAAGGCGATCGAGGGTGACGCCGAACGCACCGAGTACCTCGCCGCCGTGGCCTACGCGACCGCCGCGAGCGATCGTCCGCTTGCCTCGCTGCACGTGTTCGATCTGCTATACCCGCGGGTGTCGCCGACCGAGCGCGCGCTGATCGTGGCGCGAGTCGAGGAGGTGGTTGCCGCCGCCGATCCGAACACGCTGAAGCGCATGTTCGACGAGCTCGACGATCGCAGGGGGCCGAGCATGGCCGCGGTCGCCAGCAAGCTTGCCGTGCTGTCCGAGGCAGCGGGCCGGGGCGACGAGGCCGCGCGGCTCCGCGAGGCCGCAGCTCCGGCGCGCGCGGCGGTCGGCCTGCCACGG
>JACCTC010000123.1 GCA_013812655.1 Deltaproteobacteria bacterium | reverse complement strand
ACCGAGAGCGGCGCGGCCGGCAACTCGGTCAGGGTCGACGCGGGCGCCGCGAACGGCGTCGTCACGAGCCAGCGCAGGAAGCGCACCGTCGAGCTCGTGAACGCGAGCGGCGTCGGCGCGTGGCGCTCCCACAGCCGGCCACGCACGCTCGCGCCCGTACCCGAGATGGAGGGTCCGGGATTCACTCCCGGACCCACGATCGACGCGGCGGGTCGCGCGCCGCCACGGATCCACAACGCCCGCCAGACCTGGCGCAGGGTGTCCTCGAGGAGCAGCGCGGCGGTCTCGCCGATCTTCGGCGCGACCGGCCGGGTGGCGCACAGCAGCGCCCAGATGTCGTCGTGACCGGTGGGCCCGGCGATCAACGCGCGCGCCATGATGATGATGTCGTGCTCGCTCGCCGCGACCTGCGGGAGCTCGACGACCTCGTCGACGTCGTCGGTCAAATCGTCGACGGCCTCGGCCCGATCGGTGCTCGTGTCCTCGCTCATGCCGGTCGCTTCCGCAGCAGGGCGTGCAGCGCGTCGGCGCCGGCCGGCCAGCCGTTGACGAGCAGCTGACCGTTCACGTAGTGAAACTCGACGGTGTTCGCGGCGCGCATCTGCGGATCGTCCGCGCGATACGCCGCGGTCAGGTGGTGCATCGTCTGGTTCGTCGAGCCGAGCCAGCGCCGGCCGAGCGGTGGGGCAGGCTCGGGGCGTGTGCGATCATAGCGGCCATCGACGAGCAGATCGATCTCGGCGAGCAGCGCGGCAGCATCGGCTCGCGCGTGCAGCTCGTCGAGCGTGTAGCCGGAGTAGACCATCACGGTCAGGCCGAGCGCCTTCGCGGCACGCGCGAGCTCGGTGACCCCTGCCGCCTGCTCGAACGGCTCGCCGCCGAGCACCGAGATCCCTTCGACGCCGCGTGCCCGCGCGCGGTCCAGCCGGGCGACCAGCTCGTCGCGCGTCATGGGCGTGCCGCGATCGGTCGCGAACATCTCGGGGTTGCAGCAGCCCGGGCACCGGATCGTGCAGCCTTGCACCCACAGCGCCAGGCGCCGGCCCGGGCCCTCGGCCTCGGTGTCGTCGGAGATCGTCGCGACGCGGAGCACGCGTCAGCGTAGCATCCCGATCGTGGAGGAGCTGATGCTGCGAACCTCGATGATCGTGCTCCTGATGGCCGCGTGCGGCGGCAAGAAGCAGGACGCGCCCGAGCGCGAGCCGGCACCGACCGTGCGCGCCGAGGTCGATGCCGGTGCGTCTCGCGCCGTCGATCCTCCCGCGCCGCCACCGGCGCTGCCGCCAACACCATCGCCGACGTCATCGCCAACCGGACCTCCAGCCAGCGATCCGCGAGCCGAGCTCGCGCGGCTCGATCGCCGGCTCGACGAGCTCGCGCAGCGCGTCGAGGATGCCGTGCGCGCGGTCGCCGGCGCGAAGACCGTCGAGGAGCGCGAGGCGGCGAAGACCACGTTCGAGGCGCTCCGCCGCGAGAAGGCCGAGCTCGACGCCGAGATCGCCGCCGCGCGCGCATCGCACGCGCCACCTGCGCCATGACCTGCGCCATGACCTGCTCGGCTGCCTGCCGACCAGCTCCGATGGCGTTGGAGCGCACGCCCCCGCGACGGTGAGGCGTCCCTCTTGTGCGGCGCGCCGCGAGATGGTTCGATGAACTGGTCATGGGCTGTCTGTGTTGTGGTGCAGGTACCGAGGTGGGGGCGCTCTGCCGCGCATGTGCCCAGGAGGTCGCGCCGTGTGACGGCCTGATCCCCGATCACGTGCGCTCGACGGTCGCGACGACCGACGCAGATGCCTGGGTCGTCGATGGCTTCGGCGTTGCCCACGCGGTCGGGGCAAAGTCGACGATCGGCCGCAGCCAGGAAGGCGAGCTCGTCGTGCTCGCCGCCTCGGTGTCCCGCGAACATGCCGAGCTCAAGCGGGCGGACGCCGGCTGGCAGCTCCGTGACCTCGGCAGCCGCAACGGCACGTTCGTCGACTCGACGCGCTGCCAGGGTCGCGTGCCGCTTCCGCAGCGCGCGATCATCAAGGTCGGCGACGTCGCGCTGTGGTTCCTCGCCGAGGTCGTGCACGAGCCGATCGCACCGCCATCGATGGCGACGGGCAGCGCCGGCGGCGGGCTCGTTCGCTTCATGATCATGCGCCCCGACTCCGAGCTCTGCATCGTCGGCGGCGGCGATACGGCCGCCGGTGGCGCGCTGCTCTCGCGGCCGACCGGCTCCGTGTCGTGGGCCGAGAAGGCGCTGCCGCCGCTCGAGTTCCAGCTCCTGCGCGCGCTCTGCACCCGCGCGACCGAGGAATCGGATTCGCCGGCAGCCGTGCGCGGCTGCGTCGGCACCAAGCAGCTCGCGCGCGATCTGCCGTTCCAGTCGAAGTACGCCAACGAGGAGAACGTCCGCCAGGTTGTGCGGCGGCTCCGCGGCGCGCTTGCCGAGGTCGGTGCCGATGGCGTGCTCGCGGTCGTGCCGGGGCGCGGCTACTACCTGACGTCGACGGTCACGGTCGCCGGGACAGATCGACGATAAGCCGCTCGGGGGTCACGTCGATCGTCGAGCCCGGCAAGTGCGGGACATCCTCGATCGCGCGCCGGCTCAGCGCGATCACGTCGATCAGCACGAGCATCACGGTCAGCAGCGCGACGGCGCCGGCGAGCACCGACGACGACAGGCAGATCGTGGCGACCGCGCCGACCAGCGCGACCAGGCCGAGGCGCTGCAGGATGGGGCGTGGACGCGACATGTGTTGCTGTCTTGATACGGTCCGACCAATCGATGCGCACGCGAGATCACGCGATCCTCACGCGTGTGGATCGGCACGGTGCACCAGATCGATCTGCATGGTGATCGTCGCCGAGTCGCTGGCGACTGGCGTGGTCGCGCGTTCGCGAAACTCGCGCCACCAGCGCTCGGCCTCGGCACGATTCCAGTCGCGCAACCGCGGCACGGCCTCGAGCGCCTCGGCGAGCTCGCGCGCGCTCGCATGACGGTCGGCTGGCTGCTTGGCGAGGCACTTCATGATGATCGCCTCGAGCTCGATCGGAACGTGGACGGTGGCGACCTCGCTCGGCCGCTTCGGCACCGTGATCACGTGCTGCACGAGGTAATCGGTGTCGGTCTTGCAATCGAACAGCTTGCGACCGGTCAGCAGGTAATAGCCGACCGCACCGAGCGCGTAGAGATCGACGCCCGGTCCGACGGTGCCGTTGGTGATCGTCTCCGGGGCGATGTACGCCGGCGTCCCGAGCACGATCTGCTTCGAGGCGCCGGTGTCGTTCGTAACCTCCTTGACGAGCCCGAAGTCGACGACCTTCGCGACATCGGGAACGCCACCGCGCTCGCAGAGGATGATGTTCGCCGGCTTGATGTCGCGGTGGATGAGGCCCGCGTCGTGGGCCTCCTGGAGCGCGCCGCAGACCTGCACGAGGATCTGGACGACGCGGTTCGCGGGCTGCGGACCGTGGACCTCGACGAGGACCTGGAGGTCGATGCCGGCGAGGTACTCCATCGCGTAGTAGAGCCGGCCGTCGGGGCTGCGGCCGTAATCGTAGACGGCGACGGTGTTGGGGTGCGTGAGCTGGCTCATGTGCTGGACCTCGCGCTCGAAGCGATCGAGGTTCTCGACGCCCACGCGGTCCGGCAGCAGCAGCTTGACCGCGGTGGGCCGGCGCAGCAGTGCGTGACGCGCGTGATAGACCTCACCCATGCCGCCCGAGCCGATCCGGCGGTCGAGCGTGTACTGGCCGAGCTGCATCGCCTCGGTGACCTTCTTGCTGAGGTCGTAGATGATCCGCGAGCCGTTCGCCGCGATCACGATCGCGACCAGGCAGAACGTGAGCGCGCCGCCGAACAGCATCGATCCCGGCAGATCCTGGACGCTCCACACCGCGAGGTACGCGGCGCCGAGCAGGATCGGGATGAACGTCGCCGTCGCCACCGCCGCGGTCCGCCGCGTGCTGCTCGGCACGAGGAGCGCCCGCGTGAACACCGCGAAGCTCGCGAACAGCAGTGACGTGTAGCCCGCCGGGCGGACGTCGAACTGCAGCGCGGCACTCGCGCCGAACGCGCCGCCGATCGCGATCGCGAACAGCAGGTCGATACGATAGAGCCCCTCCATCGACATCGCGCCGCGCGCGAGGAGCACGCGCCAGATGAACGCCATCACGCCGAGCAGCACCGACGAGCCGCCGAACACGAGCTCGTAGTAACGAGGCTCGATCGCGTAGACCCGGTACGAAAACGCGATGAACACGATCAGCGTGACGAACGCCCAGAACATCGTCTTCGCGTAGACGTTGAGGCGCTGCTGGAGATAGGCGCGCGCCTCCTCGTCGTTCTGCGCGGTCCCGAAGGCGACCCGCGAACGCTGCGCGACCAGTCGCCGTGACCTGGCTGCCACCACCGTCATCCAACGTAACTCTCCCGACGGCGAGCGACGGCCGGTTCACGCGTTTTTCACGCCGGCGCCGGGAAGATCGAGGCGATCGCCGAGCGGCCTGGAGGCTGCCCGAAGGCTGACTGTTCCGCCCGCGGTGCTTGAGTACGCAGGCCGCGCCCACTACCCTCGCTGCGATGTGCGGGGGGGACATCTAGCGTGAACGTTTCGTGTCCGACGTGTGGCGCGGAGGTCGAGTTTCGCTTCGATGACTCGTTCGTGCGCGTGTGCGGCTCGTGCCGCGCCGCCGTCGTCCGCACCGATCGCGGGATCGAGACGCTCGGCCGGCTCGCCGACCTCGTGCCGATCGAGTCGCCGCTGCGCCTGTTCGCCGAAGGCCGCTACGGCAGCACGACGTTCCTCCTGATCGGCATGGCGCAGCTCCGGCACGCGGCCGGTGGGATCTGG
Organism: Deltaproteobacteria bacterium; assembly: GCA_013812655.1. Lineage (GTDB taxonomy): Bacteria > Myxococcota_A > Polyangia > Haliangiales > Haliangiaceae > JABFXX01. The sequence goes on along the minus strand of JACCTC010000123.1, from coordinate 9,307 downwards.
CAGGAGTGGTACGCCAAGCTCGACGGCGGGCAGTGGGCGTGGCTGTCCGAGGCCCAGGGCCGGCTGTACCTGACGTTCGAGGCGCCGAACACGCCGGTGCCGGCATACCAGCAGCTACGGCCGGGCGCGCAGGTCGTGATCCAGAACCGGACCTTCACGGTCGGCGAGATGGGGCAGGCGCAGTACGCCTCCGCGCTCGGCGAGATTCCGTACCGGCTCGAGCCGAACGGCACGTTCTGGTTCGCCGACCTCGCCGACGGCCAGGGCGGGTTCGCGACGATCGATTACGGCAACGACGGTTACCCGACCGTGTACATCGGTCACCAGGTCACGCCGAAGGACCTCGGGATCTACGGCGGCGAGGTGGCGAACATCGGCCAGCCTCGCGCCCAGCAGGGCGGCAAGCTCGCGTGCCCGAACTGCGGCGGATCGCTCGAGCTCCACGCGCCGGACCAGACGCTGCGGGTCGCGTGCCCGTACTGCAACCACCTCGTCAGCGTGCAGGCCGGCAACCTATCGGTGATCGCGAAGCTCGCGCGCAAGGCGACGCCGCGGATCCCGCTCGGCTCGAAGGGGTCCTTCGTCGACGGCGAGCTCACCGTGATCGGCTACCTCGAGCGCGCCGCGCTGGTCGATCACCAGTGGTGGTCGTTCGAGGAGTTCTTGCTGTACGCGCCCGCCGTCGGGTTTCGCTGGCTCGTGCTGTCCGACGGCCACTGGAGCTACGTGCAACCGGTCGCGCCGGGCGCCGTCGAGCTGGCTCCGGTGCGCTACGACGGGGTGACGTTCGAGCTGTTCCAGCGCGCAGACATGCGGGTCGACGTCGTGCTCGGCGAGTTCTACTGGCAGGTCGCCGCGGGCGAGCGCGTGATCGGCGAGGACTACATCGCGCCGCCGGCGATGCTGTCGTGCGAGACCTCGAAGACCGAGCAAGCGTGGTCGCTGTCGACGTACATGAAGGGCAAGCAGGTCGCGGCGGCGTTCGGCAAGGTCGAGGTGCCGCTGCCGAGCCGCCAGGGTGTCGGCGCGAACCAGCCATATCCGCTGCACGGCATCGGCAAGATCAGCGCGATCGTCACCCTCGCGCTGTTCGCGGTCGGCATCGGCCGCTGCTCGATGGCGAAGGCTGACCTCAAGCACGCCTACCGCGCCGAGATCCGGCCCGCCGAGCCGCCGAGCGCGCTCGAGCCGACGCCGCTCCCTGCCGTCGAGGGCGCCCAGAACGTCAGCTTCACCGATCCGTTTCACCTCGATGGCGGCCAGAACATCGAGATCGCGATCGAGGCGGGCATCAACAACAACTGGGCGTACGTCGCGATCGATCTCGTCAACGAGAAGACCGGCGGCCTGGTCAGCTTCGACAAGAACATCGAGTACTACTCCGGTTACGACGGCGGCGAGTCGTGGACCGAGGGCTCGCACCGCGCCAGCCAGGTGCTCGCGCCGATGGAGGCCGGCGAGTACGTGATGCGCGTCGAGGGCACGACGGGAAGCCTCGCGCCGGTCTACCTCAACGTGGCGGTGCGGCAGGACGTGTTCCGGCTGCGCTACTTCTGGGTCGCGCTGATCCTGGTCGGACTCCCGTTCGCGGTGATCGCGATCCACGCCTTCCACTTCAAGAAGAAACGCTGGGAGAACTCGAGCCCGATGCGGTCGACCGACCCGGCGAGCGATGAAGGAGAGCACCATGACGACGACTGAAGCCCCACGCCCACCCGATCGGCCGATGGTTCCGCGACCGAAGTTCGCGAAGACCGCCGCGGTGATCGGCGCGTTCACGATGGTGATCGTCGCCGGTTACAGCGCGATGGCGTTCACCGGGTACGAGCCCGGCGCACCGAAGCGCGACGAGGTCCCGGCAAGCTTCCGCAGCTCGCCCGGCGGCTACCGGACGTTCCACTTCTGGCACAGCGGCTACCACGGAGGTAAGTGATGAAGATCTCGCAAATCGGTGATGCGGTCGTCTCGTCGGCGACGTTCGCGGGCATCGGCCTCGTGGTGTTCGCCCTCGCGTTCTTCCTGATGGTCAAGGTGACGCCGTTCTCGATCCGCAAGGAGATCGAGGAGGATCACAACACCGCGCTCGCCGTGATCATGGCAGGCGTGATCATCGGCATCTCTCTCATCATCTCCGCAGCGATCGGTGGCTGACGACAAGCCGGCAGGGCGGGGGATCCCGGCGAGCGCGTTGTACATCAACGTGTTCGTCGTCGCGACGTGCGGCCTGGTGTACGAGCTGCTCGCCGGCACGCTCGGCAGCTACCTGCTCGGCGACTCGGTCACCCAGTTCTCGCTCGTGATCGGGCTCTACCTGTCGGCGATGGGTGTCGGCGCGTGGATCTCGCGGCGCATCGACACGAACCTCGCCGCGAAGTTCCTCGAGATCGAGCTCGCGGTCGCCGTGATCGGCGGGCTCTCCGCGCCCGCGCTGTTCATGGCGTTCGGCACGGTGCAGCACTTCCAGTTCGTGCTGCTCGGCTTCGTGTTCGTGATCGGCACGCTGGTCGGGCTCGAGATCCCGCTGATCATGCGGCTGCTCGAGGGCCAGGCCACGTTCAAGGACATCATCTCGCGCGTCCTGACCTTCGATTACATCGGCGCGCTCGCGGCGGCCGTGCTGTTCCCGCTCGTGTTCGTACCGCAGCTCGGCATCGTCCGGACGTCGCTGCTGATGGGCGCGCTCAACGGCGCCGTCGCGTTGTGGGGCACGTGGCTGCTCGCGCCCCAGCTCGGCAAGGCGCGGATCGGCCTGCGAATCCGCGCGGTGCTCGTGATCGCCGGCATGGTGGTCGCGCTCGGGTTCGCGGACCGGCTCACGACGTTCGCCGAGGAGCAGATGTACGCCGACCCGGTCGTCTACAGCGAGTCGTCGCCGTACCAGCGGCTACTCGTGACCCGTGGCCGCAGCGGCTTCAACCTGTTTCTCAACGGCAACCTCCAGTTCGCGTCCGCCGACGAGTACCGCTACCACGAGGCGCTCGTGCACCCCGCGATGATCGCCGCCGAGACGCCACCGCGCCGCGTGCTGATCCTCGGCGGTGGGGACGGGCTCGCGCTGCGCGAGGTGCTCGCGCATCCCTCGGTCGAGGCGGTCACGCTCGTCGATCTCGATCCGGCGATGACGCAGCTCGGGAAGACGTTTCCGCCGCTCGCCGAGCTGTCTCGGAATTCGCTCGAGGACAAGCGGGTGACGATCGTCAACGACGACGCGATGGTGTGGGTCGATGAGAACCGCGAGCTGTGGGACGCCATCATCATCGACTTCCCGGACCCGAACACCTACGGGCTCGCGAAGCTCTACACCCGGCTGTTCTATGCACGCGTCAACGCGCGGCTCTCGCCGGGCGGTGCGATCGGGCTGCAGGCGACGTCGCCGCTGTTCGCCCGCCGCGCCTACTGGTGCATCGTCGAGACGATGCGCGCCGGCGGCCTCTTCGTGCGGCCGTACCAGGTGACGGTGCCGTCGTTCGGCGTGTGGGGCTTCGCCCTCGCGCGCAAGCTGCCGTTCGAGCCGCCGACCAGGGCGCCCGACGTCGCGCTGCGCTTCATCAACGACGCCGCGCTCGCCGGGATGTTCGAGATGGCCGCCGACATGACGGCATTGCCCGTCGAGGTCAACCACCTCGATAACCAGGTCCTCGTGCGCTACTACGAGCGCGAGTGGAAGCGATGGCAGCAGTAGGGCCATCGCGGCGTGACTTCGTCGCGTTACTGCTCGGCGCGCCGGTCGCCGCCGCGATCGGGTGCGGCAGCAAGCAGGCCCGGATCCCGCCGGGGCAGATCATCGAGACCGGTGCCCGGCGTGGCCACGCGGTGCTGCGTGATGGTCCGCCGCCCACGCCCACGCGCTGGCGAGACGTCGAGGTCGCGATCGTCGGCGGCGGCATCGCCGGGCTGACCGCGGCGTGGGAGCTGCGTCGCAAGGGCATCATCGACGTCGTGATCTACGAGCTCGACGACGTCCCGGGCGGCACCGCGCGCGGCAGTGCGTCGCCGGTCACCGGCTATCCGTGGGGCGCGCACTACATCGTCGCGCCGCAGCACGATCAACCGGATCTGATCGCGCTCCTCGACGAGCTCGGTGCGATCGAGAGCATGCGGCCGGACGGCACGCCGGTGATCGACGAGGCGCTGCGCTGCCGCGAGCTCGAGGAGCGCGTGTTCTATCGCGGCCGCTGGTACGAGGGGCTCTACCTCGAGGCCGGCGCGAGCGTCGAGGATCGCCGGCAGCGCGACCTGTTCAACGCCGAGATCCTGCGGTGGTCGACGTTCCGCGATCCGGCGGGCCGGCGCGCGTTCTCGCTACCGGTCTCGCAGGCAAGCGATCTGCCCGAGCTCACCGCGCTCGACAAGATCTCGTTCGCGAGCTGGCTCGATAGCAAGGGCTTCACGTCCGAGCGCCTGCGCTGGCTGTGTGACTACTCGTGCCGCGACGACTACGCGCTCGACGCGGCGGGCACGAGCGCGTGGGCTGGCCTCTTCTACTTCGCGTCGCGCCGCGGCGCCGGCGCCAGCTACCAGTCGGTCGTGACCTGGCCCGACGGCAACGGCACGCTGGTCCGCCACTTCGCGAAGGAAGTGCCGATCGAGCCCGGCGTCGTGGTCACCAGGGTCGACCCCGATGGCACGCTCGTCGCGGTCGGCCCGCAGGGCGCGTTCGGCGTGCGCGCGAAGCATGTCGTGCTCGCGGTGCCGGGCTTCGTCGCCGATCACCTGGTGCCCGACCGGCCGAAGACCGTCGCCGACTACGGCGCGTGGGCGGTGGCGAACCTCCACCTGCGCGCGCGCCCGGTCGAGCGGCTCGGTGCACCGCCGGCGTGGGACAGCGTGATCCGTAACAGCAAGAGCCTCGGCTACGTCAGCGCGACCCACCAGCGCGGCCGCGAGCACGGCCCGACGGTGTGGACCTGGTTCTACCCGTTCACCGGCCCCGGCGACGTCGCGCGCCGCGAGGTGGTCGACGCGAGCTACGAGGACTGGGCCGAGGTCGTGCTCCGCGATCTCGAGCTGCCGCACCCGCAAATTCGCGAACTCGTCGACAAGATCGAGATCGCGTTCTGGGGTCACGGCATGATCCGGCCACGCCCCGGCGCCCTGTTCGATCCGGCGCGGCTCGCCCGCTTGCAGCCTCGCGGCCGCATCCACTTCGCGCACACCGATCTGTCGGGCATCGCGCTGTTCGAAGAGGCATTCGATCACGGACTGCGCGCCGCCCGCGAGATCGTCGCAGCGCGTCAGGCGACGCCGGCATGAAGCGCTGGCTGTTCTCGCCGGCGATCGATCTCACCGTGTTCGGCGGTACCGCGGTCGTCGCGCTCGCGCTCGTGCTGCTCGGCCCGCACTACGGATCGACGGAGCCCGAGTGGTCGTGGATCGTCGGCGTGCTGCTGGTCGACGTCGCCCACGTGTGGTCGACCGCGTTCGTCGTCTACTTCGATCCCGCCGAGCTGCGCCGCCGCCCACTGCTCTACGCCGGTGTCCCCATCGCGTGCTTCGCGGGCGGCGTCGTCGTCTACGCGTTCGGCGGCCCACTGTGGTTCTGGCGGATCGTCGCGTACCTCGCGGTGTTTCACTTCATCCGCCAGCAGTACGGATGGGTGATGCTCTACCGGGCCCGCAACGGCGAGCGCGACAAGCTCGGGCGCTGGATCGACGGCGCGATGATCTACGCCGCGACGCTCTATCCGCTGATCTACTGGCACGCGCACCTGCCGCGACAGTTCTGGTGGATGAAGACCGGCGACTTCGCGATCGAGCTACCACCGTGGACCGCGACGGTCGCCGGCTACCTCTACCTCGCCGTCATCGCGGCGTACCTCGCACGCGCGGTCACGACCGGGCCCGTCTCGTGGGGCAAGCACCTCGTCGTCGTGACCACCGCCGCGTGCTGGTACGTCGGCATCGTCGCGACCAACAGCGACTACACGTTCACCGTCACCAACGTCTTCATCCACGGCATCCCGTACCTCGCACTCGTCTACATCTACGCGCGCAACGCCGCCCGCGAGGAGGCCTCGGCGAAGGGGACCACCGCGCTGCTCCTCGGCCCCGCCGGCTCGCGCGGTCGCGGCGTGATCGTGTTCCTCGCGACGTTGTGGGTGATCGCGTACGTCGAGGAGCTGATCTGGGATCGCACGATCTGGCACGACCGCGAGTGGCTGTTCGGCAGCGGCGGCGACGCCGGCGATGCTGCCATGTTCATCGTCCCGCTGCTCGCGATGCCGCAGCTCGCGCACTACGTCCTCGACGCCGTGCTGTGGCGACGCCGCAGCAACCCGCGCCTCGGCCGCCTGCTGTGAAACATGCGGGGCAGCATCGATCGAAGTCGGCGCTGCGCTCCACCGTGTCATCCGTCAGAGTCTCGGCGTCGTGCCGCGCGTGGCACCCCACACGGCCAGGATCACCAGATGCTTCTGCGCCGCGTCGTATCGGTAGTAGAGGTGATAACCGGTCTTCGGCAACAGCCAGCGCCGGATCACGTGGTCACCGCGATTCCGCCAGACTTCGCTTTCGGGCGCAGTGCGGAGGTGCATTTCTGCCTGGGCGAGATCCCGCACGAACAGACCGCGGGAATCTCTGTTCTCGATCCACCACCGGTTGATGCGTTCCAGCTCGCGCCGTGCTCTCCGGGAGATCTCGAACTTCACAGCTGCGCGCGAAGATCGGCGATGACCTTGGAGAAACTCTCGGCATCGCCGGACGCCTCATCCGCGAGGCTCTCGTCGATCATCTTCAGGAGCTGTTCGCGATCCGAGTCGCTCAAGCCATCGTCCTCGACAACTACGACCGCGACCTCCTTGCCCTCGGGGAGATCGGTCGGCTCATCGAGCTTGAGCCGTCCGTTTTCGACCCGTGCCTTGAGCGCGTGCATGAAGCGAAAGATAGCGCGGTTCCAGCGCAACAGGACGTATCCGGTTCGCTGTTGAGGCGAGACGGCTCCACGCCACTATTACCGGGCGGTCTCAGATGACAGGCCGAGCTCGGCGGCGCGCGCGGCTCGCCAGGCGTCGAGGTCAGCGGTCGTGACCCGAGCCTCGTGGTGCAGGGTCCAGTTGAGGCAGGCGATCAGATCGTCGGCGTCCTCGATGCCGATCGCGACGCGAACCAGGCGATCGATGCCGGCGCGGGCGACGACCTCGGCGGGCGTGAAGTACTCGGAGACCGTGCGGTGGTGGTTGATCTTGGTCGGCAGGCCATCGAACGACAGCGCGTAGCGGAGGACGCCGCACGACGCGAGGACGTCGGCGATGTGGCGGTGGCGGAGCTCGTCGGCGCCGGTGACGCGGAACGCGACGATCGAGCCGGTGCGCGCATAGTCGCGCGCGATCACCGCGGCATCGGGATGGTCGGGCAGCGACGGCGAGCAGGCGCGCTCGACGCGGGGATGTGACGCGAGGAAGTTTGCTACCCGGGCGGCGGTCGTGCAGCGGCGGGCGTGGCGAGCGGCGGCCGTGCCGTCGACGAGATCGGGCACGACGGCGCGGGCGCGGGCGTCGTCGAGGATGCCGCCGCGCATCGCGATCAGGTCCATGATCTGGTTGCCGAGGTCCGCGTCGTCGGTCGCGATGTAGCCGCCGAGCGCGGCGTCCTGGCCGCCGAGCGACTTCGTCAGGCTGCCGATCACGACGCCGACGCCCCCGGCGAGCAGCGGCTGGCGGAAGGCCCACGGGGTCGCGATCGTCGAGTCGATCACGAGCACGGTCGTTGGGTTCTTCGCGCGGATGCCGGCGACGAGCGCGGGGATGTCCTGCGCGCGCATCAGCGGATTGGTGAAGGTCTCGGCGAACACGAAGCGCGTGGCGGGCGTGATCGCCGCGGCGACCGCGGCCGGATCGCCGTCGTCGACGAACGTCACGGTCGCGCCGACGCGCCGCGCGCTCCACTCCATGAACGTCTTGGTCTTGTTGTAGACCTGCCGCAGCACGACCGCGTGCGAGCCCGGGACCAGTAAGACATCGGCGACCAGCGCGAACGCCTGCATGCCGCAGTCGGTGACGAATGCTGTGCGCGCGCCCTCGAGCTCGCGCAGCGCCGCGATCAGCTCGGCGGTCGCGGGCGTGCCGTAGCGCGCGTAGAGGTGCGGTAGCTCGGACCACGCGCCGTCGCCGCGGATCATGAAAGCCTGCTTCGCCTCCTGCCACGCGACGACGTTCGGCGAGCCGAGCAGGTCACGCTGGATCGTGCGGTGGTCGGGGTGCAGCCACGCGACGCCCTCGGTGCGGGCGCGGGCGTCGAGCGCGGTGTGGAGCTCGCGGGTCGCGCTGCCCATGCGCGCGAGGGGCGGGCGCTCGGCCGGGCAGGTCTCAGGATCGAGCCACGGCGTGACGTCACTCATCGGCGACCCCGAGCCACAGCACCTGCTCGACGCGGCCGAGCTCGCGGAGCTGGCCGACGACATCGGTGATCGTCGCGTCGTCGCTCGGCGAGATCACGAAGCCCTGGTGCATCACGAGCGGCTCGCCGCGCGAGGCCCGGTTCTGCACGCTGAGCCCGGCGCGGCGCACCAGGCTGTCGATCCGGCGTGCGAGGCCGGGGTGGGGCTCGGCGGTGACGCGCAGGTAGTGGCGGCGCGCGGGCGATGCGCACGGCGTGATCCGGCGCGGTGCGGGCCACTGCACCGAGTTGTCCTGGGCGAGATCGATCAGATCGCCGAGCACGGCGGTCGCGGTCGGCAGCGCGCCGGCGCCCTTGCCGAACAGGCTGAGGTCTCCCGATGCGGCGCACCGCAGATACACCGCGTTGTACTCCTCCTCGACGGAGGCGAGCAGGTGCCAGTCGGGGAGCAGCAGCGGCTCGACGGCAGCGGACAGCTCCTGGCCGCGCCGGGCCGCGTGCGCGACGAGCCGGATCCGGAAGCCCATCGACTCGGCGAGATCGCAGTCGGCCGGCCACAATTCGCCGATGCCGCGCACCGACATCACGTCGGGCGGGACCCACGCGCCGAACGCGCGGTACGCGAGGATCGACAGCTTCGCGGCGGCGTCGTGGCCGTCGATGTCGGCGGATGGATCGGCCTCGGCGAGCCCGAGTCGCTGGGCCTCGGCGATCGCGCGATCGAGCGCCCACTCGTCCTGCTCGAGGCGCGTGATGATGTAGTTGCAGGTGCCGTTGACGATCGCGGCGAGGCTGTCGATCTCGTCGGCGCGGTGCGAGAGGTGGCGGATGATGGGCAGCGCGGCGGCCGCGGCCGCCTCGCAGAGCAGCGGGGTCTCGGTCCGCTGGGCGAGCACGCCGAGCTCGGCGAGCTTGCGCGCGAGCAGCGCCTTGTTCGCGGTGACCACCGGCTTGCCGGCCGCGAGCGCGGCAG